>NZ_JBICXE010000060.1:0-31283 GCF_043200155.1 Streptomyces sp. NPDC048473
GTTCAGGCGGCTGAGGGTGAGGTTGTTCCGTTGCTGGTGGGGCTGGAGGGCCGGGTTTCCGTTGCGGCTGTTAATGGTCCCGGTTCTTTGGTTGTCGCGGGTGATGGTGAGGCGGTCGGGGTTGTTGTTGGGGAGTTGGAGGGGATGGGGCGCAGGACGAGGCGGTTGCGGGTCAGTCATGCGTTTCATTCGCCGCATATGGATGGGGTGCTGGAGGAGTTCGCCCGGGTGGTTGCCGGGGTGTCGTTCCGTGATCCGGTGATTCCTGTGGTGAGTGCGGGTGATGTGGTCTCGCGGGAGTACTGGGTGCGGCATGTGCGTGAGGCGGTGCGTTTTGATGTGGTGCTGGCCCGGTTGGAAGAGCTCGGTGTCGTGTCCGTGCTGGAGGTGGGGCCTGATGCGGCGCTGGCTCCGCATGTGACGGGTATGGCGGGTGCGGCGGTGATGCGCAGGGGCCGCCCGCAGGTGGTGACCCTGCTCAAGGCCCTCGCCCACGTCCATGTGCACGGGGCCGAGGTCGACTGGGGTGGTTTCGTTCCCGCCCGGAGCAGGGTGGTGGATCTGCCGACCTACCCGTTCCAGCGCGAGAACTACTGGCTCGACAACCCGGCCCCGGTCCAGGCCGACGCGACACGCAATGACGCGGAGGACGTGTTCTGGGAAGACGTCGAGCGAGGCGACCTCGCGGATCTGGCCGAATCACTGGAGCTGGGAGACGAGCAGAGCGCCTCGCTGCGTGCCGTGCTGCCCGCGCTGGCGGCCTGGCGCAAGCAGAGCCAGTGGCGCTACGGGCTGCGCTGGCAGCCGCTGAAGCACCGAGGCGGGACGGAACTGTCCGGCACCTGGCTCATGCTCACCCCTCCGGACGTCGAGACCACGGCCGGCTCCGAGCCCACGACATGGGCACTTCAGGTACTGAGGGAACGCGGTGCCCGAGTCGTGCAACTGCCCGTGGACCCGGCCGATCCCGGCTCCGCGGCCATTCTCGCCAAGCGGATCAGCGCTGTGCTCACCGATGAGCTGCCGCTCAGCGGTGTCCTGTCGTTCGCCGCCCTCGGTGCGGGCATCACCGAACACGCCGCCGAGCCCGAGACCGCCCTGCACCAGGTGCTGCCCGAAGCGCTCATCGGCGCCGAGACCGATGCCCCGCTCTGGTATGTGACCCGGGGTGCGGTGTCCGTCGGATCGGCTGACCCGCTGACCCGACCCGGACAGGCCCGTCTCTGGGGTACGGCGAAGACGTCGGTGACCGGCAGCGGCCGGCCCTGCGGCGTCGTCGATCTGCCTGAAGTCCTGGACGTGCGGGCAGGCGGAGCGTTCTCCGCGGTGCTCACCGACCCCCATGGGGAGAACCAGGTGGCGGTCCGGGCCTCCGGTACCTTCGTCCGCCACCTGACCAGGGTTTCCGGCGCGGGCACCCGGCCGGCCGACGGGCGCATCGCCTCCGGCACCGTACTCGTCACGGGTGGCGACACCCTGCCGGGCATGGAAGCGGCCCGATGGCTCGTACGCAACGGGGCCGCGCGGATTCTGCTCATCGCCGAACGCCCCGACGGGCTGCCGCGGTTCGCCACCGAACTGTCCGCCCTCGGCGCTGTTGTCGACACGGCCCACTGCGATCCGGCCGACCGGAAGGAACTGGCCGCGGCCCTCGCGGCGATCCCCGTGGAGTCCCCGCTGACCACCGTCGTGCACGCCGGCGCGATGCACGACGGGACGTGGGACGCACACCGTACGAGCACCCGCACAGCGGCGGAAACTCAAGTGGCGGCCGCGGTGAACCTGGACGAGCTGACCCGGGGCGCGGACCTCGAAACGTTCGTGGTGTTCTCCTCGGCCTCGGGACTCTTCGGCATTCCGGGGCCCGGCGACGATGCCCGGGTGCACGCCTTCCTGGACGCCCTGGTCCACCACCGCCGGGGGCTCGGACTGCCGGGCACCTCGGTGATCTGGGGCCGCTGGTCCGGCGACGGGGAAAGCGCCGTGACGTCCGGGCACCACGCGATGCGCCCCAGGATGGCGATCCGTGCCCTCGGCCAGGCGCTGGCGAGCGGCGAGGCCACGTCGGTGGTGGCGGACATCGACTGGGAGCGGTTCGTGCCCGAGTTCTCCGGCCGGGGACCGGAGTCACTCATCGCCGGCGTACCGGAGGCGGAGCCGTTCCTGGCGGCCCGCTCCGAGAGTCCCGAACCCGGACCGAGCGCCCTGCCGGGCCAGTTGGCGGGACTGTCCCCGAGCGCCCAGGAGACGCTCCTGCTGGAACTGATCCGGAAGCACGCCGCCACCGTGCTCGGATACCCGTCGGCCGACCTGGTGGACACCACGGCGGACTTCCTGGAGCTCGGGTTCTCCTCGTTCACCGCACTGGAGCTGCGCAACCGGCTGTGCACGGTCACCGGACTCACCCTGACGCCGATGGCGGTGTACGACCACCCCACGCTGGAGCGGCTGGCCGGTTACCTGCGGACCGAACTCGTGGGGGAGCCGGCGCCCGGAGCGGAGCCGCGGACGGACGGGTAGCACGGTGACACGGAACTGCCCGCCCGCGGGATCCGCGGGCGGGCAGTCGGCCGGCCTCTGTAGAAAGAAGGCGGTACGCGAGAGGTCAGCGGTCGGGCCGGACGGCGTGCGCGGCGGCGGACGGGTGCGGGGCGAGTTCGGACAGCCGACGGCGCAGCAGCCGGACGATGGCCTCCATGTGGTCATTGATGAAGAAGTGCCCGCCGCTGAACGTCTCCAGGGTGAACCGGCCCGTGGTGTGCTCCCGCCAGGCCTGTGCGTCATCGAGGGACACACGCTCGTCGCGGTCACCGGTGAGCACGGTGACGGGGCACGAGAGCATCATTCCGGGGCGGTGGCGGTGGGTCTCCACGGCCCAGTAGTCCCCACGGATCGACGGGAGCACCATCTGCAGGATCTCCTCGTCGTCAAGGAGCGCGGGGGCGGTGCCCGCCAGACGCTTCAGCTCCCGGACCAGCCCGTCGTCGTCGAGCAGCCGCACCTTGTCGTCGCGGTGGCGCGACGGTGCGCGTCGTCCGGACGCGAACAGTTCCACGGGGCCCTCGCCGTCCTCGGCGAGACGCAGAGCGACCTCATGGGCGACGACCGCACCCATGCTGTGGCCGAAGAACACCAGAGGCCTGTCGCGGTACGGCGACAGCGCGGCAGCCACCCGGTCGGCGAGCGTGTGCAGATCGCGCAGCGTCTCCTCGGATCTGCGCTCCTGCCGGCCCGGGTACTGGACGGCAAGCACCTCGGTGGTCTGCCGCAACGAGGTGGCCAGGGGATGGAAGTAGCTGGCCGCCCCACCCGCGTACGGGAAACACACCAGCCGGGGGCCGGAGGGCGGGTCGGGCTGGAAGCGCCTGATCCACAGGTCGCTGTCGGTCATCGATTCCCCTCGTGGTTCACACTGCTTCCAGGTATTCGAGTCTGCTGTCGGAAACCAGGATCGCCTGCTGGAGGTCGCGAAGGCCCCGGCAGGGCGCGAGGCCGAGCTCGTGGTAGAGGTTGTCGCGCAGAGATCGATAGGCGGCCAGGGCGTCGGCTTGACGGTCCGAACGGTACAGAGCGAGCATCAGTTGACGGTGGAACGCCTCCCGCAGCGGATAGTCGGTGACCAGCGCGTGCAGATCACCGATCAGATCGCGGTGCTGCCCGAGCGCCAGTTTCGAGTCGAACAGCAATTCCGAGCATTCCAGGCGCAGTTCGTCGCACCAGGTGGCGAAGGACTTGATCGCCTGGATGTCCTCGATCCCGCTGAACGCGGAGCCCCGGCACAGGGCCAGAGCGTTCTGGAACGACGCGACGGCCTGCTCGTGGCGCTTGGCGCGCGCGTGCTCCTTGCCGAGCTGGAGAAAGCGCTGGAAGTCGTGCAGGTCCATCTCGTCGTCCGAGAGGTTCAGCAGGTAGCCGGGTGCCCGCGTCACGATCGAGCTCTCCTCCCGCCCCGGGGCGGCCAGCAGTTTCCGCAGGTTCGACACGTACACCTGCAGGGATGCGATGACTCTGCGGGGCGCCCGGTCTCCCCAGATCTCCGCCACCAGCGCGTCCATGGACACGACCTGCCCCGCTCGGACCAGGAGGAGGGCGAGCACCGCCTCCATTTTCGGAGCGGTGATGAACCCACTGCTCCTGGGGCCACTCACCCGCAGGGGGCCCAGTACCTCGTATCTGATCCCGGTCTGTGGCGCCGGGGCACCGGGGGCACTCGGAACCCCACCCCCGCCGAAAGTTCTGCGTCGTGTCTCAGCTGCGGCAGCCAAGTCCTCCATCAGCACACTCCCGTTCCGTCGCTGGGCAACGATCGATTTGTGCAAACGTTTCCCACGTTAAAGGGGCCGTTCTGGGGTCACCAACCCCTAATCCTGCGGGGCACCCCCTAGGTGGGGGTGTCCCTGCCAAAAGGGGTCTTCGCTGTTCCAGGTGCGTGCGTACTCGATGAGTTCGGCGCGGCCGGAGATGCCGAGCTTGCGGTAGACCCTGGTGAGATGCTGCTCGACGGTGCTGACGGTGATGAAAAGGTCACCGGCGATCTCGCGGTTGCTCCGCCCGGACGACGCGAGGGCCACTACGCGCAGCTCGGCCTTGCTGAGACGCGGCGCGGATTCCTGTTCGCCCGCCGCCCGTTGAGGGGGCACCCGGCGGACCACCGCCGTCGCCTCGGCCAGGAGATGCCGGATCTGGCCCTCGATTTGCGGATAGCGGCCGTCGGACTGCCGGAGCTGGGCCTTCAGAGTGCGGCGGGCGTCGTGCGGCCGGTCCAGGCGCAGCTGCGCCTCGCCCACACCGACCCGCCAGTCCGACAACAGCGGAAGGTCGACGGACCAGGTCCGCAGGAGCTCGCCGCAGCGCTCGAAATCCAGCAGCGCGCGCCGGGGCTCGCCCACCGCGAGGTTGTAGCGGCCGCGGGCCGCGAGGAACCCTGGCCCCGCGCTGCCCCGGAACGTGTGGGGTGGCAACACCTTGTCGGCCAGCGGTGCGGCCTCCTCGGCCCGCCCCTGCTCGACGAGAGCGGTGATCAGGGTGGACAGCGGGCCGGCGAGGGCGACTCCCCAGCCGGCCTCGGAGATCTCGTCGAGTGCCAGGTGCGCCAGACGTTCCGCCTCGGCCGGGTCCTCCTGGCGCAGTGCGATCTCCGCCCGGCAGGCGGTGAGGATCGCCGTCCACAAGGGAACCCGGTTGCCCGCAGCCTGCTCCAGGAGCCGGTCGGCCGACCATGCGGCCTCGCGGGTGTGTCCCGCCGCGAGCAACTCGGCCAGCGCGATCGCCACATGAGGAAGCGAACCCTCCGTCAGTCGTACGCCGCGCAGCCTCTCGACGGCCCCGCCCGGGTGACAGTGAGCGGTGCCCGGGGGGAACGACGCGGTCATGGTGTGCGGCCCGCGGCCGGCCGGCTCCCCGTCGGCCCGGCTCCGCGGCCGGTACGGGCCGACGGCGGCCGACGTGTCGAAGCCGGGATAGAGGTACGAGAACCACACCCGCACCTGGTTGAAGGCGTCCGGCGCCGTGTCGGGCGGTGCCGACGAGAGCAGCGCCGCGGCCTCGTCCACCTCGCCGCCCCACAGCAGACACTTGGCCAGCAACGGCTCGGCGCCGCTCGGCAGGCTGCCACGCCGGTCCGGTGCGGACAGCTGGGCCGCGTACCGGAAGGCGAGAGCCGGGTCGGTCTGCCACAGGGCCTCGGTCAGTGCCACGGTCACCCGCTCGGCCTGGGGTCCGTCGGCGCCGGTGCGATGGGCCAGCCGCAGATAGCGAATCCTCTGTTCGGAGCGCGGGCCCTGCGTGTAGCGCTGCGCCGTTTCCAGGAGCGCGCGCACGGCCCAGTCCTCGCTGCTGCCTCCCGCGGCCTCGATCAGCGGGGCGATGGTCTCCACGTCGGCGCCGTCGTTGTAGAGGAGCCGGGCGGCGCGCAACTGGAAGCGGCACCGGGCCGTCGACGGGACTCCGGTACGGATGCTCTCCCTGATCCCGGGCGACCTGAGCAGCCCTCCGTCGACGAACCCCATGCTCGTCAGTTCGGCGAGAGCACGCCGGACGGTCTGCGGGGGAGTGCCGAGCAGTCTGGCCAGCAGGACGGGGGTGGCGACCTCGCCGAGAGTGGCCAGCGCCTGAGCGGTATGCAATACGACCGTCCCGGCCCGCCACAGGCAGCGCATCACGGCGTGACCGAACGCCTCATAGCCCTGGGCGTCCACCCGTACTCCCGCCGCGTCGTCGCCGCCGGGCGGTGTGCCGTACTGCGCAAGTGTGTTGAGGAGTACGGGATTTCCTCCGGTCATCGCGTGCCAGGCGGGCGCGAGCCGCACGCCGGCCACCGGTCCGAGCGCCCGGGTGAGCAGACTGCGCGTACCGCACGCCGACAGCATCGACAGCCGGATGCGGGTCACCTCCCGGTGCGACGGCAGGGTGCGGTAGAGGGCGAGGTCCTCGGCCGCCTCACCGGTACGGCAGGCCAGTACCGTGAGGATCCGGGCGCCCTCCCAGCCCTGGAGCAGGGACATGAGAATGTCGAGCGATGCCGTGTCCGCGTGCTGCACGTCATCGACGGAAATGATTACCGGTGTATGACGCGAGATTTCCAGAACGGTTTCGTTGAAGATCCGGGAAGCGGTCGACCGGTCCTGTTCCATTGGTTCACTCGCGGAATCGGCAATGAATTCCCCGGGCAGTGAATCCAGTAGCTGCTTCAGTACTCTCTGTGGCTGTACCCTTTCGGCCGCCCGGCCCGTCGCGGGCAGGACGAGCGCGCCCTCCTCCTGGGCGCCCGTGGTGAATACCCGCAGCAACTCCGTCTTGCCGCTCGCGACTGGGCCGATGACCTGCACGATCTGTCCGGCCTGGGTGCGCGTCAGGGCGAAGGCGTCCGTCAGCCGGGCCAGCGGGGCCGCGCGCTCGGACAAGGTTTCCTCGGCCCCGTCCTGTTCGGAATACGGGGCGTCGTGTGCCGTCGTTGTTTCGGTACGAGGAGGTGAAGAAAAACTTGGATGAAACACTCTCCGTACCTCCGATAACTGATAGAGAGACGTAAAGTCGGCGCGTGCGAGACGGGCTTCAGGATGATTGCATCTCGAATCAATGAGGTGCAACAACCGCCTGGTCAAGTTGATTCCGGGGCTTCCCAGGTGTGCAGTTCCGGTGAGGGGTCTTCAACTGTGGGCAGGCGGCGCCGCGGGACAAGGGGTTGACAGAGCCACGATGCCCGCCGCTCCTTCGGCAGGAAACGACGGGCGGGCAGGGGGACCGGTCGGTCCGGGACGGCGGCTTGCTCAGTCGAGGTCGGGAACCCAACTGCCGTGGAAGCCGGGCGGGACGCGTGCGGGGAGATGCACCCGGGCCACGGGTTCGCCGGTGAAGTCCTGCGCGGACAGGATGAGGAGATCCGTGGCGTCGCGTTCCGGGGCGAAGACATAGGCCATGACGTAGCCGTGGTCCTCCGGGGCGTCGGGCGCGGCAGGAGCGAAGACCGCCTCGGCGACCGCGGAGTCGACGGGGAACAGCCGACGTTCCGTCGTCCCCTTCGCGTAGTCGCGCTTGAGCATCACCTCCCCCGATCCGGTGTCGAACACCGCGTCGGACGCCACGGTGTAGCCGTACCGGTGCTTGAGCGACACGACGCGTTCGTCGACCCGGGGGAACTCCTGGTTCTCGTCGTTGAGCGTCTCCTGGAGCACCTTTCCGGAGTTCAGGTCGATCGTCCAACGGTCCAGCACGGGAGCGGAGTTGCCGTCGAGCCCACCCTTCTGCAGCATGCGCGGGAACCGGGTGAGGTCCACCACGACGGTGTCGTCCTCGTCGTACGCGTTGAGGGTGTGGAAGACCCAGCACGGTTCGAGGTCGAACCAGCGGACCTTGTCGGAGCCGCCGTGCCGGGGCAACAGGCCGATGCGGGCCTGGTGGTCGTTGTTCCAGGCGTACGGCAGTCGGGCCCCGGTCCTGGCGAGACCGGCGTTGTAGGTGATCGGCAGGTCGTAGATCACTGCGTACTTCTGGGTGAGGGCGAAGTCGTGCATCATCGGCCCGTCCTCGACCGGCACGTTCACGGTGCGGGTCACGGTGCCCTCGGCGTCGATGACGATGTACTGGACGTAGTCCCAGCCCGCGTAGTACGCGACCGCGTGCAGTTCACCGGTCACCGCGTCGCGCTTGGTGTGTGCCGTGTATCCGCCCGGCAGGCCCCCGTCGAAGTCGAACGGGCCGAGCGTGTCCAGCTCGTAGCTCATCTCGTACGGGCGGATGCCGGCCTCGACGAGGGCGAGGGTGCGGCCCGCGTGCCCGATGACATGTGTGTTGGCCGCCGCGTCCCGGTCGGCGAAGACGGGACCGGCCGGCCACGGCTCGCCGAGCCGTTCGGCCACGTTCCTGGAGCGGACCCAGCGGTTGCGGTACCACTCGGCTTTGCCGTCCCGCAGCCGCACACCGTGGACCATGCCGTCACCGGTGAACCAGTGATAGGCCTGAGGGTCCTCAATACCCAGCGGATTGGGGCCGTTGCGGAGATAGCGACCGTTCAGTTCGGTGGGAATCCGGCCGGTCACCGGAAGATCCGGCGCGGTTATCTCCTCGGAGACCGGCCCGATGCGTCCTTCCAGGAAACGATTCTTCATACGTGCTCGTTCCTTTCTCGGGTCCGGGTGCCGGGCTGGGGAATCACAGCTCGGCGAAGCCCAGCCCGTTGATGTCGAACGTCAGCCGGAGGGATCTGCCGGGCGCCTCGATCTCCACCGCGGACAGCCCCTCGGGGGCGGCCTGCTCCAATACCAGGGAGCTGTTGTGGAGCAGGAGCAGGGCGGTGTCGCCGTCGAGCCGCACCCGGTCCTCCGGAATGCCGTAAACCAGCCGGTAGTGCCGTACCGCCGAGGTCAGGTCCGACACCTGGATCGTGGCGGAGCGCAGCCGCATGTCGATCGACACGTCGGGTAGCTCGGAGTGGTACTCGATGACCCACGGCATCAGGTGGTACTGACCGAAGAACAGCGAGGAGAAGTGAATTTTGGAGCCGTCGGGCTGAGGTACCCAGGTGGAAATGGGTCCACAGTTCTTGACGGTCTCCGGCAAATTCTCCTGAAGGTTCGCGAGATCTTCGACGCACAGCGTGGCCGAGAAGATGCCGGGACCTCGCTCCTCCAGGTACTGGACGAATTTCTTACCGAACGGGGAGAGGCCCGCCTGTTCGGGTTCGGAAACCGCCATGATTTCCAGGAAACTCCCGTTCAGGGCGACGACCCGGCCCGTTATTCCCGGGATGGTGTCGGTGGGAACCTCGAAGGCGACGCCCAACGCCTCCTCTATCTCTGTAATTGTTTGGTCAAGATCGTTTACAGCAAAAGTGACGTGATCCAAGAACACTGCGGCCTCCCCTTGGCCCTCATGATCAGCGGCAGCCTGCCGCAGTCATCGCGCGCCGATGCGGCCGCTGTACTGGGTCCACTATCGGCTCCGTCATGAGTCGCTCCGCATGCTCAGTGTCGAAGCCCGGTGGGGGAGCCTGCACACCTGGGAAGCACCTCGGGGCAGGTCGGATGCGTTGCGGCTGATCCCTCGAACGCGGTCGGCGCGGCCGTGGCCGGTTTTGCACGGCATTGCGGGAGCGGCGATCGGAACCAGAATGCCGGTGGTGGGCCGCAGCCGCCCGGCTGAGCGCTGGCGCAGAGTTCCCCGAAGTTAGTAAAGGAATAGCCAAGGGGAGTGCAATAAACGGTATGTGTGATGCAGGTCATAGCCGTTGCAGTAGGGGGGGAAGGGAACCCGATGGAAGTCAGTTCGAATCTGTGCAAGATTGGGCGCTACTTTCGGCTCTTCGCGCTCCGCGCCCCGAGTCACCCCGGCGGGATTTGTGCTCATCTGTGGGGTCGGTGGTGACTGGTCCGGCGTGGTTGAATTTTGGACGGCCGGAGTATATCGCTACATGTATGGGGGCATGTGATGGGTACTTTGGAGCTTTCTCGCGGGGACATACTTTCCAGGCTTGCTGCGCGTACGGAAGAAATCGCCCAGGAAATCTGGTTAAAGGTGCAAATATATGCGGACGGTGGGGGCCTGGTCGGCTCCGCCGGCAGCGCGGAGCTCGTGCGCTCGGTCCTCGACAGGGGCCTGGAACTCTACCGGCAGGGGGGTCGCCTGCCCGCGGACGAACTCGCGAGGTGTACCGCGCTCGCCGTGCAGCTCGCCGAGCGGGGGGAGCGCATCGCGCCCCTGCTGCACGCCTGGGAGGTCGGCTGCTCGGTCGCTGTCGCGGATTGCTGGGTCTCGGCCCGGCCCGGGGAGCAGAGCGAGCTGGTTTCCCTGACCCAGTGGGCATCCACCGGAGTGAAGGAGATCACCGCCGCGATCAGCCTCGCCTACGTACACGCCCAGAAGCAGGCCGGGCTCGACACCTCGCGCCGGGTACTCGCGGACCTCATGCTCAACGGATCCGCGACCGACGAACTCGCGGCCACCGCGCACCACACACCGGCGAAGGAGTATGTGGCTGTGGCCGGCCGGGTGGTCGGCGAGATCACGCCGAGCGCCGCCACCGTGGCGCGGGCCTCGGCCGCACTGATGACCGGAGACCTGGGGCTGAGCTGCCAGGCGGGCCGTCATCTGTGCATCCTGGCCCCGATCCGCTCCCATCGCAGCCCGGACGAACAGGCCGGACAGATCGTGGAGACGCTCAAGCGGGTGGGAATCACCTTCGCCGCGCCGGCCGGCGCGGTCATAGCACCCCGTTCGGAACTCGCCGTGGCCATCCAGCAGGCTGCCAGGATCGAGTCGCTCGCCAACATCGCCGGGCTCGACGGCAAGACGGTCGAGAGCAACCAGGTCATCAGCGAGCTCGCCATCTCCAGGGACAGCGAGTACCGCAGGCAGCTGATCTCCCTGATCGATCCGATCGTGGAGACCCCGGAACTCCTCAAGACGCTCCGTACGCTCTACCTCATGGACCTGGACAGGACCAGGACTGCCCGTCGGCTCAACGTCGCGCGGCGGACCCTGACCTACCGTCTGGAACGGATCGAACAGCTGACGGGAATCAACCCCGTACGCACCCGCGGCATTCTCGCGTTCGTTCTTGCGCTCGCCGCCCGGGATCTCGACTCGTCCTGTGCCGTGCCCGAAAGCGCCTGACCCCGGCGCCGCCCGAGCCCCTGAGCCCGTCCGGTGCTCCGGACGGACTCAGAAGGGCCCGCGGCGGCTCGCCGTGGATCAGCGAGGGGTGCCGGACGTCGTGTGACCGATGAGACCGAGTGCCGCCGCACTCAGCCACTCACGCGCGCACTCCTCGGACGTCCGCCAGCCGATGAAACCGTCGGGCCGGACCAGTACGGCTCCCTCAAGGCTGATGCCGTAGGACGAGAGGAACGATCCCTCGACATCGACGTACACCGGCCCCTCGCCGGGCACCGCCCGGTGTTGCGGGCCGACGATCCGGCGCACGGTCACGGCGGGTTCCCGTGCGTCGAGCGGTTCGGCCGCGGAGTCCCACGCGCCGCCAGGAGCGGCGGTCAGCAGGACGAAACCGTCACCGAACAGATCCAGCGCCGAGATCCGCCGTCCCTCGTGCTCCAGCACGACATGCGGGGCCCTGGTCCCCGGACGCCCCGACGGCCGGTGCGGGTCCTCGGAGACCGCGGCGTCCCCGGCCGGCTCGTCCGAGCCGCCGCACTCACGGGCGGCCGCGAGCAAGGACGGGTAACAGTAGCCGAGTTGCACGGTCGCCCGGGACTCGGCCGACGACTGCCCGATCCGGGCCAGGGTCTCCTGCACCGTGTAGTCCGCGACCGGACGGCGCTCGGCGTCATAGGTGTCGAGCAGGGCCTCGCCCGCGGTGCCCGCCAGCACGGCGGCCAGCTTCCAGGCGAGGTTGTGACCGTCCTGGACCCCGGTGTTGCCGCCGAACCCACCGGCGGGCGGCATCGCGTGCGCGGAGTCACCCACCAGGAAGACCCGGCCGGACCGGAAGCGGTCGGCGACCAGAGCCGCGCTCTCCCAGGCCATGGCGCTGTGCACCGTGACCTCTGTCCCGGGGTCGTCGGCGGCCACCCGGACCAGCGCCCGCGTACTCTCCCGCAAGCCTTCCTCGGAAGGGTCGATGCCCTCGAACAGCGGGAAGCCGAGCTGCCACATCCGGGACTCGCTGTTGCCGCGGGCGAACAGGAAGGCACCGGCCTTCTTGACGATGACAGCCATCGCCCGCCGCCCCCGAATCACCGGTTCCAGATCGGCGTCGAAGATCGCGCTCACCGAGCGCCCGAGAGCCCCCGGACCATGACGTCCGACGCCGAGCGCCTCCCGTACCGGGCTGCGGATCCCGTCGGCCGCCAGCAGATAGTCGCAGCGCACCGTCCAGCTCCCCGAGCCGTCGGTCTCGTCCAGCGTCGCAGTGACCCCGTCCGCGTCCTGGACGAGGCCGTCGAAACGAGTCCCGAACCGCACCTCGGCGCCCAGCTCCCGCGCGCGCCCCAGCACCAGCGGCTCCAACCGCTGCTGATCGCACAGGCGCATCCCGGTCGGGCTGATGTCGAGCGTCTCGTCGTGGTGGTTACCCGTCGGCACATAGTGCTCGTCGGCCAACGTGTCCACCACGACGAAACCGATGGGTCCGGGATCACCCGCCTCGCGGACCTCGTCCTCGATCCCCACCGAGCGGAACAGCTCCATGGAGCGGGCCGTCACCAGCCGCGCCCGCGGATGCACCGACGTACCCGGTCGCTGCTCGACCAGCAGACACTCGACGCCCTTGGCGGCGAGGAACAGAGCAGCCGACAGACCGCTCAGACTCCCTCCGACTATCAGAACGGGGACATGCCGTGGGGTGCTGTGCTGGTCTCGCATTCAAGCCCTCTCGTCGCCGGCCTGCTCACACGGCCGCCCGTTCTCATGTCTGTACTTTCAACATAAAGGACAGGACGCCTACTTCAGCAACGGACTCGGTTCGCCTTGCTGGAAAGTGGACTTGAGATGTCTGGAAGCCCTGTCCGCGTCCCGTTCCCGTGTCACCACCGCGATGAAGTTGTCCGTCGCGGCGACCATCTCCACCGCGACGTCCGCATCGCGCAGCGACTCGAAGTACCGGGCGATGATCTCCGAGTTGGACCGCAGACTGGCGCCGACCAGCGAAACCCTGCCGACCCCGAGGTCCACCCGGGCCGATTCGAAACGCAGGGTGTCGCGCACCTGTTCCAGCACGGCCATCGCCGTCGCCGAGTCGCTCTCGTCGACAACGAAGGACAGATCGTTCCGGCCGCCGGGCGCAGAGGTGTTCTGAGCCATGTCCGACCTGATGCCGGAATCGGCCAAGGCCCGGAAGATCTCCGCCACGACCCATGACTGCGTGGGAGCGCCGAGGACCGTCACCCGGGCAACCCGGAGGTCGTGACACACGCCGTAGATGATGGGGTGTTCCATCGAGCGAGCCTCCTTTCCGTCGCTGGCATGGCCCCGCTCGGCGCCATGGTTCCTCCTGCCGCCGCGTCAGCCGAGCAGCGGCCGTGCCGCCGCCCGGGTGCGGGCGAAATCGGTGACCTCGACCCCCATGGAACTCAGCTGGTCCGCCGTGCGGTCCTCCGGACCGCCCGAGAGATCGGTGGCCGCCGCGCCGATCACCACACCGAGCGGTGCCGGCCAGCCGCGCAGCGCGTGCACGATGTCCCGCAGACTGCGCAGCGCGGCGGCCGGACCCTGCGGTCCCGCCCCCACCCCGATGCAGCCGACCACCCGCTGCTCCAGATACGGACGGGAGTCCTCGCGCAGATCCTCGAAGTAGTCCAGCGCGTTCTTGATGAGACCGGAGACCGCACCGTGGTAGGCGGGTGACGCGATCAGCAGCGCATCGGCCTGCCGCACGGCCTCCAGCATCCGTCGTGCCTTCGGGTCCCGGACGGACGACGAGGGATCGTACAGCGGCAGCCGCAGCTGCTCCCCGACGAAGAACTCCGCCTCCGCCCCGGCGCCGACCGCCGCGGCCGCCGCACGCCGCAGCGCCGTCTCGGTCCGCGACGGCCGGCCGGACTGCCCGATACTGCCGCCGAGCGCGACGAGCCGGACGGTCATTCCTTGTATCCGACCGCGAGCCCGTCCCCGAGCGGGATCAGGGTGGTGAACAGGGACTCCTCGGCGAGCATCGCGTCGACGGTCTCACCGATCGCCTTGCCCATCGGATCCCGCGTGTAGCCGGTCAGCGCGTCTCCGTTCCAGAAGATGTTGTCGGCGACGAACAGTCCGCCGCTGACCAGCCGAGGCAGAGCCACGGCGAACACCTCCGGGTAGAGCCGCTTGTCGATGTCGCACAGGATGAGGTCGAAGTCGCCCTCGACCGAACGGAAGGATTCCATCGCGTCCCCGACCAGGATCTCGACCCGGTCCGAGACACCCGCCTTCTCGATGAACGACACTGCCTTGGCGGCGAGTACGGGATCGGACTCGGTGTAGTAGACCTTGCCCTCGGGGCCGACGGCGCGCGCCAGCCAGATGGTGGAGAACCCGACCGCCGAACCGAACTCGAACACCCGCTTGGCGCCGGACATCTTCGCCAGCTGCCACAGCAGACGTCCGGACAGCGGACCGATGATCGGGACGTTCTTCTCCCAGGCGTACATGCCGATCTCGGTCATCACCGGATCGTTCTTCGGAGCCTTCTTCCAGGCCCAGTTGAGCGCTGCGTCGTAGCGGAAGTCGAAGCGGTAGATCTCGGTCGGGATCATCGAAGGGTCGAAGGCTCCCGGGCCCCGGGAAGCCCCCGCGGCCGAGGTGGCGGGCGCGGTCTGCCAGGCGCTCGGGCCGAGAGCCATCGAACGGAACATCTGCTGCAGACCGGCGGCGACGGCCTGCGCGGCGGGGCCGCCCGAACCGTCGGTGTCCGGAGCCGCGGCCTGGGTCTGGAACTTTGCGATGTTCTCGACCAGCGGCCGGCGCTCCTTCTCGTACTCGGCCAGCGAGCCGGCCGAGAGGTCGTTCTCGGCGAGCGCCCGAGCGGCCGTCCTGGCCGCGGACTGGGCGTCGTACAGCGCCAGGTTCATGTTCTGCCCGCCGAACGTGGTCAGACTGTGCGCGGTGGAGCCGATCAGCAACACGCCATCGGCCACCCACGTGTCGGCGATGTGCCCCGGGAAGGTGTGGTGGCGTACGTCCTCCCAGCCGCGCAGGCCCTTCAGGCTCGGGCGCAGCCGCGGCTCCACCGAGAGGATCCGCTCCAGGAACGTCTCGAACCCCTGCGCCTTCACCTCGTCGAACGAACCGCTGCGGATGCCCCACAGCACACTGACTTCGTCGGGCGAGTAGGCGGCCAGACCGAGGTAACGGTTGTCGCTGGCACGGTAGTTGCTCAGCACCGACGGCCAGTCGTCGGGGCGCGGCGCGAGGAAGGTGATCGCCTCGTAGTCCCAGGCGGCAGGCTGTACGGAGATGCCGGCCAGGTCACGGGTGGGGGAGCCCTCACCGTCCGCCGCGACCACCAGCCGGCATTCCAGGACGCGCTCGGTGCCGCCCTGGGTGAAGGCCACCCCGTTGAGGGTGCCGTAGGCGTCCTTCAGCAGGGAACCGACCACGGCCCCGTCGAAGATCTGGAAGCCGGGGTGCTTGAGGAGCTCGTCGAGGAACGCGTGCTGCATGACCCGGTAGGGCACGCCCAGGCCGTACGCGAACGGGCAGTCCTCGATGTCGGCGTAGCGCAGCGCGGCGATACGGTCCCCGTCGACGTAGTAGTCGTAGCCGTCCAGCCGGTGGGTGTCCGCCTCCACCGCCTCGCGCACCCCCAGGGAGTCCAGCACCTTGATGGCGCCCGGCTGTATCAGCATGGTCTGGCGCTTGCCCGAACGGTCGGTTTCCCGGTCCACCACGGCGACGCTGTGGCCCGCGTCCAGCAGGGCCTTCGCCAGCGCGAGGCCGTGGGGTCCGGCACCGACGACGCAGGCGTCCACCTTCGACGCGAGGTAGTCAGACATGTGTGGTGCTCCTTTGAATGTCGGGCTGGAAAGAGAGTGACGACGGCGGGGCGGCAGAGGTCAGGACGGCGGAACGAGGAAGTAGAGCAGCCCGTCGGCCGACCCGGCGGCGAGCCGGCCGCCCTCCCGTCCGACCGACAGGACCGTGTGGCCGGCCCGGTGGCGGCCGAGTTCACGGCCCTCGCGGTCCAGGAGGTAGAGGTGATGGTCGGCGGAGGCGACGGCGATGGTGCCGGACCGGGCGTCCACGCCCTTCACCCAGGACCCCGTGGTGAAGCGCCAGCGCTCCGAGAGCCCGGAGTCGTACGAGCGCAGGGTCCCGTCCACGCAGGCTGCCAGCAGCCCTCCGTCGACGCTGGTCACCATGCGTACGGCGTGGGTCTCCCGCCGGTGCAGCGGTGCGCCGGACAGATCGAGGAGGATCAGCGCGCCCTCGGCTGTCCCCACCGCGAAGCCCTCGTCGACCGCGGCGCATCCGTACACCGGGAAACCCTCGGTGTGCTGCCAGAGCAGCTCCCCGGTCGCATGGGCGCGGCAGGTCACCGATCCTTCGGTGCTCGGGGTGGTGACCCGGTCGTGCCCGAGGCAGATGTCCCAGGCGGAGGGCCCCGACTCGGCCCACAGCACGTTCAGATGACGGTCGACCAGGGCGACGGAACCGTTCCGGCTCACCGCGAGATGGCCTTGCGCGTCCGGTGCCAGACGCCAGCCGCCGACCCCGTCACGCCGTTCCAGCCGTCGGCCCTGATGGGAGACCAGGACGACGGTCCCCGCCTCCAGGGAGAGCAGCCAGCCGTCCGGATGGACGGCGATGTCGGTGACGGCGCTGTCGAAGCCGATCAGATGGTCCGGTGCGGCACTTCCCCAGCTGCCCAGGGCGAGCCGCCCGGGGGCGACGGCCGCCGCCACCCGGTCGTCGCTCAGCCGGACGGTGGTGACCCAGCCGTCGAGCTGCCACGAGCTCCGGACTGTCATTTCCGCACTACGTGGGTGAGTTTCCAATTCTTGAAGCCACCTCCCCGCTTGGTGAGTTCGTTGAAGTCGAAGGACAGCTCGACGTCCAACGGCAGATCGCGCGCGGCCAGGGCCTTCTCGGTGAGCCGGACGATCTCGGCGCACCGGGCATCATCCTGGTGGTCCTGCTCCACCTCCAGGCAGAGCAGGGGCCGGCCGTCGTCCTCGAAGCGGATGCAGTACCCGAGGAGGCCCGGAATCGCGTAGACGATCTCCTCGATGTCGTAAGGACGCAGTCGGCGGCCCGCGATCTCCAGCTCGTCGGTGGTGCGGCCCAGCACCTCCACCACCGGCAGTTCGAGACCGCAGGCGCAGCCGCCGGGCCGGCGGCGCACCAGGTCGCCGGTGCGGTAGCGGAGCAGGGGCCGGGCGTCCGCGGTCAGCGTGGTGACGACGAGTTCGGCGATCTCCGCCGACGTGGGCGCACCGGTCCGAGGGTCCACCCACTCGAAGTGGTACATGTGCTCCAGCAGATGCATGCGCTTCTCGGGGCACGAGGTGGAACAGGTCCCCATCTCCGAGGAGCCGTAGGAGTTGATGTAGACCTGGGCGTCCCACATCCGCTCCAGCATGGCCCGCATGGGCTCCGTGAGCAGCTCGCCCAGGAGCAGGATGTTGCGGATGCCGAACGTGATCGGGTCGATGCCGCGGTTCTTGAGCTCCGCGTAGAAGTGCAGGCTCAGACCCGGGGTGGTGAGGACGGTGTTGATGCCGGTCTGCTGGCAGATCCGTACGATCTGGTCCCACCCGGAGACGCCCCGGGTGAAGGGGAACGCACGGACGCTGAAGACGTTCATCGACTCCAGGCCGTAGACCATCGCGTCGGCCACCGGCGCGATGTCCGAGGGCACGAGCAGGATCGCCTTGTCCTCCTGCGGCCGCAGGATGCGCTGCCAGTTCAGCAGCAGACCACGCGTGTTGGCCGCGATGTCCTTCTTCGTCTTCGGCGTCGGCGTCGGCGTACCGGTGGTGCCGGACGACTCGTAGTAGCGGACGGTCTCCGCGAGGGGCACGGACAGGATCCGCAGCCCTGCCTCGCGCAGATCCGTCTTGTCGGTGAACGGCAGCCGTCGCAGCAGGCCGAAGTCCGCCTCCGCCAGTTCGGCTGCGCCCAGGCCGGCCAGCACCGGGGCGTAGAACGGGGACTTGGCGGCCTGCGCCAGCGTCGTACGCAGCAGCCGCAGCCGGTCCGCGTCGAGGGCGCCGGCCGGCGCGTCGTGGAGGGCGGACGTCATGACGCCTCCGCGTCGGTCTCCGTGTTCCTGGTGAAGCACCACGAGCAGCCGCCGGGCTTGAGCTCGAACGTCGCCGTGAGGTCCTGCTTGGCGGCGATGGACGACTGGAGCTTGGTGCAGTACTCACGGCACGGGTCGTCGAAGGTCAGTTCAATGCCCAGCTTTGCGGCGCCCTGCCGGTAGGAGAGGATTCCGCAGTTGTCGATGTCGAGCTTCGACTTCTCGACCGACGCCTCGTGCACAGTGACGTCCGACCCCCAGCAGTCACCCAGGATCCGGGTGAGGTTCTCCGTGAAGGGAAGCGCGCCCTCGGTCTTGTAACGGTCGGACTGCTTGGCGGTCGCCTCGGAGGAGAAGTCGATCCACTCGTCGATGGCGCCGTAGCCGTAGTTGGAGACCATGTACCGCTCCATGCCGGCCTGGGCACGGAAGTACATCGCCTTCCACATCTCGGCCTTGGCCTCGGCCGGAATCGACGGCCGTGTGTTGATGTCAGTCATGTCAGTTCTCCTGGGAAGTACCGGTGTAGTCGAGGCCGCGCCCGCCCTGACCACGCGTGCGCAGATAGACGGGCTTGAACATGGCTTCCTGCTCGGCCCGGCGGTCGAGCGTCATCCGGGTGCCCGGCGGGACGACGCTGATGGTGGAGCTCATTCCGAGACGGCCTTCGAGCGCCGCGGCCAGCTCTCCCGACCGCCGCCGGACGTCGGCGATCCCGGATTCCATGGCCTCCAGCTCCAGGGTCAGACGGTCGCCGTCCACCTCGCCGGACCAGAAGACCGGCTCGCAGCCGTACAGCGCTCCGTACACGACGTCCTCGACATCGATCGGGAACAGCTCACGCCCGCGGACCGTGAAGCGGTCGGCCTCCCTGCCGTGGACCCGGACCTGCGGCCGGTCGCTGCCGCACGGACACGACGCGTCGGTCACGGTCACGATGTCCCCCATGCGGTACCGCACGATCGGCATGGCCCGGCGGTGGTACGAGGTGACGACCAGTTCACCCGTGCCGTGCGGGGTGCACCGCCCGCTCGCCATGTCGAGGACCTCGAAGCGGAAGCGGTCCGACCACAGGTGCAGGGTGCCGTACGCGCACGCGCCACCGAGCGTGGTGGTCTCCGTGGAGCCGTAGTCCGGGAAGAGCGTGATGGACCAGAGCTCTTCCAGGAAGCGCTTCTTGGCGGGGCTGAGCACCTCGCCGTTGACCACCGCCGCCCGCAGGTCCGGGAAGTCCTCGGCCGGGTCGAGACCGGCGTCGAGGGCCCGTCGGGCGAAGAGCATCAGCTCGACGGGCATGCAGTACGCGACCGTCACCCGGTAGTCGCGCAACAGCCGCAGCGCGCGGCTGTACGGCATCAACTCGGTCCGGTTGCCCGCCGGGACGACCGTGGCTCCCGCCCGCTGCGCCGCCCCGTGCATCTGATGGGCGGTGGTGAGCATCGAGTACGGAGTCTTGACGAGCACGACGTCCCGCTCCGTCAGCGCGACGCCGTTGAACAGCATCCGCTCCAGCCACTCGTCGATGTCGCCCTGCGTGAAGTACGCCGGAGTGGGCTCGCCGGTCGTGCCGCTGGACTCGTGGACGACCGCGACCTCGGACCGCTCGACGGCGAGCAGGCCCTCCGGATAGGCGAGGCGCAGATCGTCCTTCGTGGTGAACGGCAGCCGGGTGAAGAGCCCGTCCGACCAGTCCGTCGGATCGACGCCCGCGTTCCGGTACTTCGCCCGCAGGTACGGTGCGTTGCGGTAGGCGTGGCCCACGATGCCGGCCAGCAGGTCCTGATCCGTCATGTGCTTCCTCCCTTCCTGGTGCGTGTGACGCGCCGGATGTTGCCCCCGAGGACCGCCGGCAGATCCGTTTCGGCGACGGCCAGGGCGAGTTTGGTGAGCTCGACCCTCGGGTGCTGGATGGGGAACTCCGAGCCGAAGACGACCCGTTCGGCACCGAGCGTCTCCACCGCGTTCTTGATCACGAAGTCGAATCCGCCCGACGTCTCGAACAGCACGTTCTCGGCGTCCCGGATCTCCTGTGCGGCGTCCAGATCGAAGTTGCCGCGCCCGGCGTGGCCCAGGATGAACGTCACCTCCGGGTTGCGGCGGGCGAGGCGTGCGTACGACTCGACCGAGAGCGCGCCGTTGCCGATGCAGTGCGAGTAGACGGGCAGGCCCCGCTCCGCCGCAAGGTCGACGTACGACTGGACCCGGGGATCGAGATGACCGATGCCGTGCACCCCGGGGGCGAATTTGATCCCGGCGCACTCCTCGACGAGCTTTTGGTCGGCCTCACCGGCTGCCCGGTGCGGGTTGACGAAGCAGAAGGCGGCGAGCGAGGACTCGTCCTCGATGGCCTCCAGCAGCTCGGCGTTGTCGGCGTCGACGTCCCGGCCGGGACCTTCCGTCACGATGGTGTGGGACAGCTCCATGGGGGAGACGACGCCCCCGGCGACCAGGAAGGCCGCCGAGACGTTCTCCGCCGCCATGGTGGCGAGCAGTCGCGGTACCAGTGCCCGATTGGCGTGGGCATGGGCGTCGACCACCTCGATGCCGTCCCATGCGTCACTGCTCAATGATCAGCTCATCCACTTTGACGCCCACGTGCCGGCCGGGCTCCTGGGTGAAGCCGAACACCTCGTCGCCGGGCTTGAGTTCGGTGATGTTGCGCGGCTTGGAGTCGGTGCCGAACACCCGGACGTGCCAGTCCTCCTGCATGATCGTGGTGATCCGGGTGCCGTCCGGGGCCTCCGCGATGATCTGCAGCATCGGACGCCGTTCGATCTTGACGCGGCCCACGGTGACCGGACGTGCCGTGCCGTCCGTCCGGACCGCCAGTACCTCCATGCCGGCACGCAGGTCGGACAGGTACCACGTGCGGTTGTCCGGTGCCAGTACGTACATCTGCAGGGCGCCCGCGTTGACCCGGAACGGCCGGGTCGGCATGTAGGGCAGCGGGTGGGTCTCGCTGGTGGCGAGAATGCCGCCACCGGAGAAGCAGCCGAGCAGCACCCCTTCGTCGAGCCCCATGTACGAGGTGAAGTCGAGGCAGGCCCGGTCGCCCATGCCCACGTGCCGGGTCTCGATGATCGTCAGCTTCTGCAGCTGCTGTCCGTGGGTGCGCTGTGCCGCGACGAGCACCTCGTGGAGCCGGTGGACCGCGGTCAGGTCGTCGACGTCGACGAGAACTCCGTCGGCACCGATCTCCAGGACACCGAAGACCACATTGGCCTCCACACTGTCCCGCACACCCATGACCGTCTGGCAGCCGTGGTTCTGCGCGTCCGCGAGGACGATCTCCAGCGGGATCTTGGTGGTGTCCTTGAACGTCACCAGCAGGAGCTTGACCACGCGGGTCATCTCGACGGCCTGCTCCAGCGAGCGCGGGTCGACGACGTCGACCGAGGCACCGACCGGGATGCCGATCCTGGACTCGTTCTCGACGAACCAGTTGCTCGCCACGACCGCCGCGTCCAGGACGAGGACGTCGTAGTCCTTGCGGATCCGGTCGAGCTTCTCCTGGGACGGGACACCGGAGAACAGCTTGATTTTCTGAAGGCCGGCGGGCACCAGCGACAGGTGCTCCTCGTCGATGACGACGCCGCCCCCGTCGCCGTGCAGGCGCTGCACGGCCTCGAAGATCTCGGCGGTGTCGGGGCGCCCGGCGATCTTGCGGAAGTCGTGCCAGGTGTACTTCTTGCCGGGAGGCAGCGGAGCCTGCACGGGGGCCGGCTCCGCGACGGTCGTCTTCTTGGCCGGTGCCGGCACCCGCGGCTTGTTCGAAGCGGCCTTGGGCTTGTCGTCGATGACGTCAGTCATGTTCGCCTTCTGTTCGTTGGGAGAGGTGGAGAGGGGACGGAGAGGAGACAGTCGGAACCAAATGGGCGGATGTTCCGGCTCAGACGGCCGCGAGCGGCGCGTCGGAGGAGAGCTGTTCCTGGTAGGCGGCGTAGACCCGGTCCGCGGACCATCCGTGGTGGATGAGCTTGCCGAGATGGCGGGTCAGGGCCGTCGTATCGGGCGACTCGAAGATGTTGCGGCCCATCGACACCCCTGCCGCTCCGGCGTCGAGCGCCTCGGCCACGGTCGTGAAGAGCTTGCGCACATCTCCGTGCGCCGCCCCGCCGGCGATCAGGACCGGGACCGGGCAGCCCTCGACGACCCGGGAGAACGTTTCGGGATCCCCGGTGTAGTGGCACTTGACCAGATCGGCGCCGAGCTCGGCCGCCATCCGGGCCGCGTGGCCCACCTTCACGGGGTTGTGCTCGTCCTCCGGCGAACTGCGGACGTACACCATGGCCAGCAGGGGCACCCCCCACAGGGCGCACTCCTCGGCGATCTTGGCGGTGTCCACGATCTGCTCGGGCTCGGTCTCGGTGCCGGCGTTGATGTGCAGACTCACCGCGTCCGCGCCGAGCCGCACCGCCTCGGCCACGGTGCAGACCGCCACCTTCCGGTTGATGTGGGTGCCCAGTGAGGTCGAGGCACTCATGTGCACGATCAGTGCCGTCTCGGGCCTCAGGCTTCCCTGCACGGTGGGGACCAGGCCCTTGTGCAGGACGACACCGTTGGCGCCTCCGACGGAGACCTGCTCGACCGTCGCGGCGATGTCACGCAGCCCTGTGGTCGCGCCGACGCTGATGCCGTGGTCCATGGGAACGATCAGTGACCGTCCCGCTTCGGACATCAGGCGGCGTGTGCGCAGACTCTTGCCCTCGTTCAACGTTGGTTCCCCTTGCTGTAGAGCGGTTTCGGGGTTCCGAACCCGCGGGATCCTTGGTTCTTCCGTGCGAGCCAGGCGCGTTCGTCGGACGACATGTCCTGCACGGTGATGTAGCCGGCGGCCTCGGCGCCGCTGACCAGGTCATGGCCCTCGCGCGTCTGCACCATGAATCCGGACCACTTCAGTCCGGGGGTGTCCAGGCCACCGACGGAGACGTCGGCGTAGGCGGCGTGCCAGCGGCGGCAGCCCTGGCAGGAGGGGGCCGTCTGTCCGGCGAGCAGATAGCCGAGGTACTGGCCGAACGGGGTTCCGGTGGAGCCGTCCGGGGTGCTGACGCTGAATTCGAGCCTGCCGTCGCGTCGTGTGTACCCCACTTCCGTGACCCGGTCCGGGTCGACTCCGATGGCGGAGATGAAACGCTCGGTCCCTTCGGTACGGAAGTTGTTGCCGCACCACAGTCCGACCGCGTGGGTGATGGCCCGCACCGCACGGCGCGGCCCTTCCTCCAGCCGGTCCTGGGCCGCCTGGAGCTGTCGCAGCGATTCGATGTGGCAGGGCAGCCCCACGAGCATGACCCGCTCGTGTCCCTCCTCGGCGATGCGGTCCAGCACGGAGAGCGTGGGGCTGAGCGCGTACTTGGGACCGCTCGCCGCGATCACCTCGCTGCGCGTGGTCGCGATCAACGGGCGCGGTTCCCAGGCCGAGTCCCCGCCGAACCCCGTCATGACCACTCCGTCGACGCGACCGGACTCCAGGAGATACAGCGCGAGCCCGGTCGTCAGTCCGCCCGAACCGGTCCGGGCCAGCAGATCGGGGTCGGTCAGCCGGCCCACCAACTGCCGTTCCTCATCGGGCCGGTGATCCGCCATGTAGTCCTGGAGCAGCGTGCCACCCGCCCGGTTCTCCGGGCAGACGTCGAAGCACACCCGGCAGCCGGACGCGCAGGACCCGTCGATGACTGGCTGCTCCTTCGCGTACGAGAGCACGTCGACCGGGCAGGCCGGTACGCAGGCACCGCAGTAGCTGCACAGGTCGGTCTTGAGGACCGCGTGGTGGAGGTCGGCGAAGCCCGTTCTCATCGCAGGCCCGCGCGCTCCGCGGCCGGATCGAAGAGCCGCTCCACCGGGAGGAGCTTGCCCGACGCCGGCGGTACGAGAGCGTCCACGATCCGTACATCCACCGAGGCACCCTCGCCGAAGACGGGGGTCACCCGCTCGGCGACCCGCTCGGCCAACCCCGGCGCGCTGTCCGGCAGCGGCACCACGGACACGGTCACCCGGTCCAGGGTCTCCTGCACCAGACGGAAGCGCCGGACCCCGCTGATCGTCTCGAACATCTCCATGAAGACGCCTTGCGGGACCGGTGCGACACCTGTCTCGGCACGCCGGTAGAGCAGGGTGTTCTCCCGGCCGAGAAGCTCCTTGACCACGGGAAGGTTCCGGCCGCAGGCACAGCCGCCGGTGCTCACCGACATCAGATCGCCGAGCCGGTACCGGATGATCGGCAGAGTGCGGTGCCAGTAGGTGCTGATGACGATCGATCCGAACTCACCGTCCGCGACGGGTCGGTTGTCCTCGTCGAGGATCTCGATCCGCATGCAGTCCGTGTTGAGATGCATCGAACCCCGCTCGCACGTCCAGCCGATGTAACCGGTGTCCGTGGAGCCGTAGAGGTCGAAGATGCGCACGCCCTCGAAGGCCGCGAGGGCCCGCCGCTGCACATCCTGTTCCAGCGTCGCGCCGGTGTTGATCAGGGCGAGCGGACGCCAGGAGAAGTCCGGATTGGCTTCCTTGTACTCGGTGAGCATGCGCAGCGTCGAACCGAAGCAGGTGAGTACCTGTGGGTTGAAGTCCGCCAGCTCCGCCGCCGTTTCCTCGACGGTCACCGCGCGCCCCTCCCGCAGGACCGGAATCATGCGGAAGAACTCGGGCGGCAGATGCTGCTGCATCTTGTACCCGATCATGTGGGCTCCGGTGACGATGATCGCCGCCGACCGCAGCGGGCCCTGCGGCTTGATCCCGGCCAGGATCGCCCGCATGAAGCGGAAGTACTGGGCGCGGATGTGGGCCTGCTCGCGCGGGTCGTAGACGAAGTAGCCGGGCTTGCCCGAGGTGCCGGCGGTGCTGACCACCAGAAGGCCCGAACCGTTGAACGGCTCGTCCACCAGGGACCGGTCCGACAGGTACTGCGCCACGTGCCGGAAAGAGATGTCCGTTCGGGTCCTGACCATGTCGAAGTTCTTGAGCAGGACGGACTTGTCCATGAACGGCAGATCAGCCCAGCGTTCCGGAGAGTTCAGCAGATCGTCAGTCGGATGATGGCGCAGGATATTCGCGAAGTACGGCGACTCCTGCCGTGCAAATTCGAGTTGTGCGCGCATGAGATGCCGCTGGCGTGCCGCGAGTTGTTCCGCGGACAGACTTTCGTTCTCCTCCAGGAAGTTGTAGACCCCCAGGATGGAGGACTGTCCCGCAATCATTCGGTCGCGTATGACGTCCACTGAAACCTGCTCCTCCACTGGCTGATGTGCTCAAGTATTGGCCGGGGAACAGGATTGGCCCGCTGCGCATCCTGGATGGGAAACGTGCGAGCTTGCGTCTTTGGGAAGCGGGGCCCGGACGGACTCCATGAAAAAGGGGGCAGGGGCCCGGCGAATGCGCCCGGCCCCTGTCCCCCTGTTGCCGCTGCCCGTGTCGGCAGCGCGATGAGTGCCCGTCAGCCGTCGATACGCTTCAGTACGACGACCGGGAAGAGACGGTCGGTCTTCTTCTCGTAGTCGCGGTAGACGGGGAAGAGGCTCACATGCTGTTCGTACAGCCGGATCCGCTCCCCGCCCTCGGCCTCGGTGGCCAGCGCACGGAAGGTCTGCGGCCCCTGCTCCACCGTGACTTCGGGGTTCACCATCAGATTCCGGTACCAGTCGGGATTGCCCGGGGCGCCGCCCTTGGCCCCCACGACGATCAGGTGACCCGCATCGGTGGTGTAGCCGAGCGGACTGGTGCGAGGAAGCCCGGAACGTGCCCCCGTCGTGGTCAGCAGAAGCAAGCCGGCGCCCCGCTCGTCGGGCCCTTTCTCTGTGCGGTTTGCCCGGTATTCATTGATAATTGGGATATTGGCCTCGGCTCGCGTACCGAATCCCCTGGCGGTGCCGCTCTGTCCGGTCATCAAAGTGCCCCTTCCATGTATGTGGCTCGGCAAACGGTAGTCGCCATTCCGCCCGTGTGTCACGGAGTGCGCAACCGGGAAGAGGTCTCACGGAGACTGCGTCGTTGGGAAGTTGATCAGTGCGGATGCTCCCGGCAGGCTGGGCGGGAGGTCCTTCAGGGCATGTTGACAGGGGAAAGGAAAACGTTGCGGATGAGTGCTGCGACAAAGACCGAGAAGGAACCGATAGGTCATTTGCTGACCCCTGTGTGGGGCTTCATTCTGGCTATGACGGTCTCGGCGCTCGACTCGACCATCGCGGGTACCGTAACTCCCACCATTGTCGCGGAGTTCGGACATGTGGAGTTGTCGGCCTGGGTGTTTGGCAGCTATATGCTCGCGCTCACTGCTCTGCTCCCGCTCTACGGAAAATTCTCCGACCACTTCGGCCGGAAGCGCATGATCTATATAGGCATCACCATCTTCCTGGTGGGCTCCGTATGGTGCGGAGTCGCCCAGGGCATGGTCGAGCTGGTGGCGGCGCGAGCGGTGCAGGGCCTCGGCGCGGCGGCGCTCTTCCCCATCGGCATGGCGGCCATCGGGCTCCAGTTCCCGCCCCGGCTGCGCAGCAGGCTGCAGGGCGTCTTCGCATCCGTGTTCGGTCTGAGCAGTCTGCTCGGCCCGCTGGTCGGCAGCGGGATCGGCGAGTACGTCGGATGGCGGTGGGCGTTCTTCATCAATCCGCCGCTGCTGCTGTTCGCCGCCTGGCTCATCCACCGCAACTACCAGGAGCACCAGACCGAGGCCACCGGGCAGAAGGTCGACATCCTCGGCGCCGTCCTCATCACCTACTCGATCGCCGGGGTGCTCTTCGCCCTCTACGAGGCGGGGGAGAAGCGGGACCTGGGGGAGTGGACCGTATGGGCGGCCCTCGTCACCGGCATCGCGGCGTTCATCGTGTTCCTGATTGTCGAGCGGAGGCACGAATCACCGATCATCCCCCTCTCCCTGTTCTCCAACAGCACCCTGACCGCGGCGTTCGTCGTGAACTTCGTCATCGGCCTGGTGATGTACAGCGCGATCTTCTTCGTGCCCGTCTTCGCCCAGGGGGTCACCGGCGGCTCGATCGGGAAGACCGGGCTCACCCTCTTCCCCTTCCAGGTCGCCAGCATCGTGGGCAGTCTCTTCGCCGGCCGCGCCATCTTCAAGGTGGGCATCCGGGCGATGGGGATGCTCTCGATGCTTCTGCTCGCCGTCGGTTTCGGCACCCTGATGACGATGGACACCGGCACGTCCGCGTGGACCACCGCCGCGTACACCCTGCTGATCGGGGCGGGCACCGGTGTCGGTCTGCCGGTCCTCATGATCGCGGTCCAGTCCGCACTGCCGCCCCATCTGATGGGCATCGGATCGTCGATCACCCAGCTCGCCCGTGAGTTCGGCGGCATGATCGGCGTGAGCATGCTCGGTGTTCTCCAGTACTACCTGTTCGTCAACGAGACCAAGCAACTCACGGGCCAGGCCGAGGAACTCGTCAGGCAGGCCGGACCGCGGGGCGTCAGCGAGATGCTCTTCTCGGAGAAGTCCGCCTTCCCCGCCGACCTCGTGGAACTGCTCCGCTCCGGCCTCAGCTCGGCCCTCACCAGCGTCTTCATGGTCACCGCGATCATCTGCGTGATCGGCGTCCTGGTGAGCACCCGGCTCGCCAAGGAGATGCGGCGCCCGGGCCCGCCCCCCGGCGTCCGGCCCGCCGGAGCCGCCGCCCCCGGGGGCGGCAACGCCCCCGCAGGCCACAAGTGAGGAACCCATGACCGACACCAGAGTCCCCGTACTCATCGTCGGCGGTGGCACCGTCGGACTCGCCACCGCCCTCTTCCTCGGCCGCCATGGCATCCCCGCGCTGGTCGTGGAACGCCGGCCCGGACCGACGAAGCATCCCCGGGCGCTCGGCATCAACGAGCGCACCATGGAACTCTTCCGCGAAGCCGGCCTGGAGCAGGAAGTCGCGGCGGCGTCCGTACGGCCCCGCACCGCGTCGTGGCGGGACTCCGTACCCACCCTGGCCGAGGCATCCTTCCCGCCGGGCGGCGGCCCCCTGGACTTCCGCAACCCCGCGCTCGCCGCCGTGACCCCCGTCGAGGTGGCGGGCAACTGCCCCCAGGACCGGATCGACGCACTGCTCATCCCGGCCGCTCGCGCCGCCGGAGCCACGGTGCGCTACGACGCCGCCGTGGCGTCCGTGGAGTCCCACGACGACGGGGCCGTCGTCCGGTTCGCCGACGGCAGCACCGTGCACGCCGACTACGTGGTCGCCGCCGACGGCGCGTCCAGCACCGTCCGACGCGCACTCGGCATCGGAGCCGAGGGCCCCGGCGTCCTCGGCGTGCCCAAGATGAACATCGTCTTCCGGGCCGATCTGTACGGGCGGTTCGGCAGCATCCCGTTCATGACCGACATCACCGCGCCCGGAGCCTGGGCCGTGCTGATCACCGTCGACGCCGAAGAACGCTGGATGCTGCACGTCGACTACGACCCCGCGGAGGGTCAGGGGCCGGAAGACTTCACCCAGGAGCGGTGCGAGCAACTGGTCCGCGCCGCCATCGGTGTGCCCGACGTGGACGTGGAGATCCTCAGCACCGCCCCGTGGCGGTTGACTGCCCGGGTCGCCGAACGGTTCAGGGACGGCCGGGTCTTCCTGGCCGGCGACGCCGCCCACACCATCCCGCCGCTCGGCGCCTTCGGCATGAACACCGGAATCGCCGACGCCCACAACCTCGCCTGGAAACTCGCCCAGGTGCTGCGCGGCACGGCGGGCGAAGGGCTTCTGGACACGTATCACGCCGAACGGCACCCCGTGGCCGCCTTCACCCTGCGGCAGGCCATGCTCCGGCTGAAGCACCCGGCCCTGCACTGGAACCCGTTCGCCGGGGCGCAGCGCCAGGAGGCCGGAGTCGCCAACACGCCCCTGGTGCACCTCGGTTACCGGTACGACTCGGCCGCCGTCGTCGATCCCCGGACCGAACTCCCGTCCACCGAGGACATCACCGTCTCGCTCGACGGCGCCCCGGGCTCCCGCCTCCCGCATCACTGGGTGACCGTGGCCGGTGAGCGCGTCTCGACCCTCGACCTGGCGGCCGCGCGCTGGACGCTGCTCGCCGGACCCGACGGCGGCGACTGGAGCGACGCCGCCGAGAAGATCGCGGCGACGGCCGGGCTCGAACTCGGCGTGCACCGGATCGGCGGAGACGGCACCGGGACCGTCGACCCGACGGCCGACTGGGTACGAGCGGCCGGTATCGGCACCTCCGGCGCACTCCTGGCCAGGCCCGACGGCTTCGTGGCCTGGCGCAGCCGGGACGCCGTGCCGGACCCCGGCCGAAGCCTGTCCGCCGTGCTGTCCGCAGTTCTCGACCGACCCGACTTCGAACCTACCCGTGGTGCGCAGTGACACCCGGTCCGCCCCTTCCCGAGGAGCCCACCGTCATGGAAGCCGTTTCCTATACCGCCCAGTGGACCGCCGCGGCCCGTGCTCTCGAAACCGAGCGCGACGACGCACTGTTCAGCGACCCGTACGCGCGGACCGTGGCGGGCGACACCGGATTCACACTCCTTGAGCGTTACGCGAGTCCGGTCACCGTCGAGTATCTTGCGCTCCGCACGGCCTATCTCGATCAGGTACTGCTGAACTCGCTCACGGCACACGACATCGATCAGGTCGTGTTCGTCGCCGCGGGCATGGACACCCGCCCCTACCGGCTGGACTGGGGCCGCAAGACATCCGTGTTCGAACTCGACCGGGCCGCGTTGCTGGAGGTCAAGGACGAACTGCTGGCCGACGCCGATCTGTCGGAGGGACTGACCCGCACGACAGTCGGTGTCGACCTCGCCGGTTCCTGGGAGTCGGCGCTGCGCGACGCGGGGTTCAGTGGTGAGGCGCGCACGCTGTGGATCGTCGAAGGGCTTCTGTACTACTTGGAGGAGAGCTCCGTACGTGAACTGCTCGCCTCCCTGGCCCGGCTCTCCGCCCCCGGAGCGCTGGTGGCCGGCGACCTCATCAGCACCGCGGCGCTCAGCAACCCGGTGGCCCGTCCGTTCATCAAGGCGCTCGAGGAGGACGGGGCCCCCTGGCTCTTCGGCACCGATACGCCGGAGGACCTGCTCGACGAGTGCGGCTGGAGCGTCCGGGAGATCAAGCAGCCGGGCGAGGAAGGATCCGGCCGGTGGCCCTACCTCGTCCTGCCGCGCCAGGTGACGGACGTTCCGCGCAACTTTCTGTTCACCGCCGAACTGAGCTGATCCCCAGGGATAGTTGTCCGGCACGAGCGCCGGGGTCACCGTACGCCGAAGGCGGGTGGGCCCGGCGCTCCGTCGTCTGCGGGGCGCCTCACGGGCGTGAACCCAACAGGCGGGACGTCGTCCCGTGCCACGGTTCTGGCCGCCTCGCGATCCGACGCGTCCGCGGTGGGGCAGGGAGCCTTGTGCGATGGGCAGGCCGAGATGCTGGACCGGATCAAGCCCGCATGGGGAAGTGGATTCCGCAGCGGCGACTCGGACGGTACGCAGACGGCGCAGCCGTGCGGACGCGATCCGCTGGAACCCCTCAAGATATACGGGTTGTGATGCGTAGCGTGTGTGCGACACGCGCAGCACCGCATAGTCAAGAAACGAAGGCGATCCACACCATGACGACTCCCTGGTGGCTCACGCGGCGCATGGTCCTGAGGCAGCGACTCTCCGAGGACGAGGTGGGACGTTTCGCTATGGAGCTCGGGTGGCCCAGGCGTGAGGAGTATGCGGCGGATCCGGAGGAGGGTATTCGGCACTGTCACGTTGGTTGACCGGGTGAGATGGTCTTCGGGTTGGTCATGGTGGAGGGGGTCGTCCGTGAAAGGCACGCCGTCATACAGGGGGCACCGGTACCCGGTCGAGGTGATCTCCCATTGCGTGTGGTTGTATTTCCGTTTCCCGCTCAGCTTCCGTGAGGTGGAGGAGCTGATGCTCCAGCGCGGCGTGATCGTCTCGTATGAGACCGTTCGCCGCTGGTGTGTGAAGTTCGGGCAGGTCTACGCCGACGGACTGCGCCGCCGCCGGCCACGGCCGGGGGATAAATGGCACTTGGACGAGGTCTTCATCAGGATCAACGGTGAGCTGAAGTATTTGTGGCGGGCCGTCGACCAGGACGGCAACGTGCTGGACATCCTGATGCAGAACCGGCGGGACAAGGCCGCGGCCAGGCGTTTCTTCCGCCGCCTG
>NZ_JBICXE010000061.1:0-30183 GCF_043200155.1 Streptomyces sp. NPDC048473
CCCGACACGTCTCCCACACGTCCGGCCCGACGGTCTCACCGACCCACTCACCCATCGCCACATGACGAGTCTGGCCCTGCCACTCACGCAGCAGGGCCAAAACCCAAGATCTTCATGAGCCTTCTAGGGTCTGTCCGGCCCGGGGCCCTTCCGCTTCGGGATGCGCCGCGCCCGGGGCCCTTCGGCCTCGGGATGCGTCGGGCCCCGCTCCGATGCAGGCTGGGGGGATGGACCACCGGCCCGTGGAGGTGACCTCGTGAGGCCCCACGACGAGCCAAAGGGCTGGGGAGCACTCCAGCCGCCGCCCGGCTACTACTCGGCCGACGGGCGGCCGCCCGACGCGATGCAGCGCGGGCTGATCCTCGACTGGGCGGTCAATCAGCGGATCGCGAGCGGCTGGCGAGTGGAGTCACGCTCCGAGACTCAGGTCGTCATGGTCCGGGGCCGGCCGCTGAATCATGTGCTGCACGCCATCCTGATGGTGTTCACCTGTTTTCTCTGGGGCGCCGTGTGGCTGGTGCTGGCCGTGACCAACAAGGTCGAGCGGGTCTCGCTCACCGTCGACGCCCAGGGCCACATCGTCTCCGTGAACGGCCCCGGATAGTCCTGCCGCTCTCCGGGCTCACGGCTTGGAGCGACCGGCGGATCCGGTGGGTTCGTTGGGCTCGGCGGACGAGGCAGCCACCGGAGCCGCCGCGCCGCTCGCACCGGCCGGCCCGCCCCGGCCGCGCCTCCTGAGCGACTGCACCCCTTCGAAGACACAGAACGCGGCCAGTACCGCCGACGCCCCGTGCAGCGGCCAGTCGCCCAGCCGTACGTAGAGCGTCGTACCGGACGCCAGCGGTACGTCGAAAACGGCCGCCCGACTCGCATCCGTGCCGAGCGGGGCACCGATCCGCTCGCCCCGCGGGCCGTACACCGCACTGATGCCGGTGAGCGTCGCGTGCACCATCGGGCGGCCGTTCTCGGCGGCACGCAGCGCCCCGAGCGAGGCGTGCTGTTCGGGAGCCCAGCTGTGCTGGAACGACGCGGTCGACGACTGGTCGATCAGCAGTTGCGCACCGTCTCTGGTCAGCCGCCGGCTCATGTCGGGGAACGCGGACTCGAAGCAGATCAGCGGCCCGATGCGCAGACCCTTCCCTCCGGCAGCTCCGGGAAGCCACATCGTCACCGGGTGGGTGCCCCGCAGCCGGTCCTCGCCCGCCGCCTTGCCCAGGGACGTGGCCCACCCGAGCACCGAACGGGCCGGGACGTACTCGCCGAACGGCACCAGCCGCATCTTGTCGTACCGATCCCCGGTCAGTCCGTCCGGACCCACCAGCACCGCGGATTTGAAGATCCCCGTCCGACCCGATCCGCCGGTCTGCCGCGCGTCCATGTTGACCAGCACATCCGCGCCCACCCGACGCGAGAGTGCCGCGATCCGGGCGGTGATGTCCGGGTGCCGGGAGAGATCCACACCGACACTGCTCTCGCCCCACACCACCAGATCGAGATCGCGTCCCGCCAGCGTGCCCGTCAGTCGCTCACTGACGGCCAGCCGACGCTCGACGCTGTGGGGACCCGCGATCACACCCGGCTGAACGACGGCGATCCTGGCCACGCCCGACCGCTGGGGCTGCGGTGCCCACTGCGCCATCGCCCCCACGGCCAGGGCGCACACCACGAGGCCGACGACGGCGACCGTACGGGCGGCGGTGGCCACGAACAGCAGGGCGACAGCGGTGTTCACCGCGACCACCAGAAGGCTCACCAGCCACACCCCGCCGACGGATGCCACGCGGAGTGCCGGAGCCACCTCCCACTGGCTCGCGCCGAGCAGCCCCCAGGGACCGCCGAGCCCCTCCCAGGAGCGGGCCAGCTCGATCATCAGCCAGCCGCACGGCACCACGACGACCGCAGCCACAGCTGCTGCGACGGAAGCCGGCCCGCGCAGCAGCCGGAAGACGAGCAGTCCCCACGGCGCCCACAGCAGACCGAGCAGGGCCGCCAGGACCACGATGAACACATGGAGGCTCGGCATCAGCCAGTGGTGCACAGCGAGCAGATAGCCCATTCCGCCGAGCCAGCCGTCGAGCGCCGCCCGGCGCCCCGTACCGGCGGACCGGATCAGCAGCAGCCAAGGCACCAGACCGACATAGGCGAGCCACCACAGGGAAGGCGCCGGGAACGCGAGCGCGGGCAGCGCACCGGCGAGCAGTGCGAGGCAGCCACGCCACCGGCCGGACCGCAGCATCCGCTCCCACTGCTCGCGCCGACCGGCCGGAATCCGCATGCCGCGCCTCCTCGTCCTGCTGATCAGCAGTGTCCTCCCTGGTTACCCGTTCCGCAGTTCTTCCCCCGTACGAGAGGGCGGAAGCACCGATGGGCGGGCTCAGCCCGGGGTGACCGAGCCCGCTGTGCCGCGCCACTTCTCGTGCACGGTCACGGTCCGGATCCGCCAGCCGCGCTCCGTGCGCGACAGCGTGAAGGCGTACCGCCCGCCGGAGACGAAGTTCGGCGCGGTCGCCCGTACCCCGGAGCCACCCTCGCCGCCCGCCGTGCTCTCCAGCCGCATCGGGTTCAGGTAGTCGGCCCGCACTTCGGCGCCGTCGCCCGGGTAGCCGCCCAGGTCCTGGATGTCGAGCCGGCGGTTGACGATCAGATGCTGGCGTACGGGGAAGAGCCGCATGGTCTCCGCGAGCCACTGGGCGACCTCGGCGGCAGGCCCTTCGATACCGCCCGCGCTGCGGTAGTCGGCGCGGCCGTCCGCGGTGAACAGGGCCCGGTAGTCCGCCCATTCGCCGTCGTCCACCGCCATCGCATAGCCGGTGATCACTGCATCGATGGACAGCTGGTCCATCACGGTCGAGAGATCCACGCGCTGCGTCATCGGGTCAGTCTCTGCCCGCCGGCGTCCGAGGCCAAGGGGCGTGCACGCACGACGGGCCGGCACAACTGTCAGCAGGGCACCACGGCCACCGGGCCGAGCGCATGCGTGAGCGTGGTCTGTGCGACGGGGGAGAGCCCGAGCCCGAGGGACTCACCGCCCCTGCGCCGCCCGATCACGGTCAGCGCCGCGGTCGCCGAGGCCGTGACCAGGGTGCGTGGAGCGGAGCCGCCGACCGGTTCCCTGACGACCTCGACCTGCGGGTACTTCTCCCGCCAGCCGGCGGTGAGTTCGGCCAGCGTCCGCTCGGCCGCACCTGCCGCCGCGTCCCGGTCGAAGACGGGACCGCCGCACAGCATGGAGGAGAACATCGTCCAGCCGTGCACGATCCGCAGCCGCGCACCGGGCCGGGAGGCGGCCGTTGCGAAGGCGAACTCCAGTACCGCTTCACTGCTCTCGTCTGCGGCCACCCCCGCGACAATGTCGCAGAAGGCTTCGGCCGCCTCCGCTTCGTCCTCGTCCGACGGCCCGCTGTGGATGACGACGACGGGGCACTGGGCCATCGAGGCGGTCGCCAGACTGTTGGAGCCGAGCATCAGGGACCGGAAACCGCCCAGACCGCGCGAGCCGACGACCACCAGCGACGCATCACGGCTGAGCGAGGTGAGCGCCGCCGAGGGGAAGTCCAGCGGTGCGAGCGTCGACGGGTGCAGATCTGGAGCGATCTCGGACACCCTTCGTACGGACCGGGTGAGCAGCTCCTCCGCCTCGCGCTGCTGCGTCTCCTGACCGGTGCGCCGGTTCGGAGTCCGGGCGTGCACGATCACCAGCGGGAGCCCCCGGCGGACTGCTTCGTGGGCGGCCCAGTCGAGTGCCTCACGGCTGTGCGACGAGCCGTCGACGGCTGCGATCACGGGAAGCTCGGTGGTGGTCATGATTTCCCTCCAGGTTCCGGCGGTACATGTCCCAGGCTGGTACGCGCACGCGTCGTACGGCAGGGACTTTCGGCCCCATCTGCCCACGAAGATCCGGGCAGATGCCACCACGCCCATCAGGCCGCGGCATGCCACGTACGCTACGGCCGGCCGCGGTCCGGCGATGGCATCACGGGTACTCCGCGGGGCGTAGGGGGACCGCCTCCGCCGGTACGACGCCCGCCGGGCGCACACCGAGGGATGCTTCCGGCCATGGAGATCCAGCCGGCAGCGGCGACAACCGCACCGGAGCCGGGGAGAGCCGGTCCGCTGCCTCTCATCACCGGATGGCGGAACCTGCGCCCGGTCGAAGCACTCTGTTACGCGACAGGAGCGGCGCTCGTCGTCTCCGGGCTGCTTCACCTGGTCGTCTTCGCTGTCGACGGCGGTCCCTGGGCGGGTCCGGTGTCCTGGCGCAAGCCGGTGACCTTCGGGCTCTCCTTCGGCCTGACGCTCGTCGCGGTCACCTGGGTGACCTCGTACGTACGGATCGGGGACCGGACCCGGGCCGTGCTGCTCGGGCTGTTCGCCGCCGACTGCGTGCTGGAGGTCGGCGGCATCACGCTTCAGGCATGGCGCGGCGTACCGTCCCACTTCAACGTGGAGAGCCCTTTCGACACGGCAGTCTCCATGTCACTGGCTGTCGGCGGGGGACTGCTGGTCGGGATCCTCGCCACCTTCGCGGTCGCCTCGTTCACCCGGCCTCCGCAGGGGCCCGCCGGGATGGCTCTCGCTCTGCGGTCGGGCTGGGCGATTCTCCTCGTCGGGCTGCTGTCGGGCGTCGCCATGATCGCCCGCGGTGTGTATCTCACCCGCACCGGACACCAGTGGGCCGGTTACCGCTCCACGGCATCGCTCAAGCCGCTGCACGGCGTGGGCCTGCACGCGATCCTGGTGCTGCCCGCGCTGGCCCGACTCCTGGCCCGCACTTCCTGGAGCGCGCGCACCCGCCACTCCGTCGTACGGGCTGCCGCGGGGTGCTGTGCGGCGGTCGTCGTCGGGGCGCTGGCGTGGGCGGTCGCAGCGTACTGACCGACGGGGGTGCGCCATCCGCTCCTTGACCTTCCCCCCGGGTAAGCCCCAGCGTGTGCGTGTCGTAATCAGCGGAAGGGGTCCGGATGGAATCGCGTTGCGTCGTATTCGACATCGGTGGAGTGCTGGAGATGACTCCGGCAACGGGATGGGACGTGGCGTGGGAGCAGCGACTCGGTCTCCCGCCCGGTTCCATGCATCAGCGGCTGGGAGACGTCTGGAATGCGGGGAGCATCGGGACGATCACCGAGCACGAGGTACGTGAACGGGTCGCGGCGGACCTCGGCCTGGGCCCGGTGCAGACGGAGGCGTTCATGGCCGACTTGTGGGAGGAGTACCTCGGCAGCCCCAATGAAGAACTGATCGACTACGTACGGACCCTCGGCTCCCGTTGCAGGCTCGGCATCCTGAGCAACAGTTTTGTCGGCGCCCGGGAACGCGAGGAGAAGCTGTACGGCTTCGGTGATCTGGTGGACGACATCGTCTACTCGCACGAGATCGGCATCTCCAAGCCCGAAGCGGCCGCGTTCGACGTGACGTGTGCCCGGTTGGGGGTGAAGCCCGCGGACTGTCTCTTCATCGACGACTGCAGCGTCAACGTCGCCGCGGCGGAAGCGGCCGGTATGCGGGGGCTCCTGTTCGAGTCCAACGCCGAGACGGTCAAAAGTATCGAGACACACTTGGGGCACCGGTGCAGGCCGTGAGGCTTCCGGCCCACTGCGATTGTCAGTGCCGGGTGCGATCCTGCCCCTATGGACGAGCTGATGCGGCAGCGGCGCGTGTACGGCGCCGACCATGACGATCCCGACCCCGGGCCCCAGCCGGGTCACTCCTACCGGGAGTTGGTGGGCGGCCCGCTCGACGGGCTGCTCCTCGATGTGACCGGCTGGACGGAGACGGCACTGCGCGAGGGAGCGGCGCTGAACACGGAGATCGGGCGGTTCGGCCCGGGCGGCCGAGCGGAGTACGGGCCGAGGGACGGCGACTTCGACCGGTGGGACTGGCAGGGCGACACACCCTGACCCGTCACACAGGCGCATCACGTCGTACGGGTGCGGCCGGTGGCTGCCGATGAGCCCGCACTGCAGAGTGCGATGAATGAGACCTGCCAGACCTGCCAGGACTAATAGCCTGAATCGCCCGATACTGGAACCATGGCACAGAAGACGTCTCGACCGCATGCCCCGCCGACCCTGACCGTCAAGGGCCGGGACGTACGGATACGCACCATCGGGATCGTGTTGCTGACAGTTATCGCGATCTGGTTCATCGCCGCGAACACCAAATCGGTCGAGATCCGGCTGTGGGTCCCCACCGTCACCCTGCCGCTCTGGGCGGTACTGACCGTGACCCTGCTGGTCGGACTGGTCATAGGCGGATTCCTGGCCCACCGCCGGGCGAAGCGCTGAGCCGGTGGACGGAAAGCCGGACCGGGGCCTCGCTTGTAAGGGCTGTTAGTGCACTGAGCCGCAGGTTCGTCGGCAGTACGTAGACTTTGTCGTGGAAGCGCGGGTGTGCGGCCAGCCACTTCTTGAACCCGACATTCCGCCGCCGGACAACGAGCCTTCGTGAAAGCGCTCCCTTCCGCTTCGGCGGAAGGGAGCGCTTTCCTGCGTACCTAGGGGCAGGTCTCGTCGTACTTGACCGCAGCGGTGAGCGCATCGGCCGACCGCCAGCCATGACCGAGGAGCAGATTCTGCACGCCCGGTCCGTGCTCGCCGGCCCTGAGGCGTCGATCGCCTCCATCGCCAAGCTGCTCCGCATCTCCCGTACCACGGCTCTACAACTATGTTCCCGAGCTCAAGGCCGGAAGGCGGCCCGTCGCGGGTGCCCAACGACTATCGGGGCGCTGACGTCCTTGGCCTGTGCCCGCTCGGCTGCTCTTGGCCGCCGTGAAATTAGGCGGCCTCGACCTTATGCGCTTTGGTGCCCTGCCACTGGACCACGGCAGGGTTGTCGAGGATGCGCTCCGGGTCCTTCAGTCCGGCGTCGGCGAGGAACACGATGAGGTCGTGATCGTTGTGCGCGAGTCCTAGCCTCGCGTCGCGATTGTTGACGTGCACGCTCACGGGCCGAGCACCGGACGGGGTGGGCGCGTGGATGGTGATCGGTGGTGTCGCCATGACTCCAGGGTGGCCTGGGGTGACGGCGGGCGCATCTGGCCGGCCCGGATGCGTGGGTGCGGATTCGGCATGAGGATCCGGATAAGGGCGGTGGCCCGGTCGCCCCTGGCCTTCTTCCCCGACTCGCGCCCTGGGGCTGCCATCCGGCAGCCCCAGGGGGTCTGGGAGGTCCGCATGTCCGTCGTGCCGGTCACCGACGAAGAGCTCGGTCAGATGCCCCTGCCCACCGCGAAAGCCGGCAGATTGAGCATCTTCGGTCGTCGTGTTGCGGGCGTGACCGAGCCCCCACCGCTCGGATGGGGGCTCGGGGCCTGCACCTACTCGTCGTCGGTGATCAGCGGGTCCTTCGGGCCAGACTTTCCGGGAATGCGCTTCTGGGCGTCATCAAGGGCTTCCTTCGCCCGCCCCTTGGCCTGGTCTGCCTTGCCCTCGGCTTCCTTGCGTCGGTTGCCAGTCATCTTGCCCATGGCTTCCTTCGCCTTGCCTGTGAGCTTGTCCTTGCCGCTTCCGTGAGCCATTTTGACTCCTCGCGTGGACGAATGCTTGCCCTGCCCAAACTAGGACGGATCGAATGGGATCGCGCGGTGTGCGCGGGGTGGCGACGGGGCTCTTCGCCGGCCGGACGGTTGTCATACCGCCCCGTTGCGCTCGACGTGTCCCTGTCCCGCTTGCCGGCTGATTGCTGCGACTCGGAGAAGTGTTCAGTGTTCGAGTCTTTATTTGGCAATATTCGTTCGAGTAGGCCGACGAGCGCCCCCGGGCGCCAAAAGTGGGCCCGGATGCTTCCTATCCCGCCGACTCGCCCGCGTGGCGCCCGGCAGGCAGCCGAGCTGGGCAGTCTCGGCATGGCCGACGAGGAGGTGTCCGCAGGCAGCATCAAGGCCGGGCTCGCGCAGAAGCTGGCCAAGCTGAAGACGTTCACCTCGTACATCAACATGCTGGCGAAGAAGGGCCTCAACAAGTCGCTGCTGCGGCAGATCCCCGACATGGGCCCGGAAGCCGGGTACGCCTACGCGCCGGCGGCTGCGGACAAGCCGACGTTCACCAGCATCAACTCCTTGGAGACGCAGCTCAACCACGGGGCGGATGCGCTGGGGAAGAGCGGCGCGGATGCGATGTACGACTCCGGGAAGAACGCCGGGAAGGGCTTCCTGAAGGGGCTGGAGTCGCAGCAGGACGCGATCGAGGCACAGATGCTGAAAGATCGCCAAGGGGATGCAGAAGGCCATCAAGAAGGCCCTCGGCATCAAGTCCCCGTCCACAGTGATGGCCCAGCTTGGCCGGTACAGCACGGAGGGCCTGGCCGCCGGGCTGACAGACCGGATGCCGGTCCTTGACCGGACGCTCGGCGCAGTTACCGACCGGGTGGCTTCCGCGCAGCCGGTCATCGGCCGGCCCGTGGTCGTCGGCGGGGGCGCCGATGCTCAGCCGGTGCAGATTCAGATTGACGTCCATGGGGCGATGGACCCGGTCGCGGTCGGTCGGGAGCTGCAGCGTGTGCTGTTGCAGCTGAAGCGGACGCAGGGCGTCAACGTGCAGCTGGGGGTGGCCTGATGCCGGTGCTGGTCGAGATGGGCTGGGGCGGTCTGGTGCAGGCCCCGGCCACCATCACGTGGACGGACATCACGCCGCGGGTCGACATGATGCAGGGGGTGACGATCACCCGGGGCGCCTCGGATGAGCTGTCCGAGACGCAGCCGGGGACGGCGACGCTGACCCTGGACAACCAGGACGGGGCGCTCACCCCCGGCAACCCGAATTCGCCGTACTACCCGTTCGTGCGGCGCAACGCGCCGATCCGGATCAGCCAGGCCATCATGCCTACCCGCACCGGAGCAGCCCCGTACCCGATGGGAATGCTCGCCGACGACTTCGACGACGGGATCGTGGACCCGACCCTGTCGACCGCCTCGGGTGGGTCGGCCGAGGTCGGTGGGCGACTGCGGCAGCCACTCGCCTCCGGTGTCGTCGCCCGTCACACATCTTTCCGGGAGTGGAATCTCGCTGGATCCATGCTCGCGGTGAAGCTGTGCACGATACCCGGGATCAACGGCTCGTCGTCGACTTCGGTGTCGATGTGGATCTACTCGCAGACGGCGGGGACACGGCTGCGCTGGTCCTGCAACGCAGTCGGCAACCAACTGCGCGCGGCGTTGGAGGTGGCGTCTACCGATGCCGGAGCAATCTCTGTCCCCTACGACCCCATCGCCCACGCGTGGCTCCGGATCCGCGAGCTCAGCGGCTTCCTGCTCTGGGAAACCAGCCCCGACGGATTCGAATGGACAGTGGTCCGTTCCCTCGCAACCCCGGCCCGGGTGGGCACGGACGTGACGCAGGTGGAGTTCACCGCCACCCGCACCGGCGGCACCATCGATTACGTTGAGTGGGACCTGCTCGGCGCCCAGATCAAGCCGCGGTTCTGGGGATGGTCAACGAATGGCCCGTTGAGTGGGAGGGGCTGCTGTCCAAGGTCACGATCAGCGCGACAGACCTCTTCAAGCGCCTCAACCGGCTGCCGCCGCTCCGCAGCATGCTGGGTATGGAGGTCTTGACCCGCGACACCCTGACGGGGCTGTTCTCCTTCCTGGCCGCGTACTACCCGCTGTCCGAGCCGTCCGGTTCGACAGCGGCCGGTGATGTGGCCGGCCGTGGAGTGGGTGCCCTGGCCGCCATCGCCCAGACGTGCGGGAACACGCCCGTCGAGTACGAGCTCGCGCCCGACGTGTAGGACTTAAGCCTGCCCCTCTCGCCTTCGGGCGAGAGGGGCCTTTCTGTTACCTACGGGCAGGACTCGTCGAACTTGACCGCAGTGAACTCAACAGGCTGGCCGTTGAGCGCGGCTCCAGCCTTCGGGTCCTGGGTGCAGATCTTCCAGTTGCTTTCCATCAGGACCATGCGGTCTTCGCTGGCGTCAGTGATCGTGATCGATGCGCCCGAGTCGAGGGCTCCTCGCGCCGCCTTGACGGACTTTCCAACAAAGTTGGGCATGGTGTTCCCGGCCGGAGCAGGCTCCTTCTCGTCCTTGGACGGGCAGGATTCCTCAAGCTTCACCGCTCCGAAGTCGAGTTTGGTGTCGACCGGGATGTTCTTCCCTGGTGTCTGATTCTGGGAGCAGACCTTCCAGTTCCGGTCGAAGGCCTGCATGCGGTCGCGACCGGCACTGTCGTGGGATGTCAGGAGGTAGAAGCCGTCGGCCTGCGCCTTGTCCTGTGCGGACTGCAGGCCCATGCCGACGAAGTTCGCGACCGTCGCGCGCTCGACAGGCTTGTTGTCGTCCTTCTCCGGCAGTGCAGTGTCCGAGGCGGTGGCGGAAGGCGGCGGAGTGGTGGGCTGCTGGGCCGTGGTGGCCGGGTCGCAGCCGACCAGGGTCAGAGCGGCCAGACAGCCGAGCGCGGCAACGAGTGTGCGGGTGTTCAAGTTGTCCCCCCAAGGGTGGTTCATGGAGAGATGACCGTATCGGGCCGCATGGGTGGAGGGAGCCACACGCTCTGTTAGTGACGCAGTTGTGATCAGAAAGTGAAGGAGTGGTGATGGGGCGTCAGGCATCGTTCAGGAGCGCGAGCCGCCCCTGACCTCCATAACCCACACTTGCCGAGGGGCGGCGCCGAGCAGCGCCAGTGCGCTGGAATCCGATAGATAGCGCATAACGCTCCCTGGGTCGCCGCCACTTGGTCTCCCGGCGGTCGTGGCGACTGTTCATCAATCGGTCGTGATGTGAACCTGAATGCGGACATGCTGAACTCCTGGAGGTCGTAAGCCCGTCATGACGGAGGCGCTGACCGTCCAGGCCGCCGCCCTCCGTGAGCGGGGTTTCACTATTCGGCAGATCCAGCCGCATCTCCGCATCACTGAAGGCGCGAACAGGGGTAAGAACCCGAGCGTGGGCGCCATCTCTCAGGCTCTCCGCACCTTCGATGCGGAGCACGCCACCGTCAACGCGCGGACAGGGGCCCCCGTGACGACTGAAACCCTCGGCACGATCTATGGCCTCGTCGACCCGCGAACCGGCGAGGTCAAGTACGTCGGGCAGACGACCAAGCCGATCGAGGTGAGGTTGGCCGGCCACCTCCGCAACGTTCCAGCGAAGACCGCGAAGCTGGGCACAGCCGAGGCCGATGCCGTGTCGTGGCATCGGCCAATTCGCTGGCAGGGGCGGCGTACCGGTGGGGCCTGGCCTCAGTGGGTGTGCCTCTGCCAGTCGAGAGGCACCCGTTCGTGTGGGCCAGGCACCGTCTGCGTCTGCGGGTGGTGCTGCGGCGGTGCCAGGTTCGGGCCCTCGCTGAACATCTCCTTGGCGCGGAAGTCCCAGAACCAGTCCTCGCCCGGCTCGAAGCTCTGGATGATCGGATGCCCGGTGTCGGCGAAGTGCCGGGAGGCGTGCTGCTTCGGGGAGGTGTCACAGCAACCGACGTGCCCGCACTGGGCGCAGCGGCGCAGATGCAGCCACCAGCCCTGCGCCGCTTCACATTCCACACAGACGGTTCCGCTGGGCGGTACCGTCGGGTCGATACCCTCAATGGCCTGCGACATCAATGTCCTTCTGCCGTAGAGATAGGTCGCCGTGTCCTGATCGGTGCTACCGGGCCGCGCTTTCTCACACACCTCGGTGGCGTAGAAGCCTTCCGCGTTCGGTAAAAGCGAACGCATCGACCCGGATCTCACTACTGACGAGCGAACCGGTCAACTGGGAGGTGATCGGTTAAGCGGTCATCGTGCGCGAGCCCGACGATCTGCCCGTTGATGGTGACCCTCCGCCCGCCGGTGCGGGACAGGCCGTGGATGACTATCGGGACGCTCATCTCTCCAGGGTGCGACGGCGTGACAACGGGCGCATCTCCCCCGAAAGAAGGGGCCGCGACGAGGGGGGTGAGCAAGGCCAGCGGCAGGAAGCCGAGGAGCGCTTGATGTCGCGGCCGGTGTAGGGCCTAAAACCCAATCGCCCCAAGGGGTCAATATGACCCACCAGCCGCGCGCTTCGCCAGGCTGTCCGAGTACCCCGAGTTCGGTGTCGGGCCGGCAGTGCGCGCAGGGTCGGATTCCCTCGGCGAGTGCGGCGAGGGCCTGCTCGCGGGTGATGGCCCGGTGGCGTTTCCCGATGGCGTAACAGTGCCCGGCGTGGACTTCGATGGGCCGGGCGCCGAGGCCGATGGCGAGCTCGATCACTCAGTCCGGTGCCGCTGGCCGCCGCTCCTCGCCTTGCTGCTGCTCGGCTTCTTGCTGTTCGGCCGCCGCGATTGCTTCGTCGATCCGGCCCAGCCACATGGCGTACCAGGTCCGCAGGGTGCGGAGGCGTGGCAGATCAGACGGAAGATCGAACATGCGTTCGAGTCTATCGCTGTGCCAACTGCACGGAAGTCGACGAGAGGAGCCGCATAGACACCGCTGGCCTGCTGCGGGCCCTCGGCGTAGCGCGGCCGCCGTATGTTCCGCGCCGTAGACTTAGCAGGGAGCTTGAGCCTTGCCAGACGCCCAGTTCAGGCGGACCCCGCGAGATTGATCCCGACAAGGGCAGCGGGATTGGAGTTTCCCACGGCTCCGGCCATCGCGGGCTCTCTCAATGAGCGGAAGCCTCTGGCTCGCTTTGTGAGCGGTGGAGTCCCCTCAGGAAGGACGTGGGCCAGATGAGCCACCATGTGAGCCAGGTGCCCATCAGTGACATCACAGTGGCCGCTTCGGCTGTGCGCTGGATTTTCCCCGTCGGCATAGCAGTGGTTGTAGTCGCTGTTCTGATTGGCCTCGTCTGGTGGGATGCGCGCCGTCGGTCTCGGGAACGACAGCAGGGGCCACGGGCCGAGCCTTCCTCGCGAAGCGACGAAAACTTGAGGGCTGCAGATGATTTCGGGGAAGGCCTCAGCCCATATGAGCTCAACCGGCCCTCTTCGCCAAGGGACGTACCCAAGGATGACAACGGTGGGGCTTTTGGTAGTGGAGGACCCGGCGGCTGACGGGTCGGTGACATCGGCGGCACTTGCCGAGATCATCGCGCGGTCAAGATCTGCTTTCGCAGTGAACAGAGCCACAGAAGAGGCGGACTGATACCGCCCCAACTGTCGACGGCGCCTGGAGCACTGGCCTTGGCCTGTGTCCCCCGTCGGCGGGGTCACCTGCTGCCCGGCTCGGTTGTCGTACCGGCCCGGTGCCCACGACATCTCGGTGAAGCTCGGCTACTACGACCTCTCCAGCGTGGCCCTGGACCGCATGGACTGGGCAGCCCACCGGGCCTTGGTGTACTTCCGGGAGGGCGAGTACATGATCGGGCGGCGCCTCGTCGCCGTCGGCCACGGCATCGTCGGCGCCGCAGAGCAGACCGGCGTCGAGTCCGGAGCCCGCACCTGTGCGGCCGTCCGTTCGTCGCGCACTCCTATAGCGGCGAGCGGACGGTCATAGCCTCTTTCGATCACTCCTGTTCAAACTCGCTCGAACGCATGACGGTCATGCACGTGTCACGTGTCGCGGCCATTCGTTGATCGGTCTGACCAGGGCGCGACCGCAGTCCACCCCTCCAGGTGGCGGCCTCGCCCTGGTTCAGTCATGTGGGAGATCGAATGGGAGGCGAGTGGGAGATGATCACGTCGAGCGGGCTCGGAATGCCTCTGACTCACTCCAGTAATCTCCAGTTCGAAGCCAGTGCCGAGGCCTGGCATGAACCCCGGCTAGCCCGCCGACTCGCCCGCGTGCGGGCTCAGCACCCCCGCCGTCACCAGCGCGAACAGCACCAGTCCGAGAAGCACGCGGTAGATGACGAACGGCATGAAGCTCTTGGTCGTGATGAACTTCATGAACCAGGCGATAACGGCATAGCCCACGCCGAACGCGATGAACGTCGCGAAGATCGTCGGCCCCCACGACACATGTCCCTCACTCGCGTCCTTCAACTCGAAGACACCCGAGGCGAGCACCGCCGGGATCGCGAGCAGGAAGGAGTAACGGGCCGCCGCCTCGCGGGTGTACCCCATCAGCAGACCGCCGCTGATGGTGGCGCCGGAGCGGGAGACACCCGGGATCAGGGCCATCGCCTGGCAGAAGCCGAAGATCAGGCCGTCCTTGACGCCGAGTTCCTTGAGCGTCTTGCGCTCCTTGGCGGCCCGGTGCCTGCCGCCCGCCTCGTCGCGGGCGGCGAGGCGGTCGGCGATGCCGAGGACGATGCCCATGACGATCAGGGTGGTGGCGATCAGCCGCAGATCGCGGAAGGGCCCCTCGATCTGGTCCTTGAACGTCACGCCCAGCACGCCGATGGGGATGGAACCGACGATGACCAGCCAGCCCATCTGGGCGTCGTGGTCACTGCGCATCGACCGGTTGGTCAGCGAACGGAACCAGGCCGAGACGATCCGGACGATGTCCTTGCGGAAGTAGATGAGGACTGCCGCCTCCGTGCCGATCTGGGTGATGGCGGTGAACGCCGCACCCGGGTCGTGCCAGCCGGCGAACGCTGCGGTGAGCCGCAGATGTGCGCTGGAGGAGATCGGCAGGAACTCGGTCAGTCCCTGAACGAGGCCCAGGACGAACGATTCGAACCAGCTCATGGGGCTTTGGCCATCCCGGAGGTGATCGTGCATCGGCCGACGGCGGTGAGAGCCATCGGCAACGTGCGCATTGCGGTCAAATGTGGGCAGGGCCGTGCCGGGCCCGGAGATCTTCGGTCGGTCGCGGGCAGCGTATCGCCCTCAGATGAACAGTGTTACGCGTACCCCGCGCCCGCCCATCGCCCCGGTGCCCGCTCCCCTGCGTACCGGATCACTCGGCGGTGAGGCGGTGGCGCTTGCGCCACGCGACGACGGCCGCGCCGAGTCCCGTCAGCACGATGAAGCCCATCGCGGCCAGGAAAGCGGGCGAGGTCGGTGACGAGGCCTCGCTGCCCGCGACGACATACGCGGCGGTGTTCGGGACCGAGCCGAGCCCGGTGGCCATCAGGAACGGCGGATACCCCATGCGCGAGACGGCCGCGCAGTAGTTGGCCGCCGCGAACGGCACACCGGGGAACAGCCGCAGCGCCAGCATCGAGCGGAAACCGTGCCGGCTCAGCTGACCGTCCGCCGCCTTGAGCCAGCGCCCGCGCAGCAGCGTACGGAGCGCGTCCTGGCCGAGCACCCTGCCCAGCCCGAACGAGATGCCCGCGCCGAGCACCGTGCCCGCCAGCGCAGCGGCCAGCCCCGACTGCGAACCGAAGAGCGCACCGGCGGCGAGATTGAGCAGCGGCCGCGGTACGAAGGCCACGGTGCACACGCCGTACGCGACACCGAACAGCATGACCGCGGCGGCGCCACCGCTCAGCTGGGTGGGCCAGCCGGTGGCCAGCAACCGTTGGGGTTCGAGGAGCAGCATCGCCGCCGCAGCGGCCAGCAGCACCGCCACGAGCAGCGAGAACCGGGACCAGGGCGAGAGCAGCGCCCTCGTGCAGCGCACAGCGAGGCCGCCTGTGGGCCGGGCGGCGGGGACGGGGTCGAGCATGCGGGGAGACTAACCGACGCCCGTGTGTGATCGCCGTAATGTGCACGGTACGAGCCAGGCGGCCGAAATCACTCGCGCGCTTCCGGTGTCCCGCCGGCCAAGCATCTCCGACGGCGGGGCGGAACCCGAACTCCCTTGTCCGGCCTGCGGCGTCCACCGGAAAACCATTCGACGCGGCCATGCTGGTCGGCCATGATCGGACCCATGTTCCGGTACGCCTTCCTCGCAGCGCAGTCCGCAGTCGCGGACGCGCCGAAGGCTGCCGCGAACCCCGTCACCGCAGCGGCACTTGTCGCAGCAGCGGCGTTCACCGCTGCCGCAGCGCCCATCGGCGGCGCCCGAAGCTGACCCTCCCCCGACAGTCCGGCGGACCCCGTAAGGGGAGGGTCGGCGGGGCCCTGGGGTCTTCTCTCTCAGCTTCGAATTCCAAGGAATGAGCCATGCCCAAGACGGCATACGTGCGCACCAAGCCGCACCTCAACATCGGCACCATGGGCCACGTCGACCACGGCAAGACCACCCTGACCGCCGCCATCACCAAGGTCCTCAGCGACCGCGGAACCGGCACGTTCGTCCCGTTCGACCGGATCGACCGGGCGCCGGAGGAGACGCGGCGCGGCATCACCATCAACATCGCGCACGTCGAGTACGAGACCGACACCCGTCACTACGCGCATGTCGACATGCCGGGACACGCCGACTACATCAAGAACATGGTCACCGGCGCGGCCCAGCTCGACGGGGCGATCCTCGTCGTCTCCGCGCTCGACGGGATCATGCCGCAGACCGCCGAGCACGTCCTGCTCGCCCGTCAGGTGGGTGTCGACCACATCGTCGTCGCCCTCAACAAGGCGGACGCGGGCGACCCCGAGCTGACCGATCTGGTCGAGCTGGAGGTCCGCGAGCTGCTCTCCGCGCACGGCTACGGCGGTGACTGTGTCCCCGTCGTACGGGTGTCGGGCCTGAAGGCCCTGGAGGGCGACCCGCGGTGGACCGCGGCCGTCGAGGCGCTGCTGGACGCCGTCGACACATACGTGCCGATGCCGGTCCGCTACACCGACGCGCCGTTCCTGCTGTCGGTGGAGAACGTCCTGACCATCACCGGCCGTGGCACCGTCGCGACCGGAGCCGTCGAGCGCGGCACCGTGCGGGTCGGCGACCGGGTGTCGGTGCTGGGCCCGGACATCGAGACGGTCGTCATCGGCCTGGAGACCTTCGGGAAGCCGATGGAGTCCGCGGAGGCCGGCGACAACGTGGCCCTGCTGCTGCGCGGGGTGGAGCGCGACCGGGTGCGTCGCGGCCATGTGGTCGCGGCGCCCGGCAGCGTGACGCCGAGCCGCCGTTTCACCGCGCAGGTGTACGTCCTGTCGGCGAGGGAGGGCGGCCGGACCACCCCGGTGACCACCGGCTACCGGCCGCAGTTCTACATCCGCACCGCGGACGTCGTGGGCGATGTCGACCTCGGTGCGGTGGCTGTGGCGCGACCCGGAGACACGGTCGATCTGACCGTCGAGCTGGGCCGTGACGTCCCGCTGGAGACCGGACTCGGCTTCGCGATCCGCGAGGGCGGCCGCACCGTCGGCGCGGGCACCGTCACCGGACTGCTCTGAGCCGTGTCGCACCAGGGGCCCGCCTCCCGTACACCACGGGAGGCGGGCCCGCTGCCGTACGCAAGACTGACGGTATGACAGAAACAGCACTCGTGCTCGGTGCCGGCGGCGTCACCGGCAGCGCCTGGGAGACCGGAATTCTGTACGGGCTCGCGAAGGCGGGCGTGGACCTGTCCACCGCTGATCTGATCATCGGCAGTTCGGCGGGCGCGGTGGTCGGCGCGCAGCTGGCCTCCGGGCTGCTCGGCCTTCCGGAACTGTACGAACTCCAGCTCGCCGATCCGCAGGGCATGACCGGCGGCAAGCTCGGCATGCTCACCTTCCTGCGCTACGCGGGGGCCGTGCTGTCCGCACGTACCCCCGAGGCATACGGCCGGAAGCCGGCCCGGATCGCGAAGGACGCCCACCTCGGCATCACGGCGGAAGAACGGCGCGCGGCGATCGCCGGCCGTCTCCTGACGTCCGGCTGGCCCGAGCGTCCCCTGCGCATCACCGCGGTCGACGCGGCCACCGGTGAGCTCCACACATTCGACAAGGACAGCGCAGTGCCCCTCGTGGACGCCGTCACCGCGAGCTCCGCCGTCCCGGCCGTCTGGCCTGTCGCCACCAATGAGGGACGGTCCTGGATCGACGGCGGGGTGCACTCCCCGGCCAACGCCCATCTCGCCGCGGGATATGGGCGCGTCGTCGTCATCGCTCCGACGGCCAGTGGCAACAAGGTCATCGCCTCGCCGCGCTCGCAGGCGGCCGAGCTCACCGCGAAGGGCGCCCGCGTGGAGGTCATCACCCCGGACGCGGCGGCGAAGAAGGCGTCCGGCCGCAACCCCCTCGACCCGAGCCGCCGGGCCGCGGCGGCCCGTGCCGGACTCGCCCAGTCGGCGGCGCACACCGAAGCCGTCGCTGCGGTCGTGAGCAGCTGATCCGGCACCCCACAATGGGGGAGTGAACGAGTCAATACCTGTCATCCGGGACGTGGACCAGGGCACCGCCAGACTCCTCCCCGACGTGGACCGGGACAGGGCCTGGCTGCTCACCGTCGACGGTGCACCCCAGTCGTACGTAGACCTCGACGCGCCGGACCATCTCGAATTCGAGTACGCGCGACGGCTGGCCCATGTGGTGGACTGCGCTGCGGCACCGGGCGCACCGCTGGACGTACTCCATCTCGGCGGTGGTGCGCTCACCCTGCCCCGCTATGTCGCCGCGGTCAGGCCGGGCTCCCGCCAGGACGTCGCCGAGGCCGACCTCGGGCTCCTCGCTCTGGTCGCCGAGCATCTTCCGGTCCCCGACGGCAGCGGGATCACCGTGCACGGCACGGACGCCCGCAGCCGGCTGGAACAGACCCCGCCCGGCTCCGTCGACGTCCTGATCGCGGATGTCTTCGGTGGCTCGCGGGTGCCCGCCCACCTCACCACCGTCGAGTACGCACAGGCTGCCCGCCGGGCACTGCGCGACGGCGGAATCTACGCCGCCAATCTCGCGGACGGCGCGCCCTTCGGCTTCCTCCGCTCCCAACTGGCCACTTTCGCGGCCGTCTTCGAGGAGCTCGCACTGATCGCCGAACCGGCGGTGCTGCGCGGCCGGCGCTTCGGCAACGTCGTCCTCGTCGCGTCCCGAAGCCCGATCGACACGGCGACGCTGACCCGCCGCTGCGCCGCCGACGCCTTCCCCGCCAGAGTCGAGCACGACACCGCGCTGGACCGGCTCGTCGGAGCGGCCGGGCCGGTCAGGGACGGCGAGGCGGTCGCCTCACCCGAGCCGCCCGACGGAGCCTTCAGCATCGGCTGAGGCCGGCCCCTGCGCCTTGGCCGTCACCACCTCGGTGGTGACGGTGGCGCGGGTCAGATTGCGTACCCCGGGTACGCACAGCACGGCGCCGGTGACCAGCACGATCAGCCCAGCGCAGCCCCACAGGGCCTCACTGCGCCCGACCAGGGCCTCCACCGGACCGGCGAGCGCGGTGGCGACCGGCATCATCGCCACCGAGCCGAACCAGTCGTACGCCGAGACGCGCGACAGCTTCTCCTCCGGGATCTCCTGATGCATGGCCGTCATCCACGAGACCCCGAACACCTCGATGGCGACGCCGCTGACGAACATCACGACGCAGAGCCCGGCCACCGGCAACGGCACCGCGAGTCCCGCCGACGGCAGCGCCAGCGGGAAGACACCGAGGGTTCCGGCCAGCAGCAGCCGCCGGGGCTTCCATCGCATCATCAAGAGCGCCCCGCCCAGCGTGCCGACCCCGAACGCGGCGAGCGCGAAGCCCCAGGGGCGGGCGCCACCCAGCTCGTCCCGGGCGACCAGCGGCCCGTACACCGACTCGGCGGCCCCCACCGCGGCGACCACCACCGAGAACTGCGCCACGATGCTCCACAGCCAGGGGCGGCCGATGAACTCCTGCCAGCCGTCCCGCAGATCGGCGAGCAGGCCGCCGCCCGGTGCGCGCGACGGAATGTGGCTGACGTCCAGGAAGGCGCGCAACGCACCCGCCACCGCGAAGGAGGCGGCATCGACGGCCAGTACCCAGCCCGGGTCCATCGCCGCGATCATGGCGCCACCTAGCGCCGCACCGCCGATCGCCGCGCCCTGCATGGACATGCGGAAGAGGGCGAAGGCGCGGCTCGCCTGCTCACGGCTGACGCTCGACATCAGCATGCCCTCGGCCGCCGGGTTGAAGAACGCCTGCCCGGTCCCGCACAACGCGGTGAGCAGCATCATCTGCCACAGCTTCGGATCGCCGGCCAGGACCAGCCAGGCGAAAGCGGCCTGCGAGACACAGTTGAGGGCGTTCGCCGCGACCATCACCCGGTGGCGCGGCAGCCGGTCCGCGATCGCCCCGCCGATCAGCAGGAAGACCACCAGCGGTGCGGTCCTGGCGGCGGCCACCAGACCGACGTCGCCGCCGTCACCGCCCGACTCCAGAACCGCGAACGCCGCCGCGATCAGCGCGCCATGGGTACCCAGGCCCGTGATGATCGCGGCGGCGGTCAGCAGACGGTAATTGCGGCCGGGGCGGCTCAAGCGGGGCGCGGGGGCGGAAGCGTCAGTCACCAAGGGACTATCGCCGCCGCGACCCCGCCCTGCCAAATCCTTTCCCGGAGGCGGTGAAGACGGTCAGGAGGACGGAGCGATGTCCACCAGCCGCACGGTGCTCAGGATCTGCTGGATCGTCGTGTCCGGGAGTTCGCCCTTGACGCTATCGGCGCCGTAGAGGACCCAGGACGCGAACTCGCCCTTCTTGTTCTTGAAGGTGAAGGCGATCGTCTTGCCGTCGCTGTCACACTTCTTCCGCTTCGTGACATTGGGCGCGGTGGCCGTGACGACCTGGCCGGTCACACCCGACTTGGTGGTGTACTGCCTGGCCGGCGTGAACTTGATGGTGCTCTGAGGCATGTGCTGCGCGTACGCTGCCCACGCCCAGGTGCCTGCCTCGCTGTGGGCGTTCTTGGCGGCGTCGGTGGCGCCCTCGGCGCCCCTGGTGCCGGCGCTGGCGAGGCTCATGTCCTCCATGGTGCCGTCCTTGTCGGAGTCGTCCACGCACCACTTCTTCTGGTAGAACGACGGCGCGGAGAAGCCGATGAGGGGCGAGTGGTCGCCCTTCTTGTCGTCCTCGAAGTACGAGGCCGTGCCGGGGTTGCCGACCTCCCAGTCGCCGGGCACGTCGAACTGCGTGCCCCACTTGGGATTGGTGACGACCTTCCAGCCCGCGATCAGGGGCTTGGCGTCTCCGTCGGCGCCGCGCGGGTTCGCCTCGGGCGAGGACGCGGAACCGGACGGCTTGGCGGGCGCCGACGAGTTCTTGTCGTCGGCGACGTTCTTGCCCTTGTTGTCGTCCTTGTTCATCACGACGACACCGGTCACCACGGCAGCCACGACGACGGCGGTGGCCGCGACGATCGCGATGGCAGTGGTCTTCTTCTTGTTGCCGTCGGGCTGCGGACCACCGGGCGGACCGGGGACCGCGTACTGCGGCACGGTCGGCTGCTGGTACGGGTTCTGCTGCGGGTAGCCGGGCTGCTGGCCCTGCTGCGGATATCCCGGCTGCTCTCCGGGCTGGCCCTGCTGCGGATATCCCGGCTGCTGTCCGGGCTGTCCCTGCTGCTGATATCCCGGCTGTTGATAGGGATTCGGCTGCTGGTACCCCGGCTGCTGATACGGGTTCTGATTCTGGTCCTGCGGGTTTTGCTCGCCCCCGGGCGGCTGCTGTCCTGGCCACATGGCGAGTAACGATAGAGGGGCGGTGGCCGGTCTGCTACGCCCGCCCCCGTGAGCGGACGGTGAAGGATGCGATCAGTGGACCGGGCGCGGAGGCTCCGGGGATGGCCAAACAGTTCTACTCGTGAGTAACATCTGGTCATGAGTGCTGAACAGATGACTGTCGGCGAGATGCTCGCCGCGACGGTTCCGATGGCCCGGACCCTCAATCTCGAGTTCCTGGAGACGACCGCCGAGCGTGCGGTGGTCCGCCTGCCGGACCAGGCCGACTACCACAACCACATCGGCGGACCCCACGCCGGAGCGATGTTCACGCTCGCGGAATCGGCGAGCGGTGCGATCGTCATCGCCGCCTTCGGTGACCAGATGTCGCGTGCCGTGCCGCTGGCGGTGAAGGCGGAGATCGGTTACAAGAAGCTGGCCATGGGCGTCGTCACCGCGACGGCGACCCTCGGCCGCCCGGTGGCCGATGTCGTCGCCGAACTCGACGAGGGCAAGCGGCCCGAGTTCCCCGTGGTCATCGAGATCCAGCGCGCGGACGGCGCGGTGACCGGTGAGATGACGGTCGTCTGGACGCTGCGCCCGAACGCCTGATCCGGGACGGCTCCCCGAAGGGCCGCCGCGCACCCCGATGAGGGGCGTGGCGGCTTTTCGCGCTGTTCGCGCACTTGGCGGGACAGGTAGCATTCCCGCCGTGCGCCGAGGAGTTGTCCGGCGGGCAACGGGACATCAGTACGGGAGGAACCGGCGTTGCACATCCAGGAATGGCTGGAGACCGTCCCCGCGGTCAGCGTTTACGTCCTGGTGGGCGTTGTCATCGGTCTTGAGAGCCTCGGAATTCCGCTGCCGGGAGAGATCGTCCTGGTCAGCGCGGCGCTTCTGGCTGCCGGGCACGACGGAATCAACCCCTGGATCCTCGGGGCCTGCGCCTCGGCGGGCGCGGTCATCGGTGACTCGATCGGATACGCCATCGGCCGCAAGGGCGGACGGCCGCTTCTCGCCTGGCTCGGCGGGAAGTTCCCCAAGCACTTCGGCGAGAGCCAGATCGGTATGGCGGAGCGGTCGTTCCAGAAGTGGGGCATGTGGGCGGTGTTCTTCGGCCGCTTCGTCGCGCTGCTCCGGATCTTCGCGGGGCCGCTGGCCGGCGTACTGCACATGCCGTACTGGAAATTCCTGATCGCCAACCTGGTCGGCGGCATTGTCTGGGCCGGTGGCACCACGGCCGTCGTCTACTCGGTGGGGGTCGTCGCCGAGGCCTGGCTCAAGCGGTTCTCCTACCTCGGCCTGGTGGTCGCGGTACTGATCGGCGTGACCTCGATGCTGGTGCTGAAGAACCGGGCCAAGAAGGCGGCGGCACGGTCGGCGGTCGTCTCTGCGCCGGACGCGGGGACCGTACCGGTGGCGGACTGACCGGTCGTACCGCCGCGAACGGCCGGCCGGGGGCTGGCTCGGCAGGGAACTGACCGGCTGAGGACCGGCCGGCCGGGGGCGGTGCGGGTCCGCGGAAACGGCCGACGCTTCCTTTCGTCCGACCGCCCCGCACCTTGGTCCCGTTGCGTTCCGCTCAGTTCTCGTGTGCCTTGCGGTGTGCCTTGGCCAGCTCCACGTAACCCACCGCGTTGAACTTGATGCCTTCCAGCTCCTCCTCGGTCAGCTGCCGCTTGACCTTGGCGGGTACGCCCGCGACGAGCGAACCCGGGGGCACCTGCATCCCCTGCGGGACCAGCGCCTGTGCCGCGATCAGTGAACCGGCACCGATGCGGGCACCGTTGAGGACGGTGGACCCCATGCCGACCAGGACGTCGTCCTCGATGGTGCAGCCGTGGAGTACGGCGTTGTGCCCGACCGAGACCCGCTCGCCGACCGTGACGGGGAACCCGGGGTCGACATGGACGCTGCAGTTGTCCTGGATATTGCTGTCCGCGCCGATGACGATGGGACCGCAGTCGGCACGCAGTACGGCGTGGTACCAGACGCTGGAACCCGCGGCCATCGTGATCTCACCGATCACGACCGATGTCGGCGCGGTGAAGGCCTCCGCATCGATCTCCGGCTCCTTGCCGCCCATTCCCGTGATCAACGCCTGCTCTGTCATCGCCCGTTCCTCCGTGCCCAGGTGTTGTGCGGTCGCGGTCGCCCGATCGCAGCAGCTCGGTCGCCGCTGTTCGGTCGCATCAGAGGAACGGTATGCGACGGGTGGTGGAGTGCCCCCGAGTGGGGTGAACATCACAGGTTGCCGCGGTGATCACGCCGGGCGCCGCCGACTACCGTGTGCAAGTGCCCAAGAACAGGAACACGTTCTCTTCCCTCGCCGCCTGGCGGCGGCGCGCCCTGTCCCGGGCCGTCCACCGCGGCTGGCGCTGGGTGCAGGAGGCGGGCGCGGTCACCGCGGAACACCCCGGCCGGCTGCGGTTCGGCCGGATCGGCGCAGGCACCCGGCTGGCCTTCCCGCAGGGCACGGTCTTCGGGGAGCCATGGATCGAGCTCGGTGCCCACTGTGTGATCGGTGAACAGGTCACCCTGACGGCCGGACTCATGCCCGACCTGGACCTCGGATCCGAGCCGATCCTGACCCTGGGGGACGGAGTGGTGCTCGGCCGCGGCAGCCATGTCGTCGCCGACACCAAGGTCACCATCGGCTCGGACACGTACTGCGGACCGTATGTCTACATCACGTCCACGAACCACAGTTACGACGATCCGCACGAGCCGGTCGGCAGACAGTGGCCCCGCATGGAGCCGGTCGCCATCGGACCGGGCTGCTGGATCGGCACCGGAGCGGTGATCCTGCCCGGGGCCACGCTCGGGCGCAACGTGGTGGTCGCCGCGGGCGCGGTGGTGCGGGGGGAGGTGCCCGACCATGCGGTGGTGGCCGGTGCTCCCGCCCGGGTCGTACGCAGCTGGGATCCGGAAAAGGGCTGGCAGCCGCCGCTGCGCACCCCCGCTCCGGTGCCGATCCCGTCGGGCGTCACGCCCGAGCAGCTGCTGGCCCTGGCGGAACCGGGCGAGACACCGGGCCCGTCCGGTGGCTGAGGACGGTGGGAGCCGGATCCTCAGCCGGTCGCCAGCAGCACCGTGCCCACCAGGGCGAGACCGGCCCCGGCCGCCTGCACCCCGCGCAGCCGTTCCTTGAGCACTCCGCGCGCGGCCAGTGCCGTGACCACCGGATAGAGCGAGGCGAGTACGGCGGCCACGGTGACCGGGCCGTGCTGTGCGGCGATCGAGTACGTGCCGTTGGCCGCAACATCCGCGAGCCCGACGAACGCCAGGGCGGGCAGCGCGGCCAGCACCACGGCGGCCCCGCCCTCCTCCGGCAGTGCGCGGGCCCCGCGGCGCACCGATACATACAGGGCGCTGCCGCCCACCGCGATATTGGTGAGGCGCTGGACGAAGAGCGCCAGGAACAGTCCGGTCACCGTCGTGGACGCCTCCGCGATCAGGGACATCACCGACCCGAAACCGAACGCGGCCACCAGGGTCAGCAGCACCGCCCGGCGCTGCACCGGCGCCCCGCGCAACTGCGGACCACCGGCCAGCACGATTCCCACCACGGCGACGCCGACCCCCGCGAACTGCAGCAGCCCCGGCCGCTCCCCGACGACAATCCCGACACTCACCGGCACGGCGACACCCAGCGATCCGAGCGGGGAGACGACGCCCATCGGGCCGAGCGCCAGAGCCTTGTAGAAGCTCAGCATCGCGACCGGTCCGACAGCGCCCGCCGCGACGGCGAACCAGAGCTGCGGGCCCGCCTCACTCCAGCCGCCGGTCACGACAACGATGATGCCGAGCACCACGGCCGCGGCGGTCTGCGACACGACGACCACGGTGAGCGCGGGCGTACGTCGCGTGAGCAGCCCGCCGCCGAAGTCGGCCAGCCCCCAGAGCAGGCTGGTGGCCAGGGCGAACAGTGCTGTCATTGCATGCCTCGCAGTACAGTGCGATGAACGGTTGGGTACACCACACCGTAGTGCAGTATTTTCGACCCTGTCATCCAAAATATTGGACGGAATGTGTCTGACCTCGATCAGCTCACCCAGTCGCTCGCGCGCAATCTCAAGCGCTGGCGGGGGGAACGCGGCTTCACTCTGGACGCACTCGCCGCCCGTGCCGGGGTCAGCCGCGGCATGATCATCCAGATCGAGCAGGCCCGCACCAACCCGAGCGTCGGCACCACGGTCAAGCTCGCCGACGCACTGGGTGTCAGCATCACCACGCTGCTCGACTACGAGCAGGGCTCACCGGTCCGGCTGGTGCCCGAGAGCCAGGCGGTGCGCATGTGGTCGACAGAGGCGGGCAGTTCCACCACGCTGCTCGTCGGTACGGAGGCCAGGGGGCCGCTCGAACTCTGGTCGTGGCGCCTGATGCCGGGCGACAGCAGTGCCTCCGACCCGCACCCCGAGGGTACGGTCGAGCTGCTCCACGTCACCGCGGGCGAACTCACCCTGGTCGTCGACGGAACCTCGTACTCCGTACCCGCCGGTGGGTCCGCCACGTTCGAGGCGCATCACCCCCACGCCTACCGCAACGACGGCTCCGAGCCGACCGAGGTCACCATGGCGGTCTCCATCCCGCCCGTACGGTGAGACGGTCAACCGGCCGCCTTCGAGACGCTGTTAGCGTTGCGCGCATGCGCGCACCCATCGGATCCTTCGAGAACGCCTGCCCGGCGGCCGACCGCCTCGACCTGCTCACCGGGCCTGTCGCCGCAGCCGTGGCCGAAGGCTGGGGCGGTGTCCCCGCCGCGCAGATCATCCACGTCGACACGGATCCGGCCATCGCCGACACGGCGGTCTTCGTCGAGCACCACGGCGCGGAAATGCTCGACCGGTCGGCCAACTGCGTCGTGGTGGCGGGCAAGCGCGGCGGCGAAGTGACGTTGGCGGCCTGCCTTGTCCTCTCCCACTCCCGCGTCGACGTGAACGGCGCGGTCCGCAAGCACCTGGGCGCCCGCAAGGCGTCCTTCGCCCCGATGGACACGGCAGTCGGCGAGACCGGCATGGAGTACGGCGGAATCACACCGATCGGACTCCCGGCCGCCTGGCCGCTGCTGATCGATCCCGCCGTCGTCGACGAGGAATGGGTGCTGATCGGCAGCGGCAGCCGGCGGGGCAAGCTGATCGTCCCGGGCAAGGCGCTGGCGGCGCTGCCCGGCGCCGTGGTCGTCGACGGCCTGGGCATCAAGGGCTGAGGCTCTCAGCCGTGCGCTCGGCAGAGGGCCTGAACCGGCGCTCCGCCCCGATGCGACGGCAGCCAGCGGGACGCGAAGTCGACGGCGTCGGTGAAGCGGAAGAGCCGACTTGTCGATGAGCCCACCGGGCCGGTGCGGACGGCCGCACCGCTGTCCGAGCGGGTGAAGTCCGCTCCCAGGGCCGCGAAGTCGCTGTCGTCCAGCGCGACGTCCTCGTACTCCCACCACTGGCGCCGGCCCCCGGCCGTCACCACGCAGCGATAACTGCGGCGGGGCGGGGCGGGCACCCGGTACTCACCGAGATGGAACGCGGTGCAGGTGTCGAACCCGGTGCCCAGCAGGAGCACTTGGGCCCGCAGGTCGTAGAGGCGGGCCAACGGGGAGTCCTCGCCGAGATGGCAGTCGGGGTGGTGGTGCGCCACCAGCTTCCGGGCCGAGGGGCCGAGCGCGGCGAAGGATGTCTGGGGGTGGCCGCTGCGCGCCGCCCCCTCGGTGAGCCGCACGGCCTCCGCGAGGCGGCCCATCGACGGTGCGGCAGACGTCGCCGGGTCGAAGGGCGGCATGCTCGCCCGTACGGCCTCCCGGGCCCGGTCGCTGAGACCGAGCACCCGGTCGAGGTAGTGCGGAGAGGTGTCGGAGTTCTCCGGGGTGAAAACAGGGACGACGATTGTGCCGTGCGCGCCGAGGGCGTCCCGTAACGCAGCGACCACCGCCCGGACCCCGCCGCTCACCGACCCCACCGCACGCATCGACGCATGCACAAGGAGGACGCCGCTCCGCTCCACGCCCAGTTCGGACAGTTGCCCGGCCAGCCCGGTTCGGCTGTGGCGGACGGTCGGCGCAGTCGTAGTACTCACGGCGGGCCATTCTCCCAGCCGGACGCCGAGTGTGACACCACGCACATTCGGACGAGGGACGGGGGTGCTGCGGCTACCGGATCAGCGCCGGAATTTCGATGGCGGGGCAGCGGTCCATGACCATCTCGAGCCCGGCTGCCCGGGTGCGGTCGTACGCCTCGGGGTCGACCACGCCGAGCTGGAACCAGACCGCCTTCGCTCCCGCCGCCACCGCATCGTCGGCCACCGCGCCCGCCAGTTCACTGTTGACGAAGACATCCACCACATCGACCGGGAACGGTATGTCGGCCAACGAGGCGTAGCCGTCCTCGCCATGGACCCGCTCCGCCTTCGGGTGCACCGGGACCACCCGCTTGCCGAAGCGCTGAAGCACCTCGGCGACGCCGTAGGCCGCGCGCGACCGGTTGTTGGACAGGCCCACCACCGCCCAGGTCTCGCCCGTGTCCCGGAGAATCCTGCGGATCGTCTCTGCGTCTGCGTACATGATCCGGACAACGGACAGCGGCCCCGGACCATTCCCGGCCGGGGCATAGGGTGGCCGGATGCAGGAGCAGTACCGGACAGTCGCCCGAGCGGGCGTGCACGAGACCGAGATCAACCGGTCGCGCTTCATCTGCGCGCTCGCCCCCGCCGCCACCGAGCAGGAGGCGCAGGACTTCGTCGCACGCATCCGCAGGGAACACCCGACTGCCACCCACAACTGCTTCGCCTACGTGATCGGCGCCGACGCCTCCGTGCAGAAGGCCAGTGACGACGGGGAGCCGGGTGGCACCGCCGGCGTACCCATGCTGCAGATGCTGACGCGCCGTGAGATGCGGTACGTCGTTGCCGTCGTCACCCGTTACTACGGCGGTGTGAAGCTCGGTGCGGGCGGACTGATCCGGGCGTACGGGGGAGCGGTCGGGGAGGCCCTCGACGAGCTCGGCACCATCACCCGGCAGCGGTTCCGCCTCGCCACGATCACCGTCGGCCATCAGCGCGCGGGCAAGCTGGAGAACGACCTCCGAGCCACCGGACGGACCGTCCGCGAGGTCCGCTACGCGGAGGCCGTCATCATCGAGATCGGGCTGCCGGACGCCGATGTCGAGTCATTCCGCGGCTGGCTGGCCGACGCGACAGCGGGCGAGGCCCAGCTGGAGCTGGGCGGCGAGGCGTACGGGGACGCCTGACGGGATCCCGGCTTCCCGACAGCGGTCCCCGGAACCCCCTGGGTGCTACCGGGCCTTGATCCGCCACACGGGACAATGGGCGCATGGCCCGACTCCTGACCAGCAGTGATCTCTTGGCCGTCCTCGATCCGGAAGCCTCACCGAAGGCTCTGCGAGAGGGCTTCTGCCAAGCCGATTCCTCCACGGTCACCGGGCAGCGCGTGCGCACGGATCTGCCGTTCCCGGGCACGGCGACAGTCAGCGAGTCCACGCTGGACCCCGGCCTGTTCATCAACGCCAACAATGTGCGCGCCCTGAACGGCGACGACAGCAGCGAGCTGTGGTCGCGCACCACCAAGCGAGACGAGTCCAACTCCCACGACGATCGCGTACTCGCAGGCGGCCGCCTGCGCGACCGGGCCCGGCGGTCGGCGGATCATCGTCTCGGGCGAGCAGGGCGGTGCCAGCACCTACGACCCGTCCGATCTCACCGCCGGCGGGGACTACCCGTACAGCGTGTCCGGCCTCTCCGCGATGGGCGGCCAGGAGATCTTCACCGGTGACCTGAACGGCGACGGTGTCGACGAGATCGTCTCGCTGAACTTCGACGAGTACGGCGCCGACCGCACAGCGGGGCTCGAGGGCGGCGGCTACTCCCAGCCGTTCTCCGCGATGCGCCAGACGATCACGGCGACGATCGCCCCGTCCTGATCCGTCGCTCCCGACCCCTCAACGGGTCACCGTAGGCCCCCGAGTCCACGAGCCGGGGCCTACGCCCCGGCTGCGTCGCCGGTTCCGAGACCTCCTCATGATCCCGGTGGATCAGCGCATCCTTGTGCGCAATAGATGCACAAATGTTCGATTTGACTATGCTTGCAGTTGGATACTGCACCGCATCCGCGCGGTCGCGGAGATTCGAAAGGAAGCCCGGTCATGCCGAAGAACGAGAGGTCGTCCCAGCCCTCGCACGGCGAGGGACCGAGCCGCCACAAGGGCGCCCACCAGCACGGCTGGGCGTCGGATGTGGACGAGACCCACCAGGAGCCCAACGACAGCGCGCACCGGTCCTTCCATCCCGACGAGTACGCGCCGAAGCCCGGCCCCGGCAGGAAGATCTCCAAGGAGGAAACCAAGGAGGTCTCCGGCAACACGGTCAAGAGCACTCATCGCCCGGGTCAGGAACGCGCCGGGAAATCCGGCGAGAGCGGCATGCACGACACCGGCCCCAGGGGCCGGTCCCAGCGCCCCAGCGGAACCCGGGACGCCTCCGCATCCACAGGAGTCGACCCGCAGGAACCGCGCTCCGACTCCGGCTGACCCCGCCGATCCCGAACGGCGCCGTCCGTGCCGCGACGACGAGCCGGCGCCCGCCGGAGGGCGGGGTTGTCGACAACGCCTGCGCGTACCGCCGACGGGACGGGCGACGCGACCACCATGCCTCCGGTAACAACTCCAGGCCGCTCAGGGATGAACGCTGCCTCCGCGCCGATGGCGGGAGGGAGCCCCACTGGAGTCGGCACCGCATGGTCTGCCCCCATTACCGTCTTCGTTGGCTCCGCAATGGGGCTCCCGGCCTCCGGGCCCGGCATGACTTCCCCCCCCTTGTTAACCATGACAATGCCGTTGCTTTTGGGGCTGGCAGGGCGTTGGGCTGTTCGTGTTGGTGTCGCGTCTGGAGCGGCTGGGGTTGGGGATCTTGACCCGATCCTG
>NZ_JBICXE010000062.1:0-29178 GCF_043200155.1 Streptomyces sp. NPDC048473
CCGCGAGGCCGGTCGCGATCCTGCCTGGGTCATGGCCGGTGCCACGTGGCCGAAGCGGCCTCAGCGCGGTGGAGTACGCGCTGGTCAGTCCGGTGGCGTCGGCGAGATCAGCCAGTAGCCGTGGCCCGACCACCCCCGCACCGTCGGCGGAGACATGAAGCCTGGGACGCAAACCGATACCCTGCACGCAGAAAGTGCCTTCCACCTGGACCGACAGAACCCCTCGACAAGGTTCATCGTCCCAGCTCAGAAGGCACTTTCGCGTTCCCGGCCAGCAACTGGCCTCACACCAACCGAAACGCCGAGGTTAGCGGTCAGCGGGTGTCGTCGCCTGTTATCGTGGAGTCCCCTCGCACGGCCCAGAGACGGCCCCAGTCGGATGTATCGGGGGCACGGCCACAGTCTGGGTGTTCCCCGGAGGTTGTCAGCACCAGGTGGCAGGATGCCGTGCCATGACAGCACCGATCAGTGAGTCGTGGACGCGAATCGAGAACTGGCTGGCCGAGCATGCCCCGGCGTCCTACGCCGCGCTGGCGCCGCCCGCGGATCCGGCGGACATCGCCGCAGCCGAACGCGTCATCGGCCGGCCACTGCTGAAGCCCTTGGCGATGTCACTGTTGCGGCACGACGATCTCCTCGACCAGCGATTCTCGCTGCTGCCAGGGTTCTACAGACCGATGAGTGCACGCGAGATAGCGGATGAGTGGCAACTCTTCACCCGCTTCTACGACAAGCGTACGGCGGACGAGGAAGGAGAGGAGGTGGACTACGACTTCATGAAGATCGGGGCCAGCCACGTCCTGTACGGACATCCGCAGTTGATCCCCATCGCGCGGGACGTCGGCGGGGGTTACCTCGTACTGGACCAGCGTCCCGAGATCGACCGGGGGCGCGTCCACGACGCTGAGGCCACGGAAGGCATTATGCGTGGATCACGCGAGATGTGGACGTCTCTGCCGGTGCTCATGGAGACGATCGCCACGTCTCTCGAGACTAACCAGCCCCTCAACGACTACATGCCCGTAGTGGACGAGGAGCAGAGGCTGTACTGGGACTTTATACCGCTGCGCATTGACCGGACTTTGCATCGGTCATGACGAGGCCCATCGTGCGTTCATCTCCCGCCGCCGAGCTCTGCGCCCCGCCGAGGAGTACCGCACCCCGACCGACGCCGAATGGGAAGACTTCCTCGGCCACTTCGAACGCCGCAAACTCTCCGTCGGCACCTGCGCCCGCGCCTACGGCACCGCTTGCATCCACGAACACGCCTGTGTCCGCTGCTCACTCCTACGCCCCGACCGTGCCCAGCGCGGTCGACTGGTGGAGATCCGGGAGAACCTCATCGACCGCATCGCCGAAGCTGAGAGTGAGGGCTGGCTGGGCGAGATCGAAGGACTCCGCGTCAGCCTGGCTGGCGCAGACTCCAAGATCAGTCAGATCGACGCCGTACAGCTCGGCGGACCGGTGAACCTGGGCCTGCCCACCCCGAGGAAGAAGCCCTAATGTGCGTACGCGGTGCAATACGAACTAATTCCTTCGCATCACGGGATGAACCACCAGTGCCGGCGGCCCGCCACGGGTATGCGCCTCACCCATCAAAGCGGGACCAGCGGAATCCGTGCTCAAGTAATGGCGTCAGGGTCGCGCGGTGGAGTGCGCCGAAAGCCACGACCGCCTCGTTCTCGTCCATGCTGGCTGACATCAGCAGCCCTGGGGCCACGAAGAGCTTCTCCGCAGTGTAGGTCGGTAGAAATGGGCTCAGGGGTATGGGCCGCAGCTTGCTCCACAACGTGTCCAGACGCGCGGGCGGCATGCAGTAGGTCCATGCCTGGTAGGGGGCGGCAATCGTGGCTTCGTAGAGGGTGAACTGCAGGAGGAACCGGCTCAACGGCTCCTCTTCGATGAACGCCTCCGGCTCCAGAGCACAGGGATCATCGGTGCACCACACGCGGGGATCGACTGCGCCTGGTCCCTCCAGCAGCCACGGGATGGACCAGTCCATGCCGGCCCCGTCCTGCACGGCGAAGACCAGCCGGTCGCCGAACGGTCCGGAAGCGCGCCTGGGCTGCTCCAGCACCGAGTCATGGAACCTGTGGAGTGCCGGGCGGAAGCGGGCCAAGCGGTGGAAAGCGACCAACGCCTCAGGGAGGATGCCCAGTTCGCCCACCTCGTTCCCTTCCTCGGCTGGCTCCGGCTGCTCGGCGGGGAACCAACCGAGGGCGAACGACTCCAGAGCCCGGATCGGATCCGCGTCTACGTGGTCGACCCAGTCCACATCCGGCACCAGACCAGGTGCCGGGACCGGGCGGACCACGTCCAGCATCTCGCGGGTCAGCGGCTGGTCGAGCTCTAATGCGGCATAGTCGAAGTTGGCAGGGTCCGACAGCCCCCTGCACCGCGCGGCGCCCAAGGAGAGACAGCCACCATCCATACGCGCGAACAGGCGGATGGGTAGCGGAGCTTCGATATCGAACCGTGGGTAGAGCCCCGGAACCGTGTCCCCACGCAGCAGCACTTTCGTGGAGTCCTGAACGCCGCTCGCCCCCGGACTGTCGCCAGCCTCAACGATGACCACGGTCGCAGCCGCCCCCGCCACGATGAGCGCCGAACCCATCTCGTACCGGTGGAGTCCGGCTCCGGCGACGGACAGTGCCGTCGTCTCGGGGATCAGAGGAGGAAGTGTGTGCAGCATCCGCTCACCCTATTTAAGGGCGGACAGGCTCACAGGCGGAGCTGGACTGGCTCAGTTCAGCGAAGTGACCAGGCCAAAGCTGATGGCACCGGTCCAGATCGTCGACGGCATACGCACCTCCTGGACCCCCTGGGCTGCTGGGAGGCGGCCCGGCCGCCGACTAGGAGACAGACCAGGAGCGACCGGCCCCCCGCCCGTATCGATCCTCACGCCTCACGTGCACACCCGCATCCGGGCAGACCTGCCTTCTCCGGGCCCCGTCCGGCGGGCACCAGCAGCCGAGTCGGAGCACCCTGATTCCATGAGCGCGCCGATCATCGTCCACCACCCCACCCCCAACGGAGCCCGGGCAGTCACCATCAACGGTGAGGCTGGTCGAACAGCCGACCCCGGCGGCGATGTACCGGGAGCTGATCATGGTTCGGCCGAACATCTGCCGGCTGGGGACCGGCTCACCCCTGCTTGTCAGGTCTTCCAGGTATCGCTTCAGGCGGGCCTTGGATGTCGGCGTGCCGACCGTTGCATCGGCGAGGTCGGTGACACGTTGGCTCTCTGCCCAGGCGGCGAGGATGTCGTGGGCGAAGTCGTCGACCATGCGCAGCGCCCAGATGAGCAGCGGCCCCATGGTAGCCGGGGTGATTGGCTCGGTGGCGTTCTCGCCCCGGGATGTCTGGGCGGGCAGGTAATCGTCCACGCCCTCCCTCACCCAGGGGGGACTGGCGACTCCCAGCGCGACGGGGCTGACCGCATCGAAGGCCCACAGCCGGGTCAGGGCACTGAGCGTTCTGGTGACGGTGGCCCGGCTGGCCCCCAGGCGCTCGGCAGCGTGCCGCGCGTACTCTCCGAAAGCAGTCTCCGGGCACGCGGCCAGGCTGGCCACGCCACGGCTGTGCAGCCACGTCGCGAAGGTCCGCCACTCCAGGACGGCGCCGTAGAGCATCGTCGCGCTCAGCCGGGAGTGCCAGGCCGGCCATCCCACCAGGAACCAGTCCGGCAAGGGGTTGTTGATCATTACCCAGGCCAGCAGCCGGAACTCTTCCCTGCTGTCTGCAGGGAATCGGTCCCAGTACAGCTGTTTGCGGTCGGCGCTCGGATTGGCGCTCAACGGATCGAGGGGCCACACCGGGGCACCGTAGGTGGCGACGGAGCCCGCGTAGCCGCTGACGACCAGCGACGGAGCAATGGCCTGCGTGTGCCGGCCGGGCAATGTCGGGAGGGAGGCGGAGGGAATGGTCACAGGTCAAGGTCCCCGTTCAGGAGCTGGTCGACAACGGCGCGGTCCTGGGCGGGGATCGCGTTCACAGCGGTTGCCCAGACTGCGGCCCCGAGGCGGTTTCGCAGGTCCGTCAGCCGGGCGTGGGCATCGGCCCAGTCCGCTTCCCAGATGGAAGCCTCCACCGCCGTGCGCAGGCCGGTCAGGGCTTGGTGCAGGTAGACCAGGCGGGCGTGGTGAGCGGGGGTGACGCGGGCGTTGGGGCAGGCGGTGCAGAGCAGGAAGGACGCCGTGCAGCTGTCGCCGCCGGGAGTGAAGGGGCTGTGCGTGTAGTCGGCGCACCCGGCCGTCGCCGTCTCGTGGCCACTCTGCGGCGGGCGATCGGTGATGCGGGCTTGCAGGATGGTGCGCCGCGCGGCGCGCACGGCGTCCAGGGCGGCTTCGGTGATGACCGGGACAGCGGCCTCCTGCACCTGCGGCTCGGGCAGTACGTACACGCGGTCGTGGGTGTCCTGGCTGTTCTGGCCGGGCTCGCGCCGGTGCAGCACGTTCACGGTCCGGCGGATGCGCCGCATCGGAGAGCCGGTCAAGCCAACTGACCGGGCCCAGTCCCCGGTGGCTCGCTCGTCCGCGCCGAAGCCGAACGAGCCGATCCGGAAGGCACCTGGGTAGTTCTGCACCTGGTGGGGTGCGGTTTCGTGCCAGACCAGAAGCCGGTCGGGTCCCGCTTCGCCCGCGGCCAGCACGGCCCGCGCGGGGGCAGTGGCTTCCAGCGCCTCGCTCAGGATGCGGCCGGGGCTGTCGGCTCCGGTGTCGGCGATGTTGCGGCTCTCGAACCGGCCACGGCCGCCACGGCGCCGCTTCTCCAGCGCAAGCCGGTAGAGCAGCCCCGTGGACCCCGCAGGATTGGGCATCAGCTGAGGTACTGGCAGCTCGGAGATCGTGGTCGGGTTCAGTCCGAGTTCCGCTGCGATGAGCACGCTGAGCGCGGCGGCCTCATTGCGGCCGAGGAAGAGCCGCTTCCACGTGTGCACAGAACCCGTGCCGCCCAGCACCGCACGGAAGCGATAGACCGGCCGCATTCCGCGACCGGTCTTCAGCGGAACCTGCGGAACGTTGCCTGTGCGGGCCAGTACGTCGAGGGCCTCGCCCAGCAGCCACTGCTCGCCGCCCGGGTCGACCTCTCCCGATCTCCAGGATTCCAGGCGGGCCGCGTTCTCCCGGATCCGTAGCAGTGCGGCACGAAACGACCGCCGCGCTGCAAGCCGGATCGTGCGGAACTCATCAGGTTCATAGGCCCGTTCACCTGCCGAGGTCCAGGTGAAGCGTTTGGCCATCGCCTCGCGTACGGGCTGGGGTAGCCGCGGGTCCTGCTGGAGCAGCCCGGCTACCGTCGAGTGCTTGTTGTAGCCGTTGGGGCGTGGTTCGAGGCTGAGGCGCCATGTGTTCCACAGCGCAGCCGTCATGCCCTCGACGTCCCGCGGGGCACCCTCGTACGCACTCAGGAACTCCGCGAACGGTCGGAGCACCCACCATGCGGCGTCGCTGGTCTTGAGGCTGTCCCAGCCGCCGCCGGGCGCACACTTGGCGGCGAACAGCGCCGCGAGGGACCGCTGAAACGGGACCGCGACCGGCAAGGTGGCGAAATCATAGGTGACAACCCGTCCCTGCCTGTTCCGGTGACGCACAAGGAGCCCCTGCTCCACAATCAGCGGCGGGCGGCGATGGTCGTGCTGCGGCTGGGCAGCCGGCCGGCCGTGCCGGCTCATCGCGCCGCCAGCTTCTCGTCCAGGTCCTGGATCCCAGCGCTCTCGCGAGCGAGGCGCGTGAAGAGCTCGGTCAGTTCCATCTCGCCGCCGGGCCCGTGCACGGGTGCGACGTCGGCCAGCAGGGAACGCAGTTGAAGATCGGCGACGGGCGCCAGATAGATGGCCCGCGTCGTCTCCAACTGGGCGTGGCCGAGCAGATCTTGCACCATCCGCCACGGGTCGCCGTACAGCAGCCTGAAGTCCCGCCGTTCCTCCGCCGTGAGGCCCATCCGCCGGTCCATGACGTGGTTGAGGACCACGAGCATGCACAGCGCGAAACTGTGCCGGCACATGTGGGGCGTGCAAAACGGCGGAGCGGCCGTTTGCGGTTCCATTACCCGTTGGCACCGGGTGTTTCCCGCTCTGAAGACGCCCTCCCACGACGACGGGTGAAAGGGCAGGCCCGACTCGCTCAGCCACAACCACAACGGCTCTGGCCCCGCTGGCCCCTTGGTAAGAAGGCTCATTCGATCCTCGACCGTCGCCTCTGCCAACGCCGTCTGCCCCTCCAACCCGTCCTGATCACGCCAGTGCATCAGCCGACGCCGCCCTCCCGTCTGGTGCGTCACCAGCCGCCAAGCCGCCAGACGCTGATACCGGCCCTGCGCCTGCGCCCGCCGCACCACGCGCGCCCTGGACGACTCCACGTAGCCCTCGACCTCGCCCACCACCGGCGAAGAGACGTAGAACGTCCGAGCTCTTTTCGATTTCGTCATTTGCCGCGCAAGCCGGCCCACGTAGTAACGGCCGCCCTCCAGCGCCAAGGCCGGGACCTCGAACGTGAGCAACGAGGCCCCCTCGGTCAACCGCGCACCGGAGGAGAACAGCAGATCAGCGAAGGCAGCATTCCGGTCTTCCAACCGCCCCTTCCACTCCAACGAAGGACGTCCGTCAACACCATGACCGCGCAGCCCGACATCCACCCACCGGCGAAAGGCCCGAGGCGTCAGCCAGTGCACCTCACTGGCTCTCGCGTTCTTCGCCCGCGCCACCGGCACGCTGACCATCTCGCCGTAGCGGCCAAGCATCGGCCGCGTCGCGACCGGGTTCACCGATACGTACGCACTGCGAACCGCCCAGTCGTACAGACGGGTCAGCGCAGCCAGCCCACGGTTCCATCGCGAACCACCGACCCTGCGGGGGTTGCGCGGCGATCGAGTGCGCCAGTCCTCGAAGTCCCACAAATCGTCCGACGTCGCCTCAGTCCAAGCCTTCCCCCTCCCCCAGAGGAAGTCGAAGAACAGGCAGTAGTCAGCCGTGTAGTTCCGCTTCGTCTCCGGCGCGAGACGAGCGAACGACGAACGGCACAGATACAGACTCAGCGCTTCATCGACCCGGTAGTCGGGCGACAGAAGAATCGGATCCCCTAGATGGACTCCGGCACGCTGCTCACGCGCCGCGAGATCCTCCCACCCCACCAAGGCGGGCACTCGCTCGGACCTCACACAGCGGCGCTGCGGCACCCAGTACGTACGCCATCCAGTCACGAACCCACCCTCGCTCGACCCGCTTCAACACGCAGACCTAACAGGGAAGACGATGCCGGTGACCAGGCCGCGACCGGCGACGCCGTGTGGCCCTGACACCCGGCGGCGACGTCCTGCTGATCGAGCGGGACTGGCCGCCGCACGAGGGCGCCTGGGCATTGCCCGGTGGCCACGTCGACCCCGGGGAGACGAGCCGTGCGGCGGCCGCCCGGGAACTGGCTGAGGAGACCGGCGTCCACGTGACCGCCGACGACCTCCGTCAGATCGGCGTCTGGGACCAGCCCCATCGCGACCCGCGCGGCAGGTAAGTCACCGCCGCGTACGTGGCTGTCGTTCCCGCCGACACCCCGATCACCGCCGGAGACGACGCCCGCACCGCCCGCTGGTGGCCCCTGGGCGACCTGCCGGAACGGTTGGCGTTCGACCACGCCGACATCCTCAGCGCGGCCACGACTTCAACCTCGTCGCCTCCCACGCGACGACCGAGGGACGGAAAAACCTGCACCGGTACGCGACGTGGCACCTTCTGCGTCGGCTCCGCCGCCGCAGCCGCGGCAAGGAGACCACGTACTACCAGCTGCAGATCGCGCGGCAGCATCTGCGGGCGGCCGTCTATTTCCTGAACTGGCTCGAGGGCCAGAACCTGACCCTTGCCACCTGTCACCAGACCGATCTTGAACGCTGGACGACCAGCGATGACGCCCGCCTACGCCAGGAGGCATGCCACTTCGTGCGCTGGGCACTCGCCCAGAAGATTACCCGGGATCTCACCTTCCCGGCCGAGCGATGGAACGGCCCCTCACAGCCGATGGACGACGAAGCCCGCTGGGACACCGCCCGACGCCTGCTGCACGACGACGCCCTCAAGCCCGAATACCGCCTTGCCGCACTGCTGTTGCTACCGGCGGAGCCGTCCGCATCCGCCTCGGCGCCGTGCCGGTCGAGCTTCCCGCGCCCGTCGCCGAACTGGCCCTCCGCCAGGTCGCGATTCGCCGCAGCCATGCCGTCCTTGGCTGGACAGAGTCACCCTGGCTCTTTCCCGGCGGCCAGCCCGGCCGACCGATCAGTGCCTGGGCCATGGGCGAGCGACTCCGCAAACTCGGCATCCGCCTCGCGGAAGCCCGTTCGACCGCACTGTTCCAGCTCGCCACCGAACTGCCCGCCGCGGTCCTCGCCCGCACTCTCGGCATCGACATCACCGTCGCCGTCAAATGGCAGCGAGCTGCCGCCGGCGACTGGGGCGCCTACGCGGCCGAGGTCAGCCGCCGAAACTCGGAAGCCTGACCCGTCCCGATGTCAGACCCCGCTGACATGCTGCTTCTCATGACAACGCCGGAAAGCATGCCCGACCTCGCTCAGATCACCGACGCCCACGAGGTCACTCCCGAACTCCGACGCCAGCTGATCGGCTGCTGGATCGCGGTCACCAACTCGGGCGGTGCCGCCGGATTCCCCTTCCCACCCGTCCAAGACAACGACGTCGCACCAGTCGCGGACAAGCTCCTCGGCCGTCTCCACCCGCAACACAGCCGACTCATCACCGCCAGATTCGACGACGTTCTTGCCGGATGGGTTGTCCTCAACCGCGATCCCTACCGGCTCATCGGGCACTGGGGCACGGTCAACCACCTTCAGACCCACCCCGAGTTCCGCGGACGCGGTGTCGGCTCCGCCCTCATGCGTGAGCTGCGGAAGATAGCCCGCAACGACTTGGGGATCGAACAGCTCCATCTTGCTGCCCGGGGAGAAGAGGGGCTGGAGGACTTCTACAGCCGACTCGGATGGCGTGAGGTCGGTCGCTGGCCCGGGGCCCTCCGCCTCGCGCCCGACGACACCCGGGACGAGGTCCTGATGCTCCTCGATCCCCTCTGAGCGCGGGGGGTATTCCGGGAGTTCCAATACCCGACTCCACCATTAGCCGTGTTCAATGAGGACGTAGTCCGTCACTACCAGGGATTTCTCGACCGACGTCGTCAGAACAGGCCGACGGACGAGTACCGGCCCGTCACTGAATCCGAATGGTCCGGGTTCGAGGAGCACTTCGATCTGCGCAAAGTCGAGCTGGGCGGGTGCGCCCGCCCCTGTGGAAGTCCCTGCCAGCATGAGCATTCATGTCTGCGTTGTCCCATGCTCAACATCAGCCCCAAGATGCTCCCTCGCCTCGACGAGATCGAGAACGACCTTCTGAGCCGCCGCAGCCGTGCCGAGCAAGAAGGCTGGCGTGGGGAGATCGAGGGCATCGACCTCACCCTCACATTCCTGCGGCAAAAGCGCGAAGAGAGCCAGCGACTCGCCCGCATCGCGCCGGTCGAGCTTGGCATGCCGGGCATCTCAAGACCTGCTCGACGGCTTCCTTGAGAGGTTGAAGGCCGAGCAGGCGGAGTCGGCTCTTCCGTGTCTCATCGAGCGATGGCCATGCCGAAGGGCACTGGTCCCAGCGCACGGACAAGGCTGCTGACCATCAGCACGAACGCCTCGGGCACCCGGGCGGTCTTCACGTCTCCGAGGTCGATGATCCACTCTGGCGGCCAGCCCAGGTCGGCAAGCAGACCGCCGACGACCTTCTTGGCGCCGGCATCGTTGCCGGACACGAAGGCGGAGGGACTGATGGTCAGTTTGGCCGGGTCGGCCATGACCGAGTCGTGCATGGTGTTGAGGGCCTTCACCACGCGTACGTCGGGTAGCGCCTGCTGAATCTCCTCGGCGAGGCTGCTGCCCGGATGCAGGGGCACCGATGCGAAGCCGGCGGAGTCGAGTTCGTTGGCGTTGGCGATGTCGACCAGGACCTTGCCCGTCAGCTGTGCCGCAAGGCCGGTGAGCAGATCCAGCGACGCCGAGCCGGGCGTGGCGTTGATGACCACCTCGGCCGAACCGGCAGCGTCCTGCAGGCCCGTGACGCGTATTCCGGAACCGGCCCAATCGGCGGCTGTCTTCTGCGGGTCTCGGGAACCCACGATGACCTTGTGCCCTGCGTCGTGCAGTTTGCCGGCGAGGGCCCGGGCCACGTTGCCGGAGCCGAGGACGGTGATCGTCGTCATGGTCTGTTCGCTCCTTGATCAGACAGGGATTGCTCATGAGTGAAGTTAGGCGGCGCTACGGTTGAGAGGGAGTACGCACTTCAAGGTGGCCAGCGCACGCGAAGGGATGCCATGACCACGCGCACCGCCGCTCAACGACATGCCGAGGCTCGTATCTCGCACCAGGCCCGCTTCACCAGTTGCCCGACCAACCGGCTGCTGGACCGCATTGGCGAGAAGTGGGTCGCTCTCATCTTCAAGGAGCTGGCCGAGGGTCCTCGCCGCTATGGCGAGCTGGCTCGTGCGATTGCAGGGGCAAGTCAGAAGATGCTCACGCAGACTTTGCGTCGCCTCGAACGTGATGGTCTGGTCTCTCGCACCGTCACCCCGGCCGTGCCGGTACGCGTGGACTATGCGCTCAGCCCGCTGGGGCAGAGCCTGGTGCCCGTCATGCAGGCCGTGACGCGTTGGGCCGAGCAAAACATCGAACAGATCGATGTCGCTCGCGAGGTGCACGATGCTCAGCAACATTGAATGACCAGCCCCGACATTCGCCCGACCCGGTCCTGATCACCTCGGCGCCGACTTGACTGGTGCAGAGAAGGTGGCTTCTCTGCACCAGTCAAGTCGTCGGCCGTCTCGGGGTCTCCGTAGTACTCGCCGAAAATCGGGCGGATACGGTTGAGTAGCAGGCCGTCGACGTCCTGCCCGTTGTAGGCCAGGTAGGCCCTTGACAGCAGTTCTTCCTCGGCACTCACGACGGTCTCCTGGCCTTCTGATCGCCGACCCGGCTCGTCCGCGGCTGCCGTCACAGGCTCAGCAGCAGGTCCCGGACCGCGGCGGGCTGGGACAGGAACGGGTGGTGGCCGGCGTCGAGTTCGACGACGCTGTCGGCCCGGCGGGCGAACTCGCGCTGCAGCCGCGGCGGGGTGCCCCGGTCCTGGGCGCAGACGAGGTACGTAGAGGGCAACTGCTGCCATGCGGCCGCCCCGACCGGCTGCCCGGTCACCTGCACGCTCTGCCGGGCGAGGTGGGCCGCCGCCTGCGCCTGGACCTCGGGGTCGCAGTCCTGCAGGAATGTATCCACGAGCAGCTCGGGGCGGACCCCGAATGTGCCGGCGTCGGGGTCAACGTCGAGAAACGGGGCGGGGCTGCCGTCCCCGAACTCCGACAGGCTCTGCCCGACCTCGGGCAGGTAGCTGGAGACCAGCAGCAGGTGGCGCACCGACCCGATGCCCGCGGCGGCTTCCCCGGTGATGATGCCGCCGTAGCTGTGGGCGACCACGATGGTCGGCTCGTCGCTGTCCTGCAGCACCTGCCGCACCGCGGCAACATCCTCGGGCAGTCCCGGACCGCCGACGCCGCCGGGCAGACCCGCCTCGCCGCAGCTCGGCAGCGCCGGGGCCACGCTCGGCACCCCTCGCTCCTGCAGCAGCCCGGCGGTGCGGTGCCACCACCACGACCCGTCCCGCACGCACGCCCCATGCACGAACACGACCCTCATCGCTACCTCCACGTCTGCCGTGACTGCTCCCCTGCCGACGATAGACGTAGTAGCCGTTACGTGAAAAAGTAGGGTCGTGGGTAGACGACCGGAACCGCACATCAAGGAGAGGCTGCTCGATGCCTGCGCTGATCACGCCCTCGCGCACGGCCTCCCCGACCGGCTCGAGCCGCTGGCCACCGCCACCGGCACCTCAGCCCGCATGCTGATTTATCACTTCGGCACCCGCGACGCGCTGCTGCGGGCCGTCCTCGGGCACGCACGGCAACGTCAGCTCGACACATTCGGCGACCTCCTGCGAGTGCGACCCGACGAGCCGTACACGGCCACCCTGAACCGCGCCTGGACCTCCATCACCGGCCCGGACGGGCAGCCGTACCTGCGGATGTTCGGTCAGCTGCGCGAGAGTGCGGAGCAGCAGTTGTGGCCCAACTTCCGGCGCACCGCGACGACCGACTGGCTCGGGCCGCTCGAGGACGGCCTGCGCAGCATCGGTCGGCCGGATCTCGCGACGCTCGTTCTCGCTGTCATCCGTGGTCTCCTCATGGACCTCGACGCCACCGGCGACACCACCCGCACCGACCGGGCCTTCCGCGACTTCCTCGGTGCAGTCGAGCACCTGTCCAGCGGCTACCGCTCAGGCGCGGTTCTCCTCGTCCCAGATGGTGTCCCGCCGGGCGGTGTAGCAGCCCCATCGAGGCCGGGGATGCTGAGCGGCTCATGACGGCCCTTCTGGCCAGACGCCCGGCATGCCGAGGCTGACGGGCGCGATGCGGGTCAGCCGCTGTGACTGTTCTCGTTTCTGCTGCAGGAAGGTGAGGGTGAGGTCGAGTCCTTCGACTTCTCCGAGCCAGCCCTCGTGTGCGGCTCGGCTGCGGCGGCTCAGAAGGTCGTCCTCGATCTCGTCGAGACGGGGCAGCATCTTCGGATTAATGGTGAGCATGGGGCAACGCAAACACGAATGCTCATGCTGGCAAGGGGCCCCGTAGGGGCGCGCGCAGCCTCCCAGCTCGACTTTGCGCTGGTCGAAGTGCTCCTCGAAACCGAGCCATTCGGGTTCGGTGACCGACCGGTACTCGTCCGTCGGCCTGGCTTGACGGCGCCGGTCGAGAAAGCCCTGGTAGTGCCGGACCACGTCCTCATTGAACACGGCGACGTAACCACGAGTCGTTTGAAGATTCAAATGTCCGAGTAGGGCCGCTCCGATGTGGATCGGGAGCCCGCTGTTCACCAGATCCGTGGCCAGGAGCCTGCGGAAGTCGTGCGGGGTGAAGCTGGTGGCAAGGAAGCCGGGGTGCTGTTCGGCGAGTTCAACACAACGGCGCTTCAGCATGTTCACCACGGTGGTGTCTGACATGACTTCGTGCTTGGTGCCGATCTTGCGCTGGAACAAGAACGGCATGGCCGGACTGCTCTGCCGTTCCTTCGGGTCGTAACGGGACAGGAGCGGGATGGTCCGGCCGCCGCCGGCGGTGTGGCGGCGGACGATGGCCGCGACGACGGCGAACAGCTCCGCGGACATGGGGATGACGCGTTCCCGGTCGCTCTTCGAGGGAGCGACCACGAGCAAGGCGATGACCTCGCCGTTCGGCCGTTGATACTGCCGGATGCTGAGATGGGTGAGTTCCAGGGCTTCCTCGATACGCACGCCTGAGTGCCGCAAGACCTCAACGATCGCCCACTCCCAGAAAGCGGCGTCCTCGGCATGGGTGACGTTGATGTACTTGCCGCTCTCCAGGTCGAGGACGCGGACGTTTGCCAGTCCTCCGAGCCGGACGCGGCGTTCATCCACCCGGCTCCACAGGCGCTGGTAAGTGCGGCCCTCCAGAGTGACGGTCTGTCCACCGGCCGCGTCCGCGACCTGAGCAAGGAGGTCACGGAGGTGGCCGTACCGGTTCTCCAGGTGTTCCAGGAGAGTGTTCAACAGCGGTTGCCTTTGCCGGGTGCGGTCATCCATGCGTTCCTTGACGCGGCGTTTACGGATCCCATAACCGCGGACCTCGGCATCGGAGACCGGACAGGGCGCCACCCAGATCGCCCACTGCTCGGGTCCCGCCGCGGCCCACGCCTGCAGATCGGCGTAGAAGGCGCGGACTGCCCGCAGGATGGGGTCGAAGTCGCGCCGTCCTCTGCCGTCCACGCGGACCGCGACCCGGTCACGCCACCGTTGGTAGAGCTCGCCGTCAATGCGCAGGTCGGGCTGGCTGGGGGCGAGTTGTTCGATGGTCGCCCAGAAGTTGCTGGCCAGATGACGGGACAGGTTGTCCAGCGTCGAATAGTCCAGTTCGGGTTTGCGTCGTTCCAGATAGGCGATAAGCAGGTGCCGGACCCCGCCATTCCGGATCTTGTAGCGGTTGACCAGTTCTTCGACCGTCAACCGCCCGTTGAGCAGTGCGGCCTTTAGCGTCGCCGGCCCATGGGAGGGGAAATGGTCCATCGTGTGGAGCACCTGCCAGGCCAGGTGCCCGGGGAACCGGCTGCCGGCTCCGCGTGCCCCCAGAACCAGTCCTTGACGGCGGCACTCCCACGCGTAGTGCAGGAAGGCCGCGGGGGTCAGGTCGGCCAGAGCGATGCCCTGCGTGGTGAGGGCGACTGCGATGTCGAACAGCGCGGTCGCGTGGTGAATCGGGTTCACCGAAGTGGCCTGGGCCTCGGCTCAGAACTTCTCCAGCAGCGGGTCGTTTTGGGCGGCGAGGAAGCGCTGCCCGTAGTAGAGGAAGGTGTTCGACCGGAATGCCTCCAGCGAGGGCTGGATGATCCGCAGACACAGCAGGCAGGCAGCGCCGGTGCCGATCTGGCTCCTGCCCCGGGGTGCCGATCGCAGGACGGACACGGGGTTGCCACCCTGGTTGAATCCGCTGGCTTCCCATCGCTCCTGCCAGGTCTCGCCCGGGAACTGGCTCAGGTGGTGCAGGAGGTCCCGGGCGCCACGGCTTCGGTTCCATCGGTTGTCGGCCGACTTCGTCGGCCACGTCGTGCGCACCGCCTGCGCGATTTCCTCGACGGAGGCGCGTGTCAGATCGCCTTGGGGGCGCGGCGGGATCGCGGGAGCTGGGGCGGCTGCGGCGTTCACGCTGACGAAGCGGCTGACGCCCTTCCTGCTCGGCTGGGTCAGGGTGCCGGGTTCAGCCACCGAACACCGCCTTGACGTCCTCCGGGTCGTACCCGGCGGCGAAGGTGCGCTGGGGACGGGGCTTGGTGTAGTGCTCCTGGAGCTTGTCGTGCAGGTCCTCCACGCGGGCCGTCAGGTAGCGACCGGTGGTGTCGAGGTGAGCGTGCCGCAAGATCGTCTGCACCTCGGCGAGGGTGAGTCGCTCGTCTCCCGCCATCCTGACCGCCGCCGTGTGGCGAGCGTCGTGCAAGGTCCAGTTCGTGCCGAGCTTGTCGTTGGCCCGCTGGAGAATGCGGCGCGTCGCCCAATATGTCAACGGCCGCGGATCCCCGCGGCGGGTGCGCCACACCGGTTGGCCCGGGTCCGGTAACCCGTCGGCGGCCAGGTAGCTGCCCAGGTAGCGGAAAGCGTTCGGGGAGGCGGGCACGGGCTGCCGGATCCGGGTGCCCTTGCTGATCACATATATCAGCTGGCCCGACCAGTCGATGTCGTCCAGCCCGACACCCAGCAATTCGCTCGCCCTGGCCCCGGAGGAGACGTAGAACTCCAGGAGCGCCCGGTCACGGTCGCAGCCCATCCCCGCGAACAACTCATCCCACAGGTGGTCGGGGATAGACCGGGGGGCCTGTACCGGCACCTTCTGCCGCAGCCGGCCCCGCCGGAACACCGGCATCGGCTCCAGCGGAGATCGGTGTGCGAGAGCCTGACGACGCCCGCGCGAGGCCGGCACCGGATTGACCACCGGACCAGCGCCGAACCGCGCATGAAACACATAGAACCCGCTGACCACGCTGAGGTTGTGGTTGATCGTGCTCGGCGCGTACCCCTCCCGGAGCGACGGCTTGCCGGTCTTCGGATTCACCGACCCCGCAGGCGGAGACGCACTGTCCCGCCTACGCAGCCGCTGCGGGTTGCGCGCTTCCCGCAGCCAGCCAACGAGCGCCGCGACCTCAGCCTCCGTGGCGCTGTCCCACGAGATCTGCAGAGACCAGAGCAGCCGGTACCACCGCAACAGCCCGAACCCGTAACTCCGGCAGGTCAGCGGGCTGACGTCCCCCAGCATCAGATCCCGCAAGTAGACACTGACCGGCTCGACCTCGCAGCCGTCAGCATCCACTACGACGAACGGAAGGTCGGGCGTCGCCCCCGTGACCACAGCGCCGACCTCGGGAACCGAGCGCTTCCCCGCCATCAGGGCACGTCTCACGTCCTCCACCACACCACACTCCTGAAAAGACCCCGACGATCCGCCTGGGCCACGACTGGGACATGGTGCAGTTAACAGGTCTGCGGGTGGTCGACGTGCCGTGGAACCAGGCGACCTCGGCCGAAGGTCGGGATTTCGCGTTGTGGCTGGGGACGACGTTCAAGGTCCCCAATGCCGCCCGGACGGTGTCCACCGTGACGGCGGGCACCATCAACCCGATCACCAAGAAGCCCTACCTGGACGATCGCTACAAGCCCCGGACGATCCGGCACAGCAACGCGGTGATCCGCAGCTTCTACACCTTCTGGATCGAGGCGGGCGGCGGGCCGCTGGTCAATCCGGTGCCGCTGGCACGCTCCGAGCGCCGACGCCCTCACGCCCACCACAACCCCCTCGATCCGTATCGGGGCGAGGGGAGGCTTCGCTGCAACCCGAGGGTTCCGCGACGCCGGCCCCGGCAAATGTCGGACGAGCGGTGGAACGAGTTGTTCGCCGCGCTGCGCTCCAACCGTGACCGGGCGATCGTCGCGTTCGCCATCAGTAACGGCGCCTGGGCCTCGGAACTTCTCGGCATGAAGGGAGCCGATGTGGATCGGGGTGACCAGCTCGTACGCGTGGTCCGAAAGGGCGCCCAGGCCGAGCAGTGGCTGCCGGCGAGCGCGGAGGCGTTCATCTGGACCCGGCTCTACCAGAGCGAGGGCACACCGCTGGATCCGCAGGTGCCGTTGTGGTGGACCCTGCGGCGTCGAGATCACGGGGTCGGCCTGGCGCGTCAGCCGATGAACTACGAGGCCTTGCGGGCGGTGTTCCGCCGGGCCAACGCCTTGCTGGAGACGAACCGGTCGATGCACGACCTGCGGCACACCGCCGCGCTGCGCATGGCCCGAGACAAGCGGCTCTCTTTACGGGACGTGCAGACCATCCTCGGGCACGCGCACCTGAGCACCACTGCGGACATCTACCTGGTCGAGGACGAGGAGCAGGTGATCGCCCGCGTTCAGGAGTACCTCGCCGACGTCAAGGAACGTGCGGCGCTTCCACCGGCATCGCCGGCCACCGGCTATGAGGCGAGCGACCTGGACGTGCTGTTCGGTGGTGAGCGCGGATGACCAGGAAGGGATCGCGACGGGCCAACTCCGTCCGGCTGGCGGGAACGAAACCGGCACCGGCGCAAGCCTTGTTCATCGACCACGACCTGCAGGCCGATGAAGCGCGTGTCGGACCGCACGACCGTCTTGCCCGCGCTGAGGTGTTGGCCCTGCTTCCTGCCTCTCCGCTCTGGCCGCCTGGTGACACCAAGGCCAGCCGGGACCGGGTGAACAAGCGGCTGGCGAACGCCGCCAGGATCCTCGACTGGCTCGGGCAGCATCCCGGCCATGGGTGGCAGGAACGCTGGCGAGCGGCTGGTGCCGACCGCGGGAAGGAAGTCGTACTCACCGCTGTGCTGGGCGAGCACCAGACAGATGGTCAGCGCGACGGAGTGATTGCGGGGCTCAACTGCCTGATGCTGAGCCGGATCGTCCTGCCGGGATACGGATTCCTCCGCGGCTACAAGGCACTTCTGCTGTTCAAGCAGGTCCAGCAGATGTTGCCCGCCGGGGACCTGGACACCATCCGTGACCATGGAGCCGGGCTGGGCATGACGCCCCGACACGTTGATGAGGGCTTGCGACTGATCTCCTCAATGATTCTGCACACCGGCCGTGACCTGTATGAATTGACCGCCGAGGACGTCTTCCAGGTCCGGGCGCGAGGACGCCGGATGCGAGGCGAGGCGTTCGTCGGGACTCACAGCGCCTGGGAACTGCTGCGAGGCGTCGGTGCCATCCAGTCCAAGGACACCCTCAAGGATGCGCTGCGGCACGGACAGCGGCCGACGACCGAGCTGGTCGACTCCTACAACATCCAGTCCACCGAGATCCGGAACGTGCTGGTGCGCTATCTCGACGAACGTCGTCCCGGTGTCGATTACGGCACCTTCCGCGGACTCGTACGTGAACTGGCCGGCGTCTTCTGGGCGGACATCGAGACCCACCACCCGGGCATCGACAGCCTCCGGCTCCCTGACGACGTCATCGACGGCTGGAAGCAACGGATCGTGACCTACGTCCACGCCAGGTCCGGCGAGGTCAAGGAACGACGTTCCCGCATCGACGTGATGATGCGTGTCCGCGGCTTCCATCTCGACATCCAGGAGTGGGCACACGAGGACCCTTTCTGGGCGCAGTGGGCCGTCCCCAGCCCCATCACCCGAGGAGACGGCGCCGGGAACCAGAAGATCTACAAGCAGACCACGGCCCGTATGCACCAGCGAGTGCGCGACCGGCTTCCCCACCTCCCCCTGCTGGTCCAGACAGCAGAACGAGTCCACCGTGAGGCCGCAGCTCTCCTCGAGGCCGCTCGCGCCACCCCGTTCGACGAGGTCTTCGAGCACCGCGGAACGAGCTACCTGCGGGAACTGCTTAAAGTCAACCAGGTCCCCAGCCGGCTGGACCACGGATCGCCGCACGTCTTCATCCGCACGGTCGGCTCCACCGGCCGCCGCATCAACCAGAGCCTGGTAGAGGACGACGCCTTCTGGTCCTGGGCGGTCATCGAAACCTTGCGGCACACCGGAGTACGGGCCGAGGAACTGACGGAACTGACACATCTGGCACTGGTCTCCTACCGGCTGCCCGAAACTGGAGAAGTCGTTCCACTGCGTCAGATCGTTCCGTCCAAGAGCAACGAGGAACGGCTCCTGCTGGTGAGCCCCGAACTCGCAAGCGTCCTGGCCACCATCATCAAGCGCCTGCGCGACGCCAACGGCGGCAAGATCCCCCTCATCGCCCGATACGACTCCCACGAGCGAGTCACCGGCCCGCTGCTGGCCCATCTCTTCCAACGACGGCCGTACTGGCAACCGCAGGTAATGAGCGAGGCCGCGGTCAAGCGCAGGCTCGACCGGACGCTGGAAGCCACCGGTCTGCGCGACCAGGCAGGACAGCCGCTGAACTACACGCCCCACGACTTCCGCAGGATGTTCGCCACCGAGGCCGTCACCGGCGGACTGCCCGTCCACATCGCCGCACGCATCCTCGGGCACAAAACCCTGACCACCACCCAGGCATACCTCGCGGTCTTCCAGGACGACCTCGTGCGGACCTACCGAGGCTTTCTCGACCGCCGCCGGGCCGATCGACCGCAAGACGAATACCGAGAGCCCGCCGAGCAGGAGTGGCACGACTTCCAGCAGCACTTCGAACTCCGCAAGGTGTCACTGGGCACCTGCGGGCGGCCCTACGGAACCCCCTGCCAGCACGAACACGCCTGCATCCGCTGCCCCGTGCTCCAGCTCGATCCGCAGCAGCGGCCCCGCCTCATCGAGATCATCCGCAACCTCCGTGAGCGCATCACCGAGGCCCGCGCCAACGGCTGGCTCGGCGAGGTCGAAGGACTCCAGGTCAGCCTCAACGCCGCCATGGCCAAGCTCACCAGCCTCAACCGGACCTCCACCGACGGGCGCACCCAACTGGTCGACCTCGGCATGCCCCTCTTCACCGACCCACCGGCACAGCAATCCGACTCGGCTCCATGACAGGGGATCCACATGCAGCCAATCCGCCTGATCTCGGTCAGTTCAGGCCAGGATGATCGGATTGCTGAGCGCCGCCATGTGCCCTTCGGGATGGCGTACCTCGATACGGACGAACGCCGAATCCGCCGCACTGATGGGCCACTCCACGGCATCCGATCCCGAGCAGGTAAGCGACGCGCGGTGCACCATCCCTTGCTCAGTGTGAAAGCTGACAGTGCCCGACGGCACACCGCGTACGTCCACTCTTGCTACGGCTGGCTCATCGCCGGTTTCCAACCGTTCGCCGATCCTGGCGCTCTGATCACCCGCAGAGGCCGTGAACAACAGCTCGACTGCGACCGATTCAGTGATCCAGCTCCGGCCCGCACGGATCCCGGCGAGGATCTCGTCGGCACGCAGACCCTCGGCCAGCACGACGGTGTGCGGGACGCCGATCTGGCCTTCAAGGTGGGTATCGCTGTTACCTATCGCCGGCCGCCACCGTCCCTGGTGAATGTCCGCAGCCAGGCTCCGCCCCCATTCGGCCAGGGCCGCCTCATTGTCTGCCTGCCATGGCACGTCCGAACTCCACTGCCCGTTCCACACCTCAACCACATCGAACCCCTGGTACGGGTACATGAAAGTGCCCGAGGGGTACGGCGCGTGCGGGTGGGCGGCGACGCAGAGCCCACCCGCACGGTGGACCTCGTCCAGATGCCGGTCGATCATGTTGTCCCGCACGCCATAGCGCCAGTCGACCACTTGCCCTGAAGGGACCCCCACAGCGAGCCAGTGCCCGGTCCGGGTGACGACCTCCTGGCCCAGGATCACCAGCAGATCGTCGCCGACGTGCCGACTCCAGGCGCCATGCGTCTCGGACGTGTTGTGCTCGGTGGCCGCGAGGAAATCAAGCCCCGCCGCACGCGCATCGGCCATAAGTTGCTCCGGCGTCAGCTCACCGCCGCTCGAAACTACCGAATGCACATGGCAGTCACCTCGGTACCAACCGCGCCCCCGGTCGGCCATCAGCGGCGGTGAAGTTTCCAACTCTGACACCCATTCCCCCTGCTGCCTCATTGGGAATCTCGAAGTTCGCGAGCCCGCCACCCGGCTTCGAGATCATCCCATGGACCCCTTTGGGACCTGCCTCGGTCACACCTCTTAGTCCGGAAAAGGGCAGGGGCAACGGCCCACCTTCTGGCCCGACGCCTGCGCCGTCGCGGCCACCAGGTCCACCTCTACCACCGAGACCTGCACCGGCCCGTCGCCCACCGCTCGTGACCGTCTGACGGCTCCCCCTGCCGCCCCAACCCCCGCCCAGGGCTGGGGCAGTGCGGAGGACCGGACAGCCCGGCCCTGCACCGCCAACTCCTCGGAGACCAGCCCATGAAGAAGCAGCTCCACTACATGGCGACCCTGCCCGACGGCACCGTCCCGCCCACCTGCGAGCACCTCGCCCGCTACTACAGCGCCCAGGGCGAGACCATCCCGACCGTCAACCTCGCCGACCACGTCGGCCAGACCGTCGACCACTCGAGCCCCGGCCAGAAGTGGTACACGGACAAGCCGTTCTCGTACTTCCACATGTACACCAAGCCCGGCGAGATCCTGGAGCGCATCGAGTCGGGCTGGCCCGTGCGGCTGTTCATCGTCGAGCCGCGCGGCGAGACCGGCAATTGGGGCGCCGACTTCGCCCCGTACTGGCTGATGTCCCACCAGATCCGCGTCGTGGAGGAGACCGACGCCTGGCGCGCTTTCGGGCACCGCGGCGCGAAGGTCCTGGAGACCGTCGCTCAACTGCCCGACCTCGCCCGACAGTGGGCCCAGGGATGGGCTGCCGACCCCGACAGCACCCGCCGCACGTACGACGCGTGGGACGAGCGCTTGACCGACACCCGCGCGCTGAGCGACTGGGCGCACTGGCGGGCGCGGCACTCCCGCCGCGCGGCCGGTCTCAAGGCGGCCTACCAGCTTGCCGGGGACGCCGCAGAGGAGGCCGCAGCCGTTGCCGGCGCTGATACGGACGTCGTCGCCGCGATCAGCCTGCGGGCCCGCTGCCTGGCCGCTGGTCAGCTGCTCCACGACCGGATCCGCTCGGACGACTACGAGAAGTCGATCCGGGCCCTGCTGATCGGAGCCGGACTCGACGCCCAGGCCCCGGCCCTCGCGAGCGCCTGACGGCCCTCTGTGCCGCCCCACCCCGTCCGGTGGGGCGGTGCAGAGGGCCGGACAGCCCGGCCCTTCACCACCGGCAGACAAGGACTCGCCCGCATGTCGTACCGCAACGCCGCTGTCTTCGCCGCCCTGCTCGGACTGACCCGCGCCGCCAGCGCGATCGGCGACTACTGGGTTATCGCGGCGTCGAGCGTGTCCACCTTCCGCAGTGTCTCGTCGGGACAGACTGCGCCGTGGTCTCCGCGTCGGCGACGCGGAGACCACGTGTCTCGGCTGCGTGCTGGGCGAGGGTTCATCCGTGCGGGTGAAGTGTTTGGAATCTCAGCCTCTACGAGTAGCCGGGCCGGACGCCCCTATGAGGCTGCCGGGTGGCTCAGAAGGTCGTCCTGTGGATCTTGACCGTCTGACGGTCACACTCCGATGAAGCTCACTGTTTCTGTCATGTCCGCCCGTCCGGTACGCAGGCGTGGCACGCCTTCCTTCTCGAATCCCACCGATACACCGCAGAACAGTACGAGCCTGTCATCGGCTCCGACTATGCGGCTGACGGTCTTGCGATACATCGTCCACATCACCTGGGGACAGCTGTGCACCCCTTCCGCCCTCAGTAACAGCATGACCGTCTGCAAGTACATCCCCGCATCCCCCCACTGCCCGGGACCCATCGTCCGGTCGAGGTAGCAGAACAGCACGACCGGCGCCCCGAACGCCTCCGAGTTCAAGGCGGCGATTTTCATGGGCCTCTCGGGGTCGTCGCGCTCGATTCCCAGCGCTTTGTAGCGCTGGATGGCCGCTGCGGAAAAACGGTCCAGATACGGCGAGGTCAGCTCGGCCGGATACATCGGATACTCCCGCTCATCACCCGGGTCTCCCGCCAGTGCCCTGGCCGTCGCGCGCTTCTTCAGTTCGGCCAAGGGCTCGCCGGTCACGACATAGACATGCCACGGCTGGAGGTTCCCACTCGACGGAGCCCGAGTCGCTGCCGCCAGCACTCGTTCAAGTACTTCCTTGGATACCGGCTCATCGCTGAACGCCCGCACGGCCCGGCGACTGTCCACGGCTTCATACACATCCACGTCTTCTTGTCCTCTCACTCAACGGCAACCACCTCTCTACCGTCTTCAACAAGAGGAGTTCATCGGCGGGGCAGAGGGACGACGCCTGCAGCGTCGGTGGGGCTGATCGTGCTCAGCTGGCGGCGGAGCCGCTGGACCTCATCGTCCTTGGCCGCCAAGACCGACAAGGCCAGCTGGTGACGTTCCTTGAGCTGGTTGAACTCGGCGTGAGTGCGAGCGAGTTTGTGGGTGAGCCGCTGATTCTGCTCCCGTAGTCGGGCGATCCGAGCCTCGCGCGGGTCGGGCTGCTGACCGGCAGCCTGGGCGGCGGACCGTCGTTGCTCGAACTCGTCTTTGAGGTGGCCCCAGGTGCGGTAGAGGGCGGCGCGGGAGATCCCGGCCTCGCGGGCGAGGGTCTTGACGTCGCAGGCCCCGCCGGCCGGGATCTGCCCGGCGAGGAGCCGGTCGATGGCTGCGCGGATCCGCCGTTCGATCTGATCGCGCTGTTCGGGACTGAGTGCCATGTCATCCCGCCTTTCCGGCGGCCTTGTCGATCTCTTCGAGAACTCGCATGGAGCGTTCATGTTCGGCCCGCAGCCGGTTCTTCTCGCCGGCAGGGATGCGCGGGCTCGCCAACAGGACGGTGCCGTTGTCCGCCGCGGTCTGCCAGACGGGCCGGTGGAGGAGATGATGGGTTGCCTGCGGACAGCGGGAGCTGTCACACATTCCCGTCAGCGGAGCAGCCGCTGACTTGGCGCCGGCCAGCTTGAGACACAAGGCTTTGGCCGGGTCCTCGAACCAGCAGTAGTTCGCGGCGGACAGGTGCAGGACCGCGGCCTTCTTCTTGAGCAGCAGTTCGACCTGCCGGTCGGTGACCACCTTGGCCGGGCCGGACTCGTGTCCTTGGAGTTCGTCCTCGACCGAGCGGAAGGCGGCCATCAGAGCGTCCGCGCCGGGACCGGCTGGCAACTGGCCGTTTTGGAACTGACGGAACGCTTCAACGGTCCGGTGCAGTTTCTCGTCCGCCTCGGCTCTCTTCCACTCCTGGTGGAAGACGGCCTGAGCGCCGCCGGGCCGGTGCGCGTATCCCTCACTGGTGACCACGGACACGTGCTTGAAGTGCAGCTTCGTGGCCAGCAGCCCGCCAGGCCGGGCCGCCATTTCAACCGCGAGAGTCCGGCGCAAGCTACGGGGATGGACCGGCCAGTCGGGGATGGGCTCCAGGCCCAGACGCTGGCCGGCGGGCGAGGCCACCCACCGCCGCAGCCAGTCCATCGCGCCGTTGCTGTTGAAGCCGTGGAAAGCACCGAACAGCAGCTGGCCGGGCTCGGCATCGGTCAGTTGCTCCGCCAGAGTGACGGCGCGGACGACCTCCTCGACGACGACCCATTCATCACGCTCGCCGCCCCAGCGGCGGCCCTTGACGACCTTGCCGACCAGCCGATGCCGGGCCAGGCCCGGGGCGTCTTCCTCGGCAGGAGCGTGGCAGTCGACCGCCAGCTCCATCAGCTCGCTGGACCGCATGCCGCTCAATGCCGAGGTGGTGATCACGCAGGCATGGCCGACGACCCTGACCAGGGCCTGCGCCTGCAACGACGGCAGAGGGACCGACCACGGCACCAGGTCACCGTTGTCGGCGCGGGGAACATCCGTCGCATCACGACACCACCGGTATTCCGTTCCGACCTGCGCGACGGCCGCTTCCAGCAGAGGACGGACGCTCTTGAACAACCGGCGCGCGATGTCCCGGTGCCCGGTCGGCCGCAGCAACTGGAGGAAACTGACCTCCAGCAGTGGATCGTGCGGATCCCAGCCCCTGGTCAGGCGCGTGGCCACTTGCCAGTCTTCGAGCTGGGGAAGGGGCCTGCCTGCCCGCAGATGCTCTTCGACCACCGCAGCAAGCGGAGCCTCATCGCGCAGGTTGCGGATCAACCACGGGGTTTCTGCGTCCTGGGCGAGACGGTCGGCACGGAGCTCTTTCCGCAGTTCGACGACGTGCGGCCCGAGGACATTGACCAGGTGCAGGCATGCTGTCAGCAGGGGTGCGAGAACCTCGTCCGGCAGCGGCGGAGTCTTCACCACGATCTCGGGCCTCGTCGGGGCGCCGGTGACGCGGCCTGGAGAACGCTCCCCCCCCACGGACGGAACCCGGACCGGTGCCGGTCGGCAGAGAGCAGTTCCCCGTAGTCGGTGGTCTCCTGCATCACGGAGACCACCGTCCGCAGGCCGCTCGGGGATTTCGGTCGGATCACAGCCCCGTCGGCATCCCGGATGACGCCGTACTCCTTCACGAACGCCTCGCAGTGGTCCTGCGTGACCGCGGACAGAGAGGGGATTCGCTGTTCGTGCAGCCAGTTGAACCAGAAGGTGGCGTGGTAGCGCCTCGCCGCGACGGTGCGGGGGCGGCGCGGCATCCGCCGGGCCCGGGGCAGCGCCAGCACCCGCTCATCGGAGGTCGCCAGCCAGGCCAGTGCGAGCTCCTTGGCGACCACTCGCCAGGCCGGATCCTTGATCCGGCTGAACTCCCACTTCTTCTCGGTCGGCTTCATCTGGACCGGCGCATCCGCCCAGCCCTCCAGCGGCCACACGTCGTCCTCGAAACGGGGCCGGCCGAATCCGTCCCGCCAGACAAGGCCGGCAGTGGCCGCGACGTCCGCCCCCGCGAACAACGACCCGGAAGGCACTCCAGCAGTTGCAGGAGCGAGGTTCATGAGGTCATCTCCTCAGCACGCAAGGGCAGTTCGGCATTCACGTTGGCGACTTCCGCCTGGGCCGCCTCGATCGCGGCCTGCGGAAACCGCGGCAGGATCTCGACAGACAGCCGACGGGCATAGGTGGCGAACACCACCGCGAACTGCTCGCGCGGCATCGCCCGGAACTGACGGGCGAAATACGCCTTCAGCAGCAGCAGATTCGGCAGGTGCCGGGGAGCGAACAAGGCGAGCGGACAGAGCAGGCAGACCCAGGGCCTGGCCGGACACGGCTTTCCCTTCGGACCGTGGAGCCCAGCCAGCTGATCCGCGCAGGACGTGGTGAACACGTCACGTTCCCCGCCCAGCAGCTCCTCCAGAACACCCTGGCTCAGGCCCAGACGCTCGACTTCCTGCGGCAGCCGGTCCGCAGCCGCCGCGTCGTCGACGACCAGCGGCGTGCTCGCGCGCCGCAACAGGTCTCCTTGCGCGTCCGCGATGATCTCGCCGACCACCGCCTGCTGAGCGGGTGTGGCCGCCGACAGGTAGTGATCGCCCTCGACCTCGGGAGAGTGGTTCGGGTCGATCGTCGCCCGCAGCGACCACGTGCGCTGCCCGCGCTGAGCGATGAACGTGGTCCGCAGCCGTCGCCTGTCCAACCACATCGGCCCGCCGGCATCCGACCGCACGTTGTGACGCTTCGCCCAGGGCCGCAGCAGATACTCGGCGAACGTGGCGGCCTTGAACCGGCAATGCGAAGTCACCAGCCAGACCCGGTCGGCCAGGTCCTCGGGAGCATGCCTGCGTGCCTGGGCACTGTGCTCGATCCATTGCTCCAGCAGCCGTGATGCCCCCGCCGACAGCACCAGACTCTCCTCGCCCGTGCGGCCCTTGGTGTAGGAGAGCAACATCGCCTGCTGCCCAGTCCAGCGGACATCCTTCGTCTCCAGACCCGTCAACCCGTCGGGGACGATGCCCGTCCAAGCCCCCAGCAGCAACAGATAGGGGACGGCTTCCGCGTGCGTCGGGAACAGAGCATTGCGGATCTCCTCAAGCCCCAAGGACCCCTGCCGCGCTTCCTCCCGCGTCAGGCCCAGGTGCTTCGCGACCACAGCCCGGCTGACCGGTCCCAACCGCAACAGCAACCAGGCCGCGTTCGCCTTGTTCCAACCCCCGACCACCGGGTCCGTGCCCTCCTCGGCGAGCGCGAGCATCGCCCGGTGCCGGTCCCCAAGACGACGTACCTCCGCTTTGCACAAGTCGATCAGCCGGTTCCACTCGGCCGGCTGGTAGGGCGGCAGCGGGGTCCCCACTACCGGCCGGGTGTAGTTCGTCCCGAACACCATCTGCCGCACCGGTTCCGTCAAGGCTTGATGCCGCTCGTCGAAGGCCCGCAACATCGTGCGGGTGCGGTATTCGACCAGATACTGCGAGCGCAGCCAGAAGGAAGCCAGCAGCCGCCGTGTCAGCCCGCCTGCCGATCCGACGAACCCGTCAGTGGCCAGTTCGCGGACCATCCGGCGCAACGTGTAGGTGAAGCTCATCACCGTGGTCCGCTTGGCGAGCGGTCCGTGCGGGTGGACCAGGGCGGCCAGCCCCTCGGTGAGATCGGTGGCCAGCAGCGGGTTCGGAAGGTCTCCGATCGCGATCAGTTCGGTGGCCTGGCCGGGCAGGGACAACTTCAGCGCGAGCGGCTCGCGGATCACTTCGGCGGGCATCAAACAGCCTCCTCGAACTCGGTGTCGGCCTCGGCCAGCACCGCCGGATCCACTTGCCCGTGGGTCTTCTCCCAAGCGGCCCGGTAGATCCGGTGCACGTCCAAGCGCTTTAGGTAGACCTCCGTCGTCGTGACGCTGGAGTGCCCCAACAAGTCCCGCAGGATCAGCAGCGGATCGGATTTCAGCAGGTAGAGCGCGAGCCCCGACGCGTCACCGGTGGCCGCGGCCATCTGGGCAGCAGCCCGGTAGTGACCCTCCACCAACCGCTCCAGCGTGGCCATCGCGAAGCTGTGGCGACATCGGTGCGGAGCGACGTCCGGGAAGCGCGGCTCGAACACCTCCCGGATGCGGCGGGCCGTGCGACGAAACAGCGTCCCCCAGTCCACGAACGGCCGCCCGCCGCAGCTCAGCGCCAGCAGCAGTGAGCCTCCCTGCGGGTCGACCAGCCGCAGCCGCTCGGTCGGAGCCAGCGACGACCAGGTCATGCGTCGGCCGTTGACCCGGCCGCCGCAGAAGTCCGCCTCCTCCACCACCAGCGGCTTCCGGGGCATCCACGAGCCGCGGGCCATCTCTCTGTCCAGCGCGATGTAGGCGTGGACCACCGCCAGCGATGCGTAGTCGATCCACGTCGTGCGGAACTTCCGGCCCTTGGCGCCCAGTTCAGGAACCGCCCACAAGATCGGCACCTCCGTCGGCTCCGCGGGCAGCGGCGGAACCTCGTGGACCAGGAGGTGCGTGAACTCCCGGCTCCGCATCCCGGTGCCCAGTACCAGGCGGCCCATCGCCGCGTTCTGCCCCGGGAACCGGCCCCGAAACGCCCCATCCTCCAGACCGTCCGGGCCCAGCCCGGCCAGTCCCCGGCAGAACAGCTCGGCGAAGTCCGTCTCCAGGTACTGCACCTTCACGTGCGGCTTCACCCGCCGCAGCTTCGCCAGATTCCGCCCGGTCTCGACCGGTCGGCCCTCGACCATCCGCATGCCCGTGGCCAGTGTGAACGGCACCGCACCCGCCAAGCCCTCCTCCACGGCCCAGGTGTAGAACCGGGACAACGCGGTGACCTGAAGCTCCCACGAAGACGACGCCAACCGCTCGTCCAACGGCCCCGACAACCGCCGGTCCGCGTACGTACCTAGCGCGGCCACCAGGTCCTGCCGCGAGGCGAACACCCCGATCGCGTGGCGCCGCAGATGAGTCAGCCAGTCCCGTGCTGCCAGCGCGTACGCACGCCACGAGTTCGGCGACGGGGCGCCACTCGACGGCAGCGTACGCAGCCACGTATTCACCACCCTCGTCGCCCGCGGGCCGTACCCGTCCTCGAACCGGAAGTCGTCGTCGATCAAGACCGGCATCCGCTCGGGGATCAGCGGCTGCCCACCGAGTCCCCAGGACTGCCAGCCCTCGGAAGAGAAGAAGTGCACCAACACGGACCGGGACGCTACGTGCGCGACACCGTCCACACCAACTGCTAAATCCACACCCGATCAACGGAGTTGAGGAATGTGAGACACGCAAAGAAAGCAGCGACAATCTGGGTTGTCCAGGCAATCGACCAGTACGCGCTCGAACGCGCGAGGTGTGGTGAGGCGACGCTCAGCGACGGAAAGCGGCTCCGTCACACCGTCTCGGCACTGATGACGATGTCAACGGCGCGAGCCCATCCCTGCGCGTCGTCGACCGACACCCGGACCCGCCGCCGGCCCGGCCTGCCGAGCAGGGAGGTGGTGAACCGGCTCTCACCGACGACGTCCCCCACGACGAGTCGGCCATCGCTCAGCAGAAGATGTCCGTCGAACACCGTGGTCAGACTTTCCAGATCCCGTCCCTGGCCATCCGAGTCACCGTGATCTTTGAAGCTCCGCCATCTTGAAGTGGCTGGTCAGCGGGGTGGCGTGACCTGGTTTCGGGGTGCTCGTGCTGGTCGTGGGCGGCAGTCTGTGTTGTAGA
>NZ_JBICXE010000063.1:0-28695 GCF_043200155.1 Streptomyces sp. NPDC048473
GATCAAGCGAAGGCCGCTCTTGCGTCCGGAACTTAGGCAAAACCATCAGCAAGTTCGAGGCCGTGTTCGACGGCAGACCATAAACGCCAAGCTTAACGGCTGTCCCGCCAGGGACTACGGGACAGCCCTTGTGGGAGTGTCCGTGAACCCGCGAACCCGCGTACCGGTGGACAGATGCACGGCAGAACAGCGCCTTGTTCACGGGAGCGTCATGGCCTGCCTGCCGGGGCCTGCGTACGGCCCATGCGGGCCACTCGCCCAGGCGGTTGTCCCTGGCGGCCACCCGCCCACGCGCGTGGCCGGCGCCGCCCACCAGCAGCCCGCTGCGGTGGGCTCCGTTCGCATGCTTCGTCAGGATGCCTGCAACCAGGATGGATCGGATGGCGAACAACGGCCAACAGCCGGTGTGCCCGCGGAAGAGGGCAACCCCTGGGTACACCGCGCCCCTGCGGACGAGCGGCTCAAAGTCATTCCCTACGAAAAGTCATTTCCTATGACGAGGAATGGCCCGGCCGGTACGCGGCTCTCACGTCCCGCATCACGCATCCGGTACGCGGCTTCGTGCTCACCCGTCGCGGCGCTGCCCTGCGGAATCGGTCCTTCTGACAGCGTCGTCGTAAAGGCGAAACAGGCGGACGTGCTGCTCCGCCGCTGTGCCGGACTGCCGCAGCCGGTCCAGGAGCTGCCAGCACTGTGCGACGAGCCGACGTGCCTCGGTTCCCGGCCAGGACCGGGGGAGCAGTTCGGGCGGCAGAAGAGGGTCGGGCTCCATCGCACGGGTGAATTCGGCGGCCAGTTCGACCGCGATGGTCAGCTGCTGGAGCGAGGAGGGGGCGGCCTCGTCCTGGAGTAGGCGCAGCCGCGGCTCGGCCACGGAAGCGAGTTGCCGATAGCGATCGGCGATCTCGTCCTGCGGCCACAGGTTGCGGGCAAGCGCGGCCGGTTCACGTACATCGCCCTGACGCAGGTCGTCGGTGGTGAGGAGGGTGAGGCGGTCGTGGATGCCGAGCCGACGAGCCGCGTCCTCGACGTAGGGTTCCCATGCGTTGGCGCTGACGTAGAGGCCGCCTTGGACGGGGGCGCCACCGAGCCGGGTGAGAACGGCGCGCAGTGTGTCGCGCGCCGTGCGGGTGTCTTCGGGTACGGCGAAGGCGACCAGGTGCCAGGTACCGTCCCAGGGTGCGAGGCCCGCGTCCTGCCGGAAAGCGTGCGCGACGAACTCGACGTCCGGCCCCAGAGCCTGCACGGTGGCGCCGGTCGCCCGGAGCAGTGCTTTGCGCCCCCTGCCTTCCTGGACGAAGCGCCCCTCCGCTACCAGCCGCTTGATGCACAGACGTACCTGCTGGTCGGTCATGCCGAGCTGCTCGGCAGTGGCGTAGAGCTCGCCGGCGTCGACCGTGTGGTCGGTACGGATCAGAGCCTCGACCAGCATGCGGGTGGGGACCTGGACGGGCGCTGTCGGTGTGTGGAGCGAGTCGGTCATGAAGTGGCGGGCCTTTCTGGTACGTCCAAGGGTGCGGCGCATTGTGGTGCCGAGCCGCACCTCTGCGGGCCGCGCGGCCAAGAAGTGCGCTCGGTATACACGGGACGGTATCCGGGCCGCTCGTACAGTGTCCTGGCGCGGGGGTTCATGCCGACGTCCAGTCCGCCACCCCGGCAGCAGTGCTCCTCACGAGGGCGATCCGAGCGTCGTGGGGAGCGCCACCTCTTCACGCCGTCGCACCAGTCGGAGGCGGGTACAAGTACCCGGGGTACCGAGGCCGGGGCGGGTCACGCCCCGCGGTGCCGAGGAACCTCCCCTCTCGCTTGAACCGGGCGTGGTTCGGGACCCTATGGCCTGTCCCAGAACGAGCCGAGCATGACGGCGACCTCGTCGACGCGCTCGATCTGCGGCATGTGGCCGGTCCGGGGGAACAGGTGGGTGCGTGCCCGGGGGAGAGCGGTCGCGGCGTTCACGAGGTGGGTGGCCGGCAGGATCCTGTCATGGGTGCCCCAGACGACGAGCGTGGGGATGTCGAGCGCCGAGACCTCGGTGAGCAGATTCTCGCGCCAGCCGCGGCGTACGCCGCGCCACGAACCGAGGGCATGGGACTGGCGCCGGAACGTCTGTGCCGCCCCTTCGCGATGGGAGAGCGCGAGTGCCAGGGCGACCCGTTCGGGTGTGGCGAAGGCCGGGTCGTAGAAGATGGAGCGCTCCGACATCAGCGCGCTGTCCGCATGGGGACGCAAGAGTAGCCGCCAGAGCAGCGGAAGGTCGAGGATGCGCAGGGTCCAGGTGACGTCGCGGCCGAACCCTGCGCTGTTGAGCAGTGCCAATGACGCCACCCGCGCGGGGGCATCTGCGGCGAGCCGCATCGCGACGGCTCCGCCAAGCGAATTGCCCACCACATGGGCGCCCGAGGGAACCCCGAGCACGTCCAAGGCCCCTTCGACGTGCCGGGCCAGTGCCGCGAGGCGGCAGTCGGGCAGGGCCTGGGACTGCCCGAAGCCCGCGAGGTCGATGGCGATCAGCCGGTACCCGCTCAGGGCGGCCCGCAGCGGCTCCCAGTCCTCCAGGCTGCGGCCCAGTCCGTGCAGCAGGATCACGGGCGGGCCGGTGCCCGTCGCCGCGTAACGGACGCGAAGCCCCCCGACCTCGACGAATTCCGCTGTATGCACGCCGACTCCTGGTTCCAGTGATTTCACCGGTATCTCCTCGTTTCAGTGGCTCGGGGTGACGGTGGTGATCACGCAGTTGCCGGGGTGGTCGCTGTCGGAGGTGTGGGGCAGGTGGTGGGACAGGTCGAGGAAGAACCGCTCGGGTTCGATGACGGCCTCGGGAGGGTGTACGCCGGGCCGGCCGCTGGTGCCGTCGAGAAGCTGGGCGAGCCCCAGGGCCAGCGGGATTCCGGTCGCCTCTGCCATGTCGTCGATCAGCGTGGTCATGCCGGACGTCTCGGCGAGGCGGGACAGGACGGTGACCGGCCTGCCGTCGCGGGTACCCGTGGCTGCGGCGAAGAACGGCGGCAGCGACCGGGGGCCCTTGAGGCCCATGGCGCCTGCTACGGCCCGCAGGCCGCGGGAAACCGAGGGTTTGGCCAGGTCCATGGCGGCGGTTTCGTTGGTGAGTTTGCCTGCGTCGATGTCCCGGCGCAGGACGTCCAGGTAGGCCAGTGTGCCTGGGGTGATGACCATGAGGTTGGCGGCCTCGCCGGTCGGGCGGAAGCTGCGGTGGAGGGTGACCGGCTCGGGATGGCCGACGGTGTACGCCGTTCCGGAGTGCTCGGGGGAGAGGGTCAGCGTGACCGGACGGAGCGGCCGTCGGTGTACGAGCTGTCCGTCGCTGACGACGGCTACCTTCCCGCTGATCTGCTCCATCCAGTGCACGGCGGCGGCACTGGGCTGCCCGTCGGGGTCGAGCAGCTGATCGTCGTCCTGATCGTTGCCGGAGACATCGACGGGCCACGCGGTGTACAGGTTCTGGACCTGGTCCAGCTGCTGGACGGCGCGTGCGGCCAGCAGGTTGCTGACCCCGGGACTGGCGCCCATGCCCACTACCGCGCAGACCCCGGCGGACCGTGCTTCCTCGTCCAGATCGAGCATCTGCAGGGTCGGCTCCCAGTCGTCGCAGATGTCCAGGTAGTGCGTACCGGTCGCGATCGCGGCACGCAGCACGGTCAGGCCGAAGCGGTAGTACGGACCGACGGTGTTGAGCACGACGTCGGCGTCGGCCATTGCGGCCCGGAGGGCGGAGGCATCGGTCACGTCCACCTGCAGGACCCGCATGGGCGCACCACCGGCACCGGCGAGCTGGCGTACCAGCCTCTGGGCCGCTTCAAGGCGTTTGTCGGCCACCACGATCTCGCTCACCTCGGACAGCCCGGCAGCCACTCGCACCGCCACCGCCCCCATCGCACCGGGTCCGCCTAGTGCCAGGATCCTCATTCGCTCTTCCTCTCTAGTCCGTTACGATCGAAAGTTATACGATCGGTTTTGAATCGAGCAAGTGCTGATGAAGGAGGAATCGTGACCGACCCACAGTTCCCGGACACAGCTCCGCACGGGCCGGAGATCGACGACTGCCCGCCCGTGGACGCCTGCGTACGCGTGCTGGCCGACGCCTTTGCCCGCGAGTCGGCGACCTCCTGGATCTGCGGCAGTTCGTCCGCCACCAGGGAGAACTGGTTCGACGCCACCCTGCGCGCCGATGCCACCATTCCCGGATCGCGCCGCTACGCCCTGGCCGGGGACGGCGGCCGACCCATCGCGGCCGCAGTCCTCACCCCGCCCGGAGCTCGGCTCTCACCTGCCGCGCAGGCGCAGTGGGCGGCCCGTACGCTCGCGCGTTGCGGTCCCCGGTCCGTGCAGCGGACCCTGCGCTATCTCGACCTCACCGAAGCCGGTGCGCCCGAGAACGCCTGGACGCTGGAGTTCATCGGGGTGGTTCCCGCCGCCGCGGGCCGCGGGGCGGGGCGGCGTCTCCTCGACCGTCTGCTGGCCGATACACCAGCCACGGCCGGGATCTACCTCACCACCGCGGACCCCGGAAATGTGGCGCTCTATCAGCACTTCGGGTTCGTCACCCAGAGGCGCCTGTCCGTCGGACCACTGAATGTTGCGACCATGTTGAGAAGGCGTACAAGCAGTCCGTAGCCACGGGCGGCCCGAGTGCGAATGCCATGCAGCAACTCGATGACGATTCCGGTGACTTCGATCCGCAGGACCACCGAGACCGGATCGAACTGCTTCACCGACTCCGAGTTGGTCCCGGACACCGACCCGCTCGGGCCGCGCGACAGTGCTGAGGAGCGCTACACCGCCGAGCTGCCGATCGTCGCCATCGAATACGGCGGCCCCGGCACGTACCGGCCCGCTGTCCCACCCACTCCCGCTATGGGGTATATCCGTGCAGGTTCCGATCATGACGCGCAGACGAGTGCCGGCCCTGGCCGCCTTCCTGCTGCTCCTCCTCACTGGTATCGCGGCCATGCTGCCGCTGCGTACCTCCGAGCCCCGGCCGGCCTCCGCCCCCACTGGTGACTTCTCGGCGGCCCGTGCGGTCGCACGGCTCGATGGAATCGCGAAGGTCCCGCACTCGGCGGGTTCGGCCGCACAGTCGGACGTACGGGAGTATCTCGTCGGTGAGCTGCGGAAGCTGAGTCTGAGGCCCGAGGTCCAGACCCGGGTCGCCCCCTCCGACGCAGACAGCCCGGCCATCGTCGGGTCCGTCTCCAACGTCCACGCCACGATCCCCGGGAAGAAGTCCACCGGCCGGGTCCTCCTTGTCGCCCACTACGACTCCGTGCCGATCGCCCCAGGCGCCGGCGACGACGGCTCCAACGTCGCCGCGATCCTCGAAATCGCCCGCGTCCTCAAGGCCGGAGCGCAGCTCCGCAACGACGTCGAGATCCTCTTCACCGACGGCGAGGAGCACGGGCTGCTCGGCGCGAGAGGTTTCGTCGACGCGGAGGCCAGTACCTTTCGGGCCGCTGCTCCCCGGCAGACCGTCGTGGTGAACATGGAGGGCCGGGGCACGTCCGGCCCCGTCATGATGTTCCAGATGGCGGGCACCGGTCTCACCTCCGCCGTGAAGGCTTCCGGTGCGGTCACCACGTCGTTCTCCGCCGCGATCTACGACCAACTGCCCAACGACACCGACCTGACGGTCTTCGACGAGGCCGACATGCGCGGTCTCAATTTCGCCTTCATGGACGGCTCCGCGCACTACCACACCGGCCACGACAGCATCTCCCGGCTCGATGCCGCGAGCGTGCAGGACATGGGAGACGCGGCGCTCGGAGCCGTCCGCCATCTCGGCGGCACGGACCTCTCGCAGCGCGGTTCGGACGCCACGTACTTCTCCCTGTTCGGCACAGCCGTGTCCTACCCGGCATGGCTGGCCCTGCCGCTCGCCTTGACGGCCCTCCTGGGCGTGCCGCTGCTGCTGTGGTTCGGCCGGAGCCGAGGTCTGACCCCCGGCGAGGCCGGACGGGCCGCCCTGAGCTTCCCGCTCACGCTGATCGGTGCGGCGGTCATCGGCCTGGCCGGGTGGTCGGCACTGAGCCTGGTCCGTCCGGACTTCGCGCTCAGCGAGGGCAGCGTCCACCACCTCGGCCGGTACGCGTGGGGCGGAGCGTTGCTGCTCCTGGTACTGCTCGCAGCCTGGTACCGCTGGGCCCGCCGCAACGCGTCGCCGCTGGACATCGTGGTGGGTGTGCTCGGCTGTTTCGCGATGATCGCCGTGGTCTGCGCGGTGGCCCTGCCCGGGGGCGCCTACCTCTTCACCTGGCCGGCGCTGATCGGACTGGCGGTCGTCGCGGTGACGCTGCGGTTCACACGGGCGGACTCCCCGTGGCGTGCGGTGGCCGGAGCGATGACGGCCGTACCGGTTGTGGCTCTCGTCCTACCGGTCGTTCTCCTGCTGCTGCCCGCCCTGGGACTGTCACTCATCGCCGCCCCGCTGGTCCTCGCGGCACTGCTCGCAGCGGTATTGCTGAGCCTCCTGGAGCCGCTTCCCCCACGTCGTGCGCTTACCGCCGGGATGCTCGCGGTGACGGTGGCAGGTGTGGGCACGCTGGTCGTGGGCACGGCCCTCGACGGCTACAACGCTGAGGAACCCCGGCCGGTCAGCCTCGGCTACGTCCTGGAGTCCGACACCGGCAAGGCCACCTGGGTCAGCGACGGCGATTCATCCCAGCCCGCCGTCGGCAAGCTCCTCACCGGCGAGCCGGCTCGCTTCGAAGACCGCGTCCCCGCGCTGGACGATGCCGTGCTCGCGAACGGGGCGGCCAAGGCCGCCCCCCTGGACACACCACGTACCGCGAACGTCTCAAGCACCGAGGCCGACGGCGTACGTACGGTCCGGTTCCGTATCCAGGGGCCTGCCGACGCCCACACCATCGCCGTACACGCCGATACCCGTGCCCACCAGATCCTCGACGCCACTGTTGAGGGTGCGAAGCTCACCGGCGGACCGAAGCGACCGGGGAGCGGCTGGGGTTGGAGTTTCGACTACGCCGCCCCGCCCGCCGACGGCCTCGATGTCGTCGTCCGCATCCGCGGCAAGGGCCCCCTGCCCATCCGCGTAGTGTCCACCGCGGCCGGCTTGCCGGGCGGAGTCGGTGCGCCCACTCTGGCCGCGGACCAGAGCTGGACGAGCTGGCCGTCGGTCGCCGGGCAGACCTTCGTCGTACGGACCTTCCGGCTCTGACCACGCCGCACGAAAGGCCCACCACGGAGATCCATCCGCTCCTGCGGTCGTCGCGATAATCCGGTTCCGGGGCGCGATGGACTCTCAGGATCCGGGAGACCCGGGGCAGTGCTTCAAGGATCCTGGCGCTGACGCGTGAGGGGGAAGCACACTCTCAAGCTCATGGATCAGCACCCGAACGGCACACGGAGAAGGTCCAGGTCATCACCGAGAAGGCGGAAGAGCGTGCCGCCTTCCTTGGCGACGGGGAGCAGGAGCGTAGCAAGGCTCGGCCTCATGAGCCCATCGTGAGGCCGAGCCCTTGGAGGCGACGACTTCAGGGGGCAGGGTCCGTGGCGCCGAGGCCTCCCGGCAGACCATCTCCACCAGCGGCGACAACAAGGTCCTCGTTGGCATGGCCGAATGGCGGAACTGGCTGCAACTTGCGGTGCGGTGGCGTCACCACGCGTCCGCCGGTCTGAGCACCCGGACCCTGGTAGCCGACATCCGCGAGGATCTCCACCACGGGCCCGTCGACCAGGAGCTCGATCAGCCTTGACCGGCGGGCGTGGGTGATATCTGCGCAGCTTCAGTGCTTGGTCGGGCTGCAGATACAGCGCCTGACCGTCCTCGTCCGTGAACACCATGGTCCTGACAGCGTTCTGCTTGCTCTTGCCCGAGATGAAACTGTCTCGGTGAGTGTGGCCGACGGCCGGACGGCGAACCCGGATCTCGGTGCCGTCGATGATGCCGACTCTCCCGGTCACGCCGAGCTGCTCAACGACCTCAGCCAGCGTTCGCAGCCGCACGTCGGGGCTGACGCTGGGCCCTCGCTCGGCGAGCAGGGGTCGCACCTCGCCGATGGCCAGGGTGACAGTCGAGCGGTCGACGCCGAACCAGCAGGCCGGCACGTCATGCGTGACGCCATGGCGGAGGTGCACGAGCGTGGCCGGGAGACGGTCGATGAAGACCAGCCGGTGCTTCTCGCCGACGCTCACAACACCCTTCCACGGCCGGGGATGGGTGTTGAAGAACCATGAATGCGCGAGTTGCCGTCTGGCTCAGACTGAGGAGTCCGTGGACACGACGTCCCACTTGCCGAACAAGGTCAGTCCGGCCGACTTGGCCAGCACCGAAGAAGCGGTGTTGTCGAGTTGGCACCGGTACTGGGGCTCGTACCCTTGCATGGCGGCATGGCGGCAGATGGCTCGAACAACGCGGCGGGCGTGCCCTTGCCCTCGGTGAGACGGCAGGGTCAGCACGCCGAGGTCCGCGACGGTCGAGTCGTCCCAGGGGTACATACTCGCGGCGCAGACGAGACGACCGTCAACGAAGGCTCCGAACACGGCCCAGTGGCCCAATTCCACGTAGGCATCGTCCATGTCCTGTTCTGATGACGAGGCCCGGAAAGCGGCGAAGACCTCCTCGTCCTGCGCGGTCAGCTGACGAATGCCGTCGCTTGTCGCTTCCCGCACCAGTTCGCTCTTGTCTTTGTCCAGGTAGGCGAAGAGGTAGTCGGCCCCGTGCAGCGTGATCCCGGCTTGCGCGAGTTTCCGGCGGAACAGTGTCTCGCTCAGATTCTCCGTCGGCTTGAGACCGCCCGCCGTAGCCATCGCGGGCGTCAGTGCGACAAAGACTTTCCCGTCGGGAGTCTCCAGCACCATGAGACGACTGTCCTCGCTCAGGTCGGGGTTGACGGTGACGACGAACGCGTCGTCATGGTGGACGGCTTCTCCGCGGGCGAAGGGGGAGAGCCAAAGGTGGGTGAATACAGTGGAGAACATGCCGGTGCTTTCTGCTCGAGGCGGTCGAGAGGCGTTGATCACACTCGGGTCGAGGTTGCGTCGAAGCGGGTCAGCGAAGCCGACGAAAAGTATCAACCATGCCGCGATCGTATGTGAATCATGAGATTTGTGTCTCTGGGTTTAATCGCGACTCGTGGCTCTGACTCCGTCCTGGTGGCTGCTGGACGCGAGTCGCACCTTGTGCGGGGTGCACAGCGCCCACAACAACAGCTCGTACTGGGTGATCGCGCCTTCCCGATCGTTTTGCAGGGCAGGGCTCAGGCGAGCAGGTCGGCTTGCGTTCCGACGCCGTGTTGTTCGGCGTACTGGTAGGCGAGCCAGGCAAGGGCGAGGTCCTGCCAGGGAAGCCCGACAGGGGCGTAGACGGTGCGTGTCGTGGCGCTGGTGCGGCCCGGGTGGTCATTGCGGAGGAGTTCGCCGAGGGTGGCCTTGGCGGCAGTGGCGGGAAGGCCGGCGGCTGCGAGTGCTCCCATGGAGGCGGCCAGTTCACGGTCGTCGACCACGAGGAGCGAGCATGCGAGCAAGTCGGCGGAGAGTTCTTGCTTGCCGGGCTCATCGGCTCCCAGAGACGTGAAGTGTTGCCCGGGCCGAGTATCGGCAAGGCGCAGCAACGGTCTACGTGCCCAAGTTGCCAGCAGGATGACATCAGCGGCCGAGGCGACATCCGTGGGAGAACCGAGCGCTCGTCCGCCGTGCCGGGCGACAAAGGCGGCGGCGCGGGCCGGATCGGCGTCGTGCACCACGACACCGCGGAAGCTCCGCATGCTGCGTAGTCCGCGGACCATGAGCTCGGCTTGTGCGCCCGCGCCGATCACGCCGAGTACCACGTCCCCTCCCGGGTCGGGGGTCGCGAGGACATGAGTCCCCAGAGCTGCTGCGAGTCCCGTGCGCCAAGCGGTGATGGTGGCGGAATCCATCAGAGCGAGGAGCTCACCGTCATGACCACTGTGGAGACAGATCACGCCACGCAAAGCTGGTCGGGTGGCGGGGAACTTGGCGTTCACCTTCACCGTGTAGGCGTCGATCTCGGGCAGCAGCCCAGGGATCAAAGCTGTAGCTGTGCCGGGAAACGGCAGGTCTGTCAGTACTCGCTGTCCCGTTGCCGGCCAGGATCCGGTACTGCAGAAACCTTCTTTCAGGACGGCCATACAGGCCGTGGGCTCAAGCACGGCTTCCAGATTGCTGCGGGTCAGGATTCGGGTCATGTCCCCATGATCCCAATCCTCCTTGCCGCAGGGGAGCCAAGGCGAGGAGAGTTCTTTCCCTTCCGTGCTCCGGATCATCAACCGCGAGGATGCGGTCATCGCGCCGGCCGAGCCGGACGTCGAGCCCTGGCGGCTCAGCAACTGCCACTGCCCACAGTTCGCGATCGTAGTTGTTCATGAATGCGGGAGGCACCCGTCCGGCGGCGAGGGCGATGTTCACGAGTACGGGAGGCGCTCCGAACCGAGCCCCGTTTTCCCGGCGACGGGGACGGTTCCCCGAAGCTGCCATGAACTGGCGAATACCTCAGCGTGATGATGCTCCTGGGAACCTGCCGTCTGGCCAGATCGTTTAATTGACATGCTGCATCACCAGGACACCCCTTCCGTACGTCCCATCACCGACGCCGACATTCCGACCGCTGTCGAGACCCTCGCTCGGGCCTTCGCCGACTACCCCTACACCCGGCACGTGGTCGCCGCGGACGATCATGAGGGCCGGATCCGGCGCTTCCAGGAACTTTGCCTGACCCGCGTTGGGATGGTGTGCGGGCGCGTATGGGTTGCCGACGCCGGCCGTGCCGTCGCCGTGTGGGCCACTCCTGACCAGGACCCCTCACCCGCCTTTGCCGAGATCGGCCCGTTGCTGGGCAGCCTTGCCGGTGACCGGGCGGCTGCCTTTGAGTCCGCGGAGCAGGCCGTCGCTCCGTACCGGCCACAGGAGCCTGCATGGTTTCTGAACACGGTGGGAGTCACCCCTGAAGCCCAGGGGCAGGGGCTCGGCAGTGCGGTGCTGGTCCCCGGCATCGAGGCGGCCGCACGCGCCGGGTACCCGGTATTCCTGGAGACCTCCAGCGAGCGGAACGTGAAATTCTACGAGCGCCTCGGCTTCGAGGTCGCAGCCGAGGTCGTTCTCCCCGACAACGGCCCCCGTACGTGGTGCATGCGCAAGGACCCCCGATAGAGCTGCGGGGCCGCTGCGTGTGCCGGTCCGGTGTCAGTGGGGTTTCGTCAGTGACGTAGTGTCAGTTTTCGGTGTTCGTGCTGGCTGGGTGCCTGTTCGGGCAGGTTTTGTCGTGAGCCGGTATACGGGACCGGTGGTTCTGTCGTGGGGCAGTACACCACTGTCCGGCCTGCTGTCACGGAATCGGTGCTTCTGAGGCGCAGGGTCGGCGTTTGGGTCGGCAGTGAGCCCTTTTCAACCTGCTGGCAGCGCATGGATGTTGACGAGTGAGGGCTGTACGGAACGACGAAGCTCCTGGTAGACGGTTCTCGACCAAGATCACCCGTGTCGGCCAGGAGCTTCGTGTGCTTGCCTACCCGTCCTCGACTGATCTTCCAGCCACACCTTGCGGTTCCTGACCGGACGACTGACGGCCGGACGGTAGGACATCGGGACGCCGGAAGATTTCAAGTCCAGTGAGACGGTCGTGACGCTATGGGGTTTGTGGTGTGGGTTCCCTGCGTTTGGCCGGGTCGTTGATCCAGGCCGTCTGGGGTATCTCGGGTGGTCGGGGGCGGCGGCCGAAGCGTTCGGGGTGGCGGGCGTATGCCTCGGCGAGGGTGACCGCGCTGGTCGCGGACTTCCTCGGCGGTCCCGAAGTGGACGGAGGCTGGTGTGTGCCAGCCGATACCCGAGTGCCGGTGCTCATGGTTGTTTGTGTCCTGAACGCGAGGAGACGCTTTATGTAGGTGAAGATGATTTAGCGGTGCTGTGCGAGAGATGAAGGAATTATTGGCCCTTCGGAGCCGCCCTGCGGGGGGAGGCTCCAAACCACCTCATGCTGCGGCAGCTGAATACTGTCGTGGTGAGCGATGAGGAAAAGGCGTCGCAAGAGGCGTCAGGTGGGGATCGGGAAGACGAGCGCAAGCGAATCGCTGCTGACGTGTCGTAATGACTTAGACCGACCGGCAAATGGATCACTTGAGGCGTCGGGTGGTGGGGCGGCCGTCCCAGCGGTAGCGGCTCGTCGCGCGGCGGATGAGCATACGGAGCGTGACGAATGCGGCGGCGAGGTAGAGGTAGAAGTCCACGACCTTGCCGCTCCTCTCTGTGCAGCGCCGGAGCTTGCCGTAATCGTTCATCCACGAGTGCGTGCGCTCAACCACCCAGCGCTTGCCGGCCTGAATCGGAGCAGGCACACCCTTGCGCGCGACCTCGGCGGTGAATCCCAACTCGGCCATCAGTGCACGGGTCTTGGCGCTGTCGTAACCGCGATCGAGGTTGACGTTGACCGTTTCCGGCAGCGGACCGACCTGCGCCTTCGTCGCTTCCAGAGTGGGTCCGAGCAGGGGCGAGTCGTGCCGGTTGGCTCCGTCGGAGACGATCCCGAGCGGAACTCCGCAAGCATCCGAAGCGACCGAGCGCTTCAGCCCCTGCTTGCCCCGGTCGACCGGCGATCGCCCCGCCTTCTCGCCGCCGAAGGGGGCCTTGGTGATGCAGCCGTCCACCGAGATTTCACACAGTCCGAGACCGATCATGCGGTCGTACGCCTCCAGGGCGAGGGCATGCACCTTCTCGGGAATTTCCTGCTCAGCCCACTCCTTGACGCGACGTCGGATCGTCCGGTCGGAGCATCCGAGCGTGGAGACGCGCTCGTAACCGGAGCCATGGGCCAGCGCCAGCACGACATGTTCGAAGACCGTCCGGTCGGCGATCCGGCGCCTATGACAGCCCAGCGGGTGGTCCGCGGCGAACTCCGCCCGAGCGGGCAGGAAGGCGGTGAACTGGTCCCAGAGGGGTTCGAGCAGGCAAGATGGGAGCGCGGGCACGGCCGTCCTTCGGGATCACTGAGCGTAGAGAACTCCATGATCACCTGGACCCGTGCCCGCGCTGCATCCACCCCGCCTCATCGCGAGGCAGCGGCTGCCTATTGCCGGTCGGTCTAACCTCGATTCGTCAGTGGGCTTCGGTCGCTGATCGGTCCGACGGTTCGCCCGTAATGTCCCCTGCCGGTTGAGGGCGGGTCTTCGCGTGACGCCGCGGCTGCGCCGGGTTCCACAAGCCCGGAGACTGCGGGTTCTCCTCCTTTCCGGTCCTCGTCGGGCGGGGGCCCGGTCGTCAGGTTGTGGACGGAAGCTGGATGAGCCGCCTCCAGCTGGTGGTGAACGCCGATGCCCAGGGCCAGGTCCGCTCGATGCGCAGATAGCGGCGGCGGGCGTGCTTCGCGAGGCGGGCGGGCAGGTGGTAGAGGCGGAAGCGCATGGTGTCCGGTTCGGCGCCGGCGAGGTCCTTGCTGTCGTGCAGGGTCAGCAGACGGAGCCAGGCGTCGAGATCGGCTGCGAGGTTCGCGGCGAGCATCCAGCCTGTGTTGATCTGCCAGGACTGCGAGGGCAGGTTGTGCAGGCCCATGGCCTTGGCGGTGCGGATGCAGTCCTCGACCTCGGCGTGGTCGCGGTGCAGGGCGTCGAGGAACTGGATCTGGTGGGAGCCGGTGATGCCCCACATGTGCCGGATGTTCGTCACGGTGACCGAGTAGCGCCAGCCGGTCTTCTTCTCGAAGCCGGTCAGTTTCTTCAGCTGCCGCCGTGACGGCTTGACGCGGCGGACGATCAGCCGCATCCCCTCCGGCCAGCCCTCTCGGGTGTTCAGATTGGTCAACTCCGCGATGTGATAGCCCGCTTGCAGTGCGCCGTCCTGTGTCAGCGCGGTCTCCCACGCTTTCTCAGGAATCCGGGCGATCGCGGCTTCGTCCTCCTCGGTGATCTTCCAGCCGACGGTGTAACGGACTGTGCGCCGCGTGGTGTTCAACGCTTCGAGGTACTGAAGCAGGCCATGCGTGGCGCCCGCACCGTCGACGCGGATCAGCAACTTGGACTGCGAGGAGTGGGGGATCTGCTCCAGGCAGGCGACCAGCACCCGCAGGTGGTCCTCGACGGTGTTTGCCCCCGCGTTGCCCGGGCGCAGTTCCATCGCGAGACTCTCGCCGGTGTTCGCGCACCAGCCGCCCAGCGGATGGAACCCGAACGTACCCTTGAACGTGCCCGCGGCTCCTTCCTTCCTGGACGCGCTCGTGATGACCGTGGCATCCAGGTCCACGACGATCCAGCCCGTCAGGGTGCGTCCGGCCACCGTGAGCCACGGGAAGCCGCCGGGCCGCAGGCGCAACAGCATCCACACGTGGCGGCGTACCCGCCGGCGCACCTTCGCGATCCGCGTCAGCATCTGTTCGTCGAGCCCGGCCAGCACCCGGCGCGTGGTCGAGTCCGAGACGGCGGGCCCGAACAAGCCCTGGTGGTGCAGTTGGAGTTGCTCGGCCTCCAGCAGGCTCCGAGCACGATCGTGACCGCCAGCTGAACGAGTACGGCGGCCCGTTCCCGCCAGCCGGCCGCCGTGCTCGTTGGCGGCACCCCGGCGAGCCCGCGTGCCAGACCGATCCGGTCCGCCAGCTTCCGCAGCAGCACCGCTCCGGCATGCCCGACCAGCCCCTTCCCGTCGGCCGTCACAGACAGCCCACGGTCCCACCCTGTACGCTCGCTCACCAGAAAGGTGTCCTGACTCCTGCACCCGATGCTTCCTCGACAGTCGCATCCTTGCAGGTCAGCGGCACCTTTCTGCTGTCAGGGCATCAACTCATCCAATTCCGCTGAATAGCCGGGGTTAGCTACACCGTGACGGTCGTCCGCGAGTTCAAATAGCTTGCGGGCCTGCGTGTGGGCTCCGATGGCTTCAGTGAATCGGCCCACATCCTGGAATGCGAGGCCGAGGCTATTCGAGGCCATCGCTTCCTGGTGGCGGTCCTTCAGGCTGTGGTGGATGTCGCGGGCCTGGCTGTGGGCAGTGATGGCGTCCTCGAAGCGGCGCACCTCCCGGAGTGCAAGGCCGAGGTTGTTCCACGCGCTGGCTTCAAAGGAGCGGTCACGGGTTTTCCGGAACAGGTCGCGGGCGTGTTCCAGGGCAGTGATGGCGTCGTCGAAGCGGCGCACCTCCCAGAAGGCGGTGCCGAGGTTGTTCCACGCGGCGGCTTCTTGGCGGTCGTCACAGGCGACATGAGCAGTGTCGCGGTGGATGGTACTCGTGGTGATCCAATCGTCGAAATACCTTCGCCACCTCAGGTATTCAACGAGAGAGGGTGGGAGCCGGCCGGCGATGTCCGGGTGTCCGGTCCCATTTGCGATGGTGACGGCGCTGACGAGGTTCGCGCGTTCGGCGTCCAGCCAGGTCAGGGCCTCCTCACGTCCGGTGAACGCCTTGGGCACGGGTTGACCGGGTAGGGCCCGCAGGTGGCCATCAGCGGCTTTCGTGGTGGTTGCGTAATGCTCCAGCAGTCGGGTCCGAGCTGCGTCGCGCCAGCTAGGGTCCGTACCCTCCGCGGCACGCTCGTCGGCGTAGAGGCGGACCAGGTCGTGCAGCCGCCAGCGGCTCCAGACATGTCCGGGTTCGATCAGGTGGGCACGGGCCAGATCCTGCAACAGCTCCTCGACCTGGAACTGATCCGCATCGGCGAGGTGAGCGGCGGCTTCGGTGGAGAGGTCTGGGCCGGGGTTGAGCGGCAGCAGCCGAAACAGCCGAGCGTGCAGGGCGTCGAGGTGCTGGTATGACAGGTCGAAGGCAGCCCGCACCGCGCGGTCCTCACGATGTAACCGGTCCAGCCGGGAATGCTCCGTCTCCAAGGCGCGGGCCAGAGAAGCCAGCGGGCGGGTGGGGGCGTCGGCGAGCAGGCCGGCGGCGATACGCAGCGCCAACGGTAGGCCCGCGCATAGCTGGACAACCGCAGCAGCCGCTTCGGGATCGCCGTCCACACGGTTGTCGGCACTGCCACGGGCCTGCTGCAGGGCGTCGCGGAGCAGCTCGATGGAGGCGGGTTTATCGAGGATGTCCAGGTCGTGCAGACGGGCTCCGACATCGAGAGTGTGGCGAGAGGTGAGCAGGGCGACGGTGGTGCCGTCGCTGGGCAGCAGTGGGAGGGCCTGCTCGGCGGTGGAGGCGTTGTCGACGACGACCAGGATCCGTCGGCCCTGTTCGGCGAAGGCCGCCAGCACGCTTCGGTACAGGCGCGTACGGTCCTGCAGGCTGACGGGAATGTACTCGCCGGGTATCCCAAGGGGGGGGGTGCCGTTAACGAGCGGCGAACCAGGTGACAAGTAACCCGCCAGTAGCTTTCGGATCGAGGGTGCCGCGTTGATCCCCCGGATGCCGGAGTACCTACACCGGCTCTCGTGCCGTTGAGGTGAGGGGGACGCCGACGCGGAGGAATCAGACGTCTGGGGCATGCGTGGCCCGGGCGGTCGACGCCGGCCTGATGGAGAGCGGCGCGGAGACGAAGTACCACTTCACCCCGGACGGCAAGGTGCTGTCCGCGGCGGTCGGCAAGAGCGGCCAGATCCTCGTCAACGGTGAGCGGCTGACGCCGTCGGTCGCTGAGCGGCTGCGGGGCGAGATGCCGTTTTTGGCCCGGATGGTGACCTTCTACGAGAACAACCAGGCGGCCGGCTGCGGGCTGGATGGTGGGCCCGAGGACGGCGTCGTCAGGCTCGACCCGGACGCCACGAGCCGGGCCCGGCGGGCGACCGATGCCCTGATCCGGGCCGGGAAGGTCGCGGAGGGCGTCGGTGCGATGGTCATCCCCTCGCAGCGCGGGGTGCTGGTCGCGGTAGGCGGCCGAGATGGCGAGCTGTACGTCAACGGCCAGGCGCTGACCGAGCAGTGGGCCGCGCGGCTGCGGGCGGATCTGCCGGACATTGCCTCAGACGTGACCAGGCTCCAGGTGCGGCGGGCCGAATGGCTCGACTCGCCGCCGTCGGACCGCACGCGTGACCTGGCCGCGGCCTGCGCTGACCCGAACTGCCTCGGGCCCCACTGATCGTCACGCGGCAGCCGGCTCCGGCTCGGGGGCCGGTTCCTGGGGGACGGGGTGGGCGAGCTGGAGGCGGCTGCCCATGTTGAGCCGCACCTCGCCGTAGGGAGATCCTGGGCCGCTACCTGTTCAACATCAAGGCCAGCGGACCCGGCCAGGGCCTGCGGCCCTTCCGCGACCCCTATGCCATCGAGGACGAAGGGGAAGACGGCTGAGGGCCAGCGCATCCGAGACGGCCTGCGCCCCCTGCGCGGCCCGGCCGCGGCCGGCGATGGCGACGCGGACGGTGGAGAGGAATGACCTCTTCCCGGCAGCGGTCTCCGGATGGACACGGGGAAGTGCTTATCGGCCGGCTCCGGCGTGGGCGTGGCGGCCGTCGTGGTAGGGGCCGTGCCAGTCGAGGCACAGCACCGTGGCGTCGTCGGGCAGGTGGCCGCCGCAGGCGTCGGTAACCGCTGCTGCCAGGACGCGCACGACCTCGCGGGGATGTTCGAAGGCGGTCTCGCGCATGAGGCCGGGCAGGTCGACGGACTCGGCTTGTCGTTCCTGCATGCCGTCGCTGTGGAGCAGGAGCCGGTCGCCGGGGCGCAGGTCGAGGAACTGTACGTGGTACGGGGTGGGTCCGGGGGCGCCGAAGAGCAGGTCGACGTCCAGGCGCACCTCGTTCACCGTGCCGTCGCGCAGGAGCAGCGGCCAGGGGTGTCCGGCGTTGACGAGCTGTGCGCCGGTCCCGTCCAGGGCGATGCGCAGGAGCTGTCCGGTGGCCATGGTGTGGTGGCCGTGGTCGAGGAGAGCCTGGTGGATCCGGCGGGCCTGCTCGGTCAGGCTGGCGCCGTCGCGACGAGCGCCGCGCGAGGCGTTGACCAGGAGGGTGGCCATGAGTGCGGCGTCGACGTCGTGGCCCATGGCATCGGTGACGGAAAGATGCAGGGTGTCGTGGTCGAGGGCGTAGTCGTAGGTGTCCCCGGCGGCGTCGTCGGCCGGGACCAGGCACGCGGCGAGCACGAACTGTGCGGCTTCGCAGGAGGGCGCGTCGGGCAGGAGCTGGCGCTGGATCTCGGCGGCCAGGCTGAGAGGGGTAGCGCGCTGACCCCACCGGTAGAGGTCGGTGAAGCGGCGGTCGGTGACGATGATGTACGCCAGCGCGTGCGCGGCCTCGCCAACCTCGTCCAGGATCTCCTGGCTGACGTGCGGCAGGGACAACTCCAGGACGCCGATGGTGTCACCGCGGTTGGTCACCGGGGCGAACACCCGCTTTCCGTACCCGGCGTCGGGGGCCTGCACCAGCTCCTGGGTGCGCAGCACCTGGTCGTAGACGCTGCCGGCCAGCTGGATCTGATCGGCGTCGAGGCCGGCCCGCGGGGCGATACCCTCGTCGACCCGCACCATCTGCCGGCCAGCGACGCCGACGAACAGGAACGACACCGCCCGCGCGTCGAACCGGTCGCGTAGATTGCGCGCCACCACAGCGAGAGACGCCCCCGGTGCCGCGTCCTCCGCAGCGGCGAGCACCTCGGCCAGCCCGAACGGGTCACCAAGCATCCTTGCCTCCGCTCATGCGAATGTCCCAGCCTGACCGCGGGCACTGCCCGCATTCGATCTCACACCGGTTCCACCTCGGCGGCGGGCAGGCACGCCCAGTCCCTCGCATAAATGGTCATTATCTTGAGCCGCCGAGATGGTCAGGGCTGTGACCTGGGTGTCCTCGTCGCGGACAACGTCCGCAACGAGGACCGGCGGAGTGGACGGCCCTTGGATCAGCAGGGGCCGATCGTTACCGAAGAGCGGCGCGTGGGAACGGGTTCCGGTGCTGGATCATCAAGATTGTGAAGTCCAGCCGTGCGGAGGTGAACCGCCCCGGGTTTGATGGAGATCATCAAGACCCGGAAGGGTGCCGAGCTGGGCGGTCCAGGCGGAGCGGTGGGTCTGCCTTGGATGGAGGCGGTTCCAGGCCCGGGCGGTGGCGGTGCCGTAGAGACGGGTCTGGGTCACTGTTGCCGCGTCGGGTGTGCCCCAGGTGGCCGGGTCACCGAAGACGAACTCGCCGCCGTGGCGGGGCGGACGGCCCCGGGTGCCGGGCTCTCGGGACGGTGCTGCCCGGCGCAGGACGCGGTCCGAGCGCATCCGGCCCAGCACCTGCACCGGCAGATCCTTCAGCAGGAAGGCCAGACGGGGCACGTCGTAGCCGACGTCCACCACGATCAGGATGTCCGGGTCGCCGTCCTTCCACTGCCCGGCCGTGATCAGCCGCTCGACCAGTTCACGCATCTGCCCGGCGGTGACGGTGGCGGCATCGTCGCCCGGCTCCAGACGCAGTACGTCCAGCGGTGCGGTCCAGGAAGTGCGTCCCGTCTCGAGCGCGCAGATCACTGAATAGGGCCAGCCGGGAACGGGAATGTGCTGGTCCTTGCCCCGCCCGTAGGTGTGGCACAGGATCCGCTGCGGTGAGGTGTGGGCGCTGGGCCGCAGCCAGCAGGTGAGGTCGGCGGCCAGGACCAGCCGGCCGTCCGCCGCCCGGGGCAGCGGCACCGTGGCCAGGGCTCGTCTCAGCCGGGCGACATCGACCCGGCCCGCGGCCAGGGCGTCGTAGAGCCCGCCGTGCCCGCGCCGGTGTTCGCCGACCAGCGACAATTCGACCAGCGACCGGACCGGACCGTCTGCACACAGCACCGCGTCCGCGAGTTCGAACAATGCGTCCGCACGTCTGGTCAGACAGGAGTAGAGCTCACCCCGGAAGTGTGACAGTTCCGCAAACGGATCCTGCCGGACGACGTGATGCAGCAGACTCATCCCCACGGCCTTCGTGCTGGGCGTTGTGTGTTCCTTGGTCGGATCACATGCTCAGTCGAAGGCCGCCTGCATGTACGGCAGTTACCACTCCGAGTGATCAAGTACGAGGAGTCGTTCGACCCTCGAGGTTAAAGATCAAGTTAGGCTTGAGGCGAAGGAAAACGCCACGCGAACTGAGCTCCTCTACCTCCTGTCCGTGCTGCGCCCACCAGGCAAGCCAATCCTCCGGTGCTGTTCGTCCCTCAGCCAAGGCTCGGAACTCGGTGACATAGCGGCCCAGCGATCGATCTTGCTCGACCATCACTCTCTCCTTGATCGCGTGGCCCGGAGGCAGAGACTCTGCGAACACCGTCATACTCCCAGCGCTGTTCCATCCGTATCGGGGCGGGTCCAATCCGCGGCCTCTACGCGGACTGCGGAGACCGTGCAGAGTGTGCCCATGACAGGTGAGGTGGCAACAATCGTCGCTGCCGCGATAGCGGCAATAGGCGCGCTCGTCGGAGTGTCCAGCGGCATCATCGTTGGCCGGCGTCAAGTCGTGGATCAGGCGTTCGTGGTGATGAAGCACTACCCGCCGAGGTTAAGGCCATGTCTGTTCTCAGATCCTCAAGATCTACTGTCTCGAGTGTCCACGATCAAGGGTTAACCCCCAAGGCCGGGTAGTTAACGTTTTCGCAGGTCACGCAAGCCAGTTGAAGGATTTCCGACGCAGAACAACGGAGCTCGTTGGTACAGGCAGTCGACCAAGACAGCTTGTCCCGAAGGAGCTCCGTTGCCCCGCCATTGTGTCCTGCCGTCTGCCCTGACGGCCATCACCCGAACGGTCACCGTGGCAGCGGGCCGGTTCGCGCCCGGCCATCTGGGGGAGCTGACCGCCGTCGTGCCATTCGAGCTCGTGGACGCGGTCCTTGCGGAGACTCGGACGGTGCAGCGGAGGCTGCGTGATCTTCCGTCGCGGGTCGGGGTCTACTTCCTGCTCGCGATGTGCCTGTTCCCCGAGGTCGGCTACCGGCTCGTCTGGGCCAAGCTGACCGCCGGCCTGTCCGGGATGCCGGTGGTCTGTCCATCGGCGAAAGCGTTGCGTGACCTGCGCCGGAGACTCGGTAGCGCGCCGGTGCGGGCGTTGTTCGAGGTGCTGGCCGGGCCACTGGCCCAGCCGACGACCCCAGGGGTGCGTTTCGGTCCGTACCGGACGGTGTCGTTCGACGGCTGCAGTTCGCTGAGGGTTCCCGATTCGGAGCGGAACCGGGCCTGGCTAGGCAGGACTTCCCATCATGGCTACCCGACGCTGGAGTTGATGACGCTGATCGAGACCGGCACCCGGGCCCTGGTCGGCGCGGTGTTCGGCCCCACCGCCGAGGGCGAGACAAGCTACGCCGGCCGACTGCTGCATCTGCTGCGGCCGCACATGCTGGTGCTGTGGGACAAGGGAATCGACAGCAACGCCTTCCTCGCGAAGGTGACCGAGACCGGCGCCCAGGTCCTGGGCCGGCTCCGCAGCAACCGGCGCACGCCGGTTCTCACCCGCCTCGCCGATGGCTCCTACCTGTCGGTGATCGGCACCGTGAAAGTACGGGTCATCGACGCTCAGATCGCCGTGACCTGCGCGGACGGCACGACCTTTACCGGGTCCTACCGATTGGTCACGACCTTGACCGACGCCCGCCGCTACCCCGCCACTGCGCTGGTGGGCCTCTATCACCAGCGGTGGGAACACGAATCCGCGTACTACGCGCTCCGCCACACGATCATGAACGGGCGCAACTTGCGCTCGGGTAACCCGACAGGCATCGAGCAGGAGATGTGGTCCCTGCTCACGCTCTACCAGGCCCTGCGCACGGTGATGGTCGACGCCGCCGAGTCCCTCCCCGGCACCGACCCGGACCGCTGCTCTTTCAGCATCGCGCTCCACACCGCCCGGGACCAAGTGATCCAGGCCACCGGCATCGTCACCGCGGACGCCGATCGAGACGCTCTCCTCGGGACGATCGGCCGCCAGATCCTCACTGGCCTGCTCCCTCCCCGGCGGCAACGGCTCAGCACCCGCGAGGTCAAATCGCCGATGTCCCGATACAGCGAGCGCCACGCCGACGGCCGGCCCGACACCAGCCGAACCGTCACCCACCTCGACGTCACCATCCTCGAACCCGTGGATCAGTCACCCGTGCCGCCCACAGCCTCCCGGGACGACCGGCACGCCGCCCCCGCCGCACGGCGCCGACACCGCATCCTGGCCCTGCTCCAGGAAGAACCCACGCGCCTGTGGCAGCCCCGTGAAATCGCCGACCGCTTCGGTGACGTCACCCTGGAGACCATGTACAGACAACTGACCCGGTGGGCCGTCAGCGGCCTCATCCACAAACTCGGCCCCGGCCTCTACGCCGCAACACCATGGTCCCCAGGCCCTCTTGCATGACCTGCGAAAACGTTAACTACCCGGCCTTGGGTTAACCCCCGGGCAAGGCCTGTCTCTCACCTCCGCTCGACGGACGTCGCCCCAGGGACTTGGACTGCTCGGACACCAGGACACTGCCGAGGCGGTGAGACCTGGCTCGCTTCCCGCGCCCTTCTGCCGGCTGCACGCGTCAGCGCGATCGAGCCGTACGTGACCCTACTGGGCACACGGCGAAGTGGTACCGGCACGAACATTCACCCGGTCCGTGAAGGCGGTCGGGCCATCCCACGCCAGTACCACTCCGCTCTTCCACCGGCGCCGTCAGCCGAGCAGAGCAGTGGCCGTGGTGATGAGTTCCGCGTCGGCGGCCTCGGTGCGGTGGGCGGTGATGCCGGAACGGAAGAGCGCCGCTCCTTCGATCAGCACGGTGAAAACGCTTGCCCGTGCCTGGCAAACGGTGTCGAGGAGAGCGGGGTTGCGGGCACGGAGAAACCTGGCCACATGGTCCTGGTAATCGCCGTAGAAGGTGCGCAGGACCGCCGCGACGGCTTCGTCACGGCCCGCCAGTGCCCACAACTCGGCGTAGACCCGTACTAGTTGCGGATCATCATGCTCGGCCAGAAGCTGACAGACCAGCCCCTCCGCATCCGGCGGAGTGTGCGTGGCGGCGTCGGCGAACAACGGGCCCAGCCTGTCGAGCGAACGGTCCAGGGTGCGACGCAGGACGGCAGCGATCAACTCCGTGCGGGAGGGGAAGTAGTACTGCACGTGCCCCAGACGCGCTTGTGCCGCGACCGCCACCGCCCGCATGGTCAGCTCACCGTACCCGGACTCAAAGAGGATCTTCTCGGCGGCGTCCAGGATCACAGCACGCCGCTGGGCGCCCTTGCTCGTGGTTGCGGTGCGCTTCTCCTGCCCTGGGGACCGATCGCTCATGCCGCCCTGTCCTCGGCGTGTTCGTCGCGCACAGCCCTGTGCACAACCAGGTCGACGCCCTGCGCAGCGAAGTCCGACGGCACGCTCTGCGGGCTCGGGAGCTGTTCGGGGAAGACCACACCACTCGGTGCGGGGGCGCCGTCATCGCCGCGTACCCGGCGCAGCCCCATCAGGGCGCCCAGGGCGGTCAGATGGGCCTGCCCGGCCGGATCGGTCACGGTCGCGGAGAGGATGTCGCTCCCGCGGGTGACGTCGATGCGGAGCTGAGCCGTGCCTCCCTCGCCGGGTGCGTACAACAATCCGCGGCGCGCACCGGTGAAGCACTCGCCGCGGCCCCAGCGGAAGAACCCGAGCCGCTTGGCGGCCAGCAGGGCCGCCGTGGACGCGGACGAGCTGAAGCCGATCCGGGTGGTTGCAGTCTTGGCCGCGAGGGTGAGGGGGAGAGTGAACTGCTCGGGGGTGTCGATCCTGGCGACCCGGGTGAGCGTCTCCCCGATGCGTACGCGGCTGGCGTCGCTCAGCGGCATGACGGTGTGCCGCTGCCCGTCCTGCACCACCTCGTAGTCCAGTCCGAGGCGGTCCATGAATTCCACCGAGTCCGCGCCCGCCCGGTCGCTGAGGTCCCAGCGGATCGCCACGTCGACCGTGTCCACGCCGCCGAGCCGGTCGCTGAGATAGGCGGCGACAAGGCTGGTCACACCTCCCATCCACGCGGAGGACAGCAGTACCGGTGCGGTCGGGCCTGCCAGTGCCGCGACGGTGGCCGCGCGCTGCAACCGCGCGGTCCAGCGGGTGACGTCCACGAACGGCACTCCGCCGCTGATCGCGGCGCGCAGCACCCGGTCGTCCGGATCGTTGACCACCGTGACAACCGCGCTGACCCCCGCCCGGAACGGTGCCGGGTCCGTTAGGTCCCAGGTGCGTAGCTCCGCGCCCGTCTCGTCCGCCAGTCGCTGTCCGCGCTGCACGGTGCGCCCCGTCAGTACCAGCGGCCACGACGGGGCCGCCATCCGTGCCAGCTCCGCGCCGACCGTGCCGTATCCGCCGACCAGGAGCACAGGTCCGTCGGCGTCAAAAACGAGTTCGTCATTCATGACACCAAATATAGGTCAAGGGACCAAAAACAGCCAGGATGGAGAGATGTCACCATCCGTAATCGGTCAATCACGTTCGGCCACGCGCACATGCCACGGCTTGCGTCGGCCCCCTTGGTTGCCTCGGGTGCTCCCGGAGGGAACGGCACCTTTGACGAATGACACCGCTCCTGGACCATTTGAAGGCCTTGTGCCCGTACGCCGCGTTGCCATCGGTCTCCGTGCTGGTGGTCGCGCTCATTCCGCTCTCCTTCATGGCGTTCTCCGCGATACACAGATCCCGGCCATGACACTGTCCCGGCTTACGCGGCCGCTCAACCGACGGCGGCCACCCCCGACTGACGGCCACCGCGCTTCAGACGGTGGGCTCCAAGGGCTACGACGGGCTCGTCATGACCCTCGTCACCGCATGACCGGCCCGCACCAGGCTGCCATCGAGCCTGCGCCACCCGAGTGTCTGCCGTACCTGCCGGTCGGCGCGCCGGCGCTGTGGCACCGGCCGCCCACACCCGTCGCCCCGTCCGGCGCCCTGACCGCCGGGGGTGCTCTCCTCCGCTGTTCCGTTCCTGGCCGACCTGCTCGCGCCGCGACGCGTTCCCACCCGCTTCTTCGGGCTTTTCATGAGCGTCAACCCGGTACTGGCAGCCCTGGTCGGGACAGTGGTACTACGCCAGCCTCGACCACGGGCCGCGCGCTGGTGGGCAGGGAGCTGTATCTGCCCAAGTCCTGGACGAACGCCCCGGACCGCCGCCGCGCCGCCAGCGTGCAACCTCCGCTGAGTAGGCCCGGAGCGCGGTGCCGGGATTGCTCCCGGTCCGTTTCTCCGGACCTCTCGCCGAACCCGCCGTGCGCCTCTCAGCGCAACGAGCTCTCCACGGTTTCTGCCGTCAGGCGGGGTTCGCAGGCTGCCATGGGCTGGGGATCGTGCTGGCCCGGTATCGGTAACGGCCGCGGGGGAATTACGGATGGTCGTCGTTGATGAGGCTCGCTGAAGTCCCCACTCTTTGTTCTGGGGGTTCCCTGAGTTACTTGCTCGGGTTCTGCACCTGAGAACGCCGACCGGAGCGGAAACTCCTGGCTCGCCTTGACCAGTCCCCGCTTGCAAGGCGGTTGGGCGTGATCGGCTCTCTTGACCCGGGCCTGCCCTTCGGAAGACCCGCCGTGGATGGCCTACTACGATGCGGCACAGCACAACGGAGACACCGCCCACGCCCTGTTTGATCTGGCCATCCTCTCCGGGCAGGACCCGGGCAGAGCGGCCCGTCGCTTCGACACTGCGGTGAAGGGACACTCGGATTCCTTCAAGCGGTCCCGCGCGATCTCCCGCACCAAGCTGGCTGCCCTGGTCATGGCCAAGGGCGATCCGCGGCAGGCGGCAGCGATCGGGCATGACGCCCTGGACGAGGTCGGCCGGCTCACCTCCCGTCGAGCAGCTGACGACCTGCGGCAGCTCGGGCACTTCGCAGCCAAGCACCAGAAGGTCCAGGAAGCCGCGGGCTTGCGCGAACGGATCGCCGCTACGGTCTCGGCATGACAACTTCGGCAGCCGCACCCGCCCGCCATGCCCTGGAACAGGCCTGCTCCACAGTCGGCTTGGACCCTGCTGGGGCAGAGGCCGTACGCCTGGCCGAGAACCAGATATGGCGGCTCCCCGGAGGGGTGATCGTGCGGATCGCACGGCCGGGCCAGAGCGCGACGGCGGAGCGCGAAGTACGCGTCGCACGCTGGCTCGCGCAGAAGGACATCCCAGCCGTGCGTCTAATCGACGTGGACCAGCCAGTGAAAGCAGGCGGCCGGCCCGTGACGTTCTGGAAGGAACTCCCACCCCACGAGCACGGCACGCCCCGAGACCTCGCCCGGCTGCTCCTGCAGCTGCACGCACTGCCCAAGCCGGACATTGAGCTGGGGTACCTCGATCCCTTCGTCAGGATCGCCGAGCGGCTGGACGCGGCCACCACGATCCCTGACGACGACAGGACGTGGCTCCGCGGGCTCCACTCGGACCTCGCGGCGGCATGGGCCGAACGGCCGACCGGGCTTCGGGACCGAGCCGTGCACGGGGACGCCTGGCCCGGCAATCTTGTCCGCACGAGCAGCGGTCCACTGATGATGGACCTGGAGCGGTTCTCCGTCGGGCCGCCGGAATGGGACCTCGTGTCGACCGCGGTGCGAAGGACGACGACCGGAGCGGTCACCGTCCCGGAATACGGCGAGTTCTGTGCGACGTACGGTCTCGACGTTACGGAGTGGGCCGGATACCCGATCCTGGCGGGCGCTCGCGAGCTGCGGATGGCGACCTACGCCGCGCAGCATGCGGCAAGCAATGCCGACTGGATCGGACAGGCCCAGCACCGAGTCGACTGCCTGCGCGGTCGCTGCGGACCGCGCCCATGGAACTGGAAAGGGATCATGTAGCCGTCGCGGGCCGACGGACTATCACGGTGCTCGCCAGGACCTCAGACGATCGGCGATGTCGAAGGTGTCGAGCCGCAGAGCCTTGATGTCCTCGATCAGTTGGACCCACTGGGCTTGGCTCGCATTGGCGGTCTTGCCGGAGGCCTCGATGTACGCCACGGCGACCGCGTACCCGTACAGCTCGTTCCGGGCGGGCAGCGGCCGCGTCAGCACAATCGTGTCGAGCAGGGCCGCGGCTCGCCAGTAGGCATCGGGGTCGGTCATGTCCAGGTGGGGCGTGTTGACGCGATGCCGGGCGACGGCCGCGACCAGCCCTGAGTAGTCGCGGACCTGCAGGTGTTTACCGAGCACGCGCTCTTGCCGGTCGAGGAGCCACCGGACGTCGATGAGCAGTTCCAAGGTCAGGCCGCCTGACCACTGGCGGGCGCGTCGGGGAGGCCGCCGAAAGCTGTGTCGAAGGCGTCGACGAAGCCCGGACGGCCGAGCGCGGCGTCGAACGAGGCGGTCGCTCGACCGAGCAGCGCCTGGTGCTCCTCCTGGTGGGATAGGTCGTCGAGGTAGGCGGCGAGGCTCATGCCGCGGGCCTTGGCGAGAGCCGCGAGGCGGTCCCTCGTGTCCGTGGTGATTCGTACGCTGGTGTCAGCCATGCCGTCAGTATGCACCTGTGTATGCGTCTACGCATACACCCCGCCTTGACCTGCATCTTTACGGCTTGGCAGTGTCCTCCTTGAACCTGCCGAAGAGCGGAACGGCGTCCAGTGGATCGGTCTCGGTGGCGTCGACGGTGTCGTCCGGCCGGTTGTAGCGGGAGTCGGGCAGCGGAGATTTCTCGCCCCAGTCGCCTGCCTCGCGCCGGTCGGCGAGGGGCACCTTGGCGCGCTTCATGTCGGTGTTCGGGCCGGCGCGCAGGGAGTGGCTCGTCACCTTCAGGCCGTTGATGTAGGTCACCCCGGCGGCGGCCGCGCGCTTCTTCACGATCTCGTTGATCGCCCTGCCGGACAGGTGCAGGCCGCGCACCGTGGCGTTGTCGCGGCCCTTCAGGTTGCCGGTCGTCGACAGGGCGCGGAAGAGCGGAAGGGTCGGGTTGTCGGCGCCGAGCTCGCGCAGGTTGCCGAGCCAGGCCCGTACGCGACGGACGATCTGCAGGTCGGCCCGGTCGCGGATGAACCGCCACCTGCCCTCACCATCGCGGCGGGTCTTGGACTTCGCGGTGTAGGCCCACACGCCGTCGTCAGTGACGCGGAGGTTCTTCACGAGAAGGTCGGCGACCTCGATACCGCGGGACAGCTTGCCGTAGGTGACGGCCAGGAGGGCTGCGTCCCGGCGGCCGATCCGCGTGCTCTCGTCGATCTTGTCGAGTACCTGGACCAGATAGAAGAGGGTGAGGCCCGCGGCCTGGTCCCGCTCCCCGCCGGCCGGGATGTACTCCTCCAGGCGGTAGTCCTCGATCATCTGCCGGACGAGGGAGCCGTCGGGCCGCTCGCCCGCGGGGTACCAGGTGACAATGCGGGAGAGGTAGGCGAGCAGGCTGTCCGGGCTGTACTGGCTCCCGTCCTTCTTGCCGCTCTCCATCAAGTGGTCGAAGTAGGCGACGACGTTCGCCGTGGTGGTGGCCGGCCGGGCGATCCGACCCTCCTTGACGCACCACTCCTCGAAGCGGTCCCGTGTGGTGTCGCGGTTGACGCGGGTGTTCCGCGTGCCGCGCTCCTCGGCCCGGCGCTTGGCCGACGGGGGGACGGTGAAGTCCCGCCCGGTGAAGGCTGGTTGCTCGTCGACGCGCGGCGGCAGCTCCCCTTCGACGAGCAGCGTGTCCCGGGTGATGCGGTACGCGGGAACAGCCCCGGCGACGACGGCGGGCAGCAGCCGGATCGGCGCGTCGTCGTCGACCAGCTCGGCGTCAACGAACTCGTCGCCCTCGGTCGCTTCGGTTGCTGGAGCGGTCACTCGGCGGCCTCCGGCGGTGGGTTCGTGGCTGGCGGGATGAGCCGGAGGGGGACACCCAGGGGCATTGCGTGATTGGGATTGGTCCGGTTCGCCGGTCTCGTGAGTGACGTGGCGTCATGTCCGTTGTGCGGTAAGGGGCCTGGGAGAGC
>NZ_JBICXE010000064.1:0-28552 GCF_043200155.1 Streptomyces sp. NPDC048473
CACCCGGTGGTGTTGTTTTTCCCATTTACACCCGCCCTTGGGGGGGGCACCAACTGCACTACCGGCAGGGCGGGGGCGCCCCGAGGGGGGGTCGGTGGGCCCACGCCCTCAGGGGGATACAAGCATTACGGTGGTACCTGCTGCGAACATGCCCGCGTCAACTGGCCGAAGGGGGCGGATTCGCGCTCGAACTGCCTCCGGCCATGTCTCCGCTGTAGTCGGCGATGGCGGTGAGAAACTTCTGACCGTCGACGTCCGCAAGGTTGTCGCTCTGCGTCTTGAGCATGGTGGTGATGACGTCCCGGAGATTTCGCTCCAGATCGTCGATGGCGGTCGAGTGCCGATTCAGTACCACGTCGATATTCTTGGCCGCGGTCACCGTGTTGCTGACCACATTCTTACCGCCGGAGTCACCGTCTTCGGACATCGGACCGATCAAGAGCGGGAGCGACGTGGCCGCGAGGTCGTACAGGGACTTCCGGCCCTCATTCGTCGTGCGGAGTGTGACGATATCGGTCTTGAACTTGTGGACGTCTTCGTCGACGAAGGCCTGGAGAGCAGGCGCATCCAGTTTTGTCAGGTCAGCCATCGCATCCCCTTTGTCGCTGCGTCATGAGGACAACGTCGCCGCCCCTGCGCTCTCAGGTAGCGCAGGGGTAACTACGTAATGTCAGAACTTGATCTCTTCGAAGCCCTGCGCGTTCTGGGTCACCGTCTGCTTGTAGTTGTCCGAGATGTTTTCCAGGGTGGTGGCGTGGCTCTGCAGGATGGTGCTCAGAGCCTGCACTTCGGCGTTCCAAGCGGGCTGGACCTTCTCGAAGTACACATCGCGGTCCGGGCCGAGCCAGCTGTTCACGATCGGGGCAAGATTGCCCTCAAGCCTGTCGATGACGCTTCCGATGGCCTTGGTCTGGGCCATCATGTCTTCGGAGAAATGGGTCGTTTGGCCGTGGTTGATGTAGATGCCGTCTTCAGCAGCGCCCATGAGGCTCTCCTAGAAAGTTCATGCGGATGGAGGGGTGCGGACAGTTCCTGACTGTGCCGTGGAGGCAGATCGCTTATCCGGTCATCGCCGAATAGGCACCGCTCTCAGCGGCACTGCCGAACACGGTCATCTTTCCCTGGTTGGCGACCGCTTGCTCGTTTGTCGCCTGGGTCGTGTTGGACGACTGCATGGAGTTTTGGAGTTGGTGCTCCATCGCATTACAGGTGTGCTTGATGCGATCCACCTCGGCCAGCCAGGTGTCCATGACCTGGGCGTACGCATGGCCGTCCGGGCCCTGGTAGTTGGTCTGCAGAACGGCCTTCGCCTGCTCAACCTGCCCCTGGATGGTGCTCATCTCCGTGTTGGCGCCCTCCAATGCCTGGGTCGCCTGGCTGTATGTAGCTGTAGATGACTGCTGCTGCCCAGCTGGGGTGCTCATGTACTTACCTTCCCTTTTGAACGGCAGATTTCGGTGGGAGCGATACCGCTCATATGTCGGATCCCGCTCACATCTGCCTGGAATCGGAATGGTGCCATTACTGAAGGCGTCGGAATACCCAGTCCGCCCAATCAGCAAGAGCGTAGGCGCCACATATCAGAAATTGCAAGGACAGAATTGACTGGAAGGTGCGAAGGCGCCCGGTTTACCCGCGCGGTTCAGGTGGCCGATCTTTTTCCGGCACTGCTCTTACCCGCGCAATCCGGTACACCTCCTGCCGCGCTTTGGCCAGCCTTCGCCGCTTCCGGTGACAGATCCGGACCTGTTGGCACCATGTTGAGCAGCGGTGACGGCAGCGCCTGGGCGGCGGTCAGGTCGTAACCCAGTGCTGCCGCGGCGTCCTTGGACGGTATTCGGTATTTCACTCCGGTGTCCGTGACCAGATAAGTGGTGTCCCCCAGGGCAGCGCCCGCGCTGCTCAGCGCCCGGACCAGGCTGCCGCCCGAGGGCGGCACGGAGATGGAGTCGACAGTGAGACAGGCCCGCACGAGCGCTGGCACCGGCTGCACCGCACTCGCCCGGAGGACCGCCGACTCGACCAGTACTACGCTCACTTCGGTGCCCGCGTCCCCGTTGGAGGCAATGCGCACACAGGCGTTGCGGTCGTCGCCGACCTCCAGCACCTTCGGCGGAGTGGACGGCAGCGCGGCGGCCGCCTCTTGCACGCCGCGGCTCTCTCCGCTCGGATCCCTGGGCGCCAGCGCCCCGTTGAGTGCGTCGGCCGAGATGGTGACCGCTGCCGGGGTGCCGCCTGCGTAGGCCTTCTCACGGACCCCGGGACCGCTGAGCGCCAAGGCCGCCTGTGTCGTGCTGATCGGTACGAGTCCGGCTCGTTGCAGGAGGTAGTACTGCTCGGCCGAGCCCGGTGTCTTGACCAGGAATACCTGGCCGACTCTGGCTTTCTTGCCGTCCAGCTCCGGGCCCTTGTCTCCCTGCCCGCTCACGGCCGGCGCGGCGAGATCGGCACCGGCGGGCAGCGATTCCAGGAACGTCGCGGAGACCTCCAGCGGTTCGGACGCGCTATAGCCCATGGCGTCCATGGTGGCACCGCCCTCGGCGAGCCTGAAGCGGTTGCCGTGCCAGAGCAGGAAGTAGCTCTTGTCCCCGTGGACCAGCACCGCCTCGTGCGCCTGGACCGATATGCCGGGCCGTTCGGATTCCACGACCAGGGACGTGGTGGTCTCACGGTCGCCGGAGTCGGTGGGCCGCGTCCCCGCGCATACCTCCCACGGCCCGGAGTTGAGATCGCCCGTGGACGGGAAGACGTCCGGGGCGCCTTCGATGCCCACCGGACTGCCGTGCGGCGTACCGGCCAGCGAGGCGGCGGAGATGGTGTCGGTCTTCATGTCCGCGCCAACGAGCAGGCGTGCCGAAGCGTAGTTGCGTACCGGCCTCAGACTGCCGTCGTACAGATAGCGCGTCCCGGTGCCCTTCTCCACGATCAGCGTCCCGCCGTTGCGCCAAGTGGTGGCACCGCCGGGGCTGATGAGGCCGAAGACCAGGAAGCCGATCGATATGAGAACACCGATGACGGCGCCGATGACGACACCCCTGGTGGTTCGCCGGGTAGGAGTCTCCGGGTCGTCCGGGTCGGCCCGGAGCAGACCGGTGGTCAACCGGGAGACCACGAACTGATGGGCCTGGACCTGGTCCCGTCGTGTCTGCATGCTCTGTTCCTCCTTCCGCTCAGCCGTTGATGGCGCGGAGCGCCTGGTACACGCCGAGCGTCCACAGAACCGTAGGGAGCAGCGCGACGGCCGTCACCGACTGCAGCACGTCCCCGGCCCTTCCCCAGTGGGGCAGCATTCGACGGCCCGGCACCGTCCAGCCCATGACGGCCAGCAGCGCCGCGATCAGCAGCAGGACGCCGCCGGTCAGCAGCCGGGCACCCGGTCCGTGGTCCCTGGCGTATGCGGTGACCAGCATCAGGATGCCCAGGGCCGCGGGGGTGATCAGCGCGAGCCGCTGCCAGGCGGTGCCGAGGTTCCTGGCGTGCAGCACGAGCAGTAGGGCCAGTAGTGCGGAGGTGACAATCTGTGGGGTGTCCGGGTGGCGTGCCATGCCCGCCATGGACGCGGCACAGATGGCCCCGACCGCCAGGTAGAAGCCGCTGATCCAGTGGTCCGTGGCGCTGGCACGGCCTGCGATGTCGTCGCCCGAGTGCGGTTCGATGCCTTCCTCCAACTGCTCGGCGTTGGTCGGCAAGGGTGGCAGCCGCAGGCCTGACAGGGAGAACGACAGCATCGGCACGAAGGCGCCGAAGATGACGGCGGCGGCCGCGACACCTGCGGCCGCGTCGGAGGAGGACATGTCCAGCGACAGCATCAGGATGCCGCCCACGGCGCCGGCGACGCAGAGCACCGCCGCCGCCGTGAAGACGACGGCGAACGCCGCCACGACCGTCAGCGCCAGTACGGCCCCAATCGCGCCCGCGACCGATCCGGCCAGCAGCTGCGCGCCGGCCTCCTGGTGCGTTCGGGGGGAGGAGAGCGGATCGCCCACCACGAATACTCCGCACAGGACGAGGAACCCGGTGGCCACCAGGCCGAGCAGTACGCCGCCCGGCCGGTCGTCCAGGACCCGGGCCGCGGCGCCCGCACCGGCGAGGATCAGCAGTGCGGCGCCCGCGGACAGCATGATGCGTGACCCCACGTCACCGGGCATCGCGATCATTGCCAGGCAACCGAGGAGTGCCGCAGTCATCATCAGCCGCAGCGACCACCGGCTGATAGTGGCCGTCCAGGCGAATGGGAGACCACGGACAGTGGTCGAGACGGCGTCCACAAGGTTGTCGTATCGAACCGGCGGCAACGCCTCAATCTGCGGGCGCAGCAGCAGGACAGTGCCGTCGCGCAGTTCGAGGGAGTCCGGGGTTCCCTCACCGTCCAGCGGATCACCCCCAATACGCTGGAGCACCCATCCGCCGTGCTCGACGCCGGCCTCGTCCAGGCCGTCCCCGGCCTGACCGACGATGACCGGCAGCAGGTCGGCAAAGGGGATGTCCGAGGGAACGGCAAGGTCAAGGGATTTCTCGGGGGCCCTGATGGTAAGGCGGCACAGCCCCACCACGGAGCCTTCGCTCATGCTCATTGTTTCAAGCCTCTCCGATAGTGTGCTGTCCGGTCTCGGATACCTCCGGGTGCAGCGATCCTCCGGCCTGCGGTGCCCGGACTCGAGAGAGACGCCGCACACGGTGCGTCGGCAGCTCGCGGGGTGGGTGACCTGCATGCCCGGAGATCTTTGAGACTGCCCGGAGTTCGCCGAGGTCCGGACACGTGCGAACCGCACGGAGCCGCAGGAACAATGCCGGGGATTCCTGCCGACTACGCGGAATCCTCGGATAGTTGACTCCATAAATCACACTACTCTGCCGCCTGGAGGCTGGTGTGCCGGCCTGCGCCGGCGCCCGGGGACAGACGCAGTGCTCCGCGAGAGCTTGTCGGTCCGCCCCGGCGGTGCTTGATAATCTCATGGGTGTGACACTGTTGTGTCAACAGGCCGGTGAACCCCGCACGATGGGCTCACCGTGTTACTTCCGGCAGCCCAATGTTCCCGGCCCCCGGCAGACCGGGATTCCCGGTACGGCGTGGTCACACCGCGCCCGCCGTCCCTCCCGCATCCCCCAGGTGTTGTAGCTCGAAGGAGACGTTCCGTTGAGCGTGGTTTTCTTCCGCAGGCCCGCACGGCGACGGGGGCCCGAAATACCCGACGGTGAGATGGCGTTGCAGGAACCACCCGTCATGTCGGAGGCGGTACCTGGCGGCGGCGCGGGCATGATGACTTATCTGCCGATGGCCATGATGTCCGGCGCCATGATGCTGCTCTACATGCGGCCCGGCTCGGCATCGAGCCCCATGACCTATCTCGTCGTCGGCATCATGGTGATCGCCATGGGCACCATGCTCATCGGTCAGCTCATGCGCAGCGGCAGCGAGCGCAAACAGCAGCTCAAGGGCGCCCGCCGAGACTATCTGCGCTACCTCGGCGGCGCACGGCGCAAGGTCAGGGCCGCGGTCGCCCAACAGCAGCAGGCGCTGGCCTGGCGCCACCCGGATCCCACCGCCCTCTGGTCGCTCGCCCGCACCAGCAGACTGTGGGAACGCCGCACCTCGGACACGGACTTCGGAGAGGTACGGCTCGCCGTGGGCGAGCAGCGACTCGCCCTGCGGCTGACCACCACCGCGACCAGGCCGGTCGAGGACCTGGACCCGCTGACCGCCCACTCGCTGCGCGCGTTCGTGAACGCGTACTCCGCCGTTCCCGAGCAGCCCATCGCGATCTTCCTGCCCGCCTGGGCGCGCGTCCTCTTCCGCGGCGAACGCGACGAGATCCTGCCGGCCGCCCGGGCCCTGCTCGCCCAGCTGTCCGTGCTGCACTCCCCTCAGGACCTCACCATCGCCTTCTGTCTCGCCGCTGACCGGCGCGAGGAGTGGGACTGGGTGAAGTGGCTGCCGCACACGCTGCACGCGCACCAGACGGACGGGGCCGGCCCCACCCGGCTCATCGCGGCAACCGCGGGTGAGCTGGAGGATCTGTTGGGCGAGGAGTTCGGCGAACGGCCCCCGTTCGAGGCCGGTGCTCCCGCGAGCGCCGACGAGCCGTTCACCGTCTTCGTCGTGGACGGTGGCCAGATCCCCTCGGGCCATCAGTTCGGCCGCCGCGGATTCCGCAACGCCGTTGTTCTCGACCTCTCCGGTGAGCTGCCCTGGCGGCCCGGCCGTACGGCGCTGCGGCTCGACGTCCGGGACGGCGAGGTCAACCTGGTGCGTACCGATCGCAACCGCAAGGAGTCGACCACCCGGCTGGGCCGGGCCGACCGGCTCGGCCCGGCCGGCGCCCGGGCCCTCGCTTCGGTGCTGGCCCCGATGCGTTCGGGCGTGACCGTGGAGTCGGCCCAGCCGTTGTCCACCGATGTCCAGCTGACCTCGCTGCTGGGGATCACCGATCTGCACCGTCACGATCCGACCGCCTATTGGGAGCGCCGCAGCGGCTCGGCGGCCCAGCGGCTGCGGGTACCGATCGCGGTCGGGGCCGACGGACGCCCGATCGAGCTCGACATCAAGGAGTCGGCCGAGAACGGCATGGGCCCGCATGGCATGCTCATCGGCGCCACCGGCTCCGGCAAGAGCGAGCTGCTGCGGACCCTGGTCCTGGCTCTGGCGCTCAGCCACTCCTCCGCGACCCTCAACTTCGTGCTCGTCGACTTCAAGGGCGGCGCCACCTTCCTGGGCCTTGACCAGCTCCCGCACACCTCTGCGGTGATCACCAACCTGGCGGACGAGGCCGCGCTGGTCTCCCGTATGCAGGACGCCCTGCACGGTGAGCTCATCCGCCGTCAGGAACTGCTGCGCAGCGCGGGCAACTACTCGTCGGCGCTGGAGTACGAAAGGGCCCGCGCGTCGGGGACCCCGCTGGCACCGCTGCCCAGTCTGTTCGTCGTGGTCGACGAATTCAGTGAACTCCTGTCGGCGCACCGTGAATTCATGGATCTGTTCGTGATGATCGGCCGACTGGGCCGGTCGCTCGGTGTGCATCTGCTGCTCGCCTCGCAGCGGCTGGACGAGGGCCGCATGCACCAGTTGGAGAGCCACCTCTCGTACCGGATCGGCCTCCGGACGTTTTCCGCGATGGAGAGCCGCGGCGTCCTCGGTGTCCCGGACGCCTACGAACTGCCCTCGCAGCCGGGCGCCGGATATCTCAAGAGCGGCATCGAGCCGCTCACCCGCTTCCGGGGCGCCTATGTCTCTGGCACCTACCGGCAGCGGACAGGAGCGCTGGCGCAGGCCCACGTCGCGAGCCAGGTGGTGCCCTGGACCGGCGAGTGGGTCGCCGCCAGGAGCGCGCCCGTCGTACCGGAGGAGGCGGCACGCATCGCGGAGGCAGAGAGGGAGGCACAAGCGGACTCCGGCTCACTGCTGTCGATCGCCATCGAGCGACTGCGGGACTCCGGACCGCCCGCACACCAGGTGTGGCTGCCACCGCTCGTCCTGCCGCCCACCCTTGACCGGCTGCTGCCGCCGCTCGCCCCCGATCCCCATTACGGCCTTACCACGGTGGACTGGTCGGAGCGCGGCGCTCTCAAGGTGCCGGTCGGCATCATCGACCGTCCTTTCGAACAGCAGCGCGATCTGCTCCTGGCCGACCTCGGCGGCGCAGGTGGCCACGTCGCCATCGCCGGCGGCCCGCAGAGCGGCAAGTCCACGCTGGTACGGGATGTGATCGCGGCGCTCGCCCTCACCCACACCCCGCGCGAAGTCCAGTTCTACTGCCTGGACTTCGGCGGCGGTGCCCTCGCCGGCCTGTCGGGCCTGCCGCATGTGGGATCGGTCGCGGGCCGGCTCGACACCGAACGGGTCGGCCGCACCGTGTCCGAGATCACCTCTCTGCTGGCCCGCCGCGAGCGGCTCTTCCTGGAGCTCGGTATCGACTCCATGGCGGCCCTGCGCCGCCTCAGGGCCGCCGGTGAGTTGCCCGACGAGGCGCACGGCGACGTATTCCTGGTCATCGACGGCTGGTCGACCATCCGCCAGGACTTCCAGGACGACATACCGACCATCAACCAGCTGGCGGCCCGTGGCCTGAACTACGGCATTCATCTGATGACCACCACGTCGCGCTGGGTCGAGCTCTCCGCCGCGGTACGTGACCAGGCGGGCACCAAGCTGGAGCTGCGCATGGGGGACGCGCTGGACTCCATGGTCGACATGCGGCGGGCCGCGAACGTACCCCGCAGCCCCGGTCGCGGTCTGACGATCGACAGCAAGCTGCACTTCCTCACCGCTCTGCCCCGCATCGACGGGGTGGAGGACAGTCGCGACCTCTCGGACGGCGTGGCCGACCTGGTGTCGGCAGTGGCGGAGAGCTGGGCGGGACCTGCCGCCCCGCCGGTGCGCATGTTGCCGATGCTGCTGGACGCGAGCGACCTGCCCCCGGCGCCCGAGGGCCGGCGGCTCAAGTTCGCGCTCGGGGTCGAGGAAACCGAACTGGACCCCGCCTGGCAGGACTTCTCCGACACACCACACCTGGTGCTGTTCGGCGACACCGAATCGGGCAAGACGAATCTTCTGCGGCTGATGGCGAAGCAGATCACCGAACGGTTCACGCCGGCCGAGGCCAAAATTCTGGTGGTGGACTACCGGCGTGAGCTGGTGGAGGCCGTACCCGAGGAGTACCGGCTGGGCCATGCGATCTCCATCGACCAGCTGCAGCAGCTGGTGAGCGGGGTCGGCAAGGCGCTGAAGACCAGGGCACCCGGTACCGACATCTCACCAGCGCGAATGCGCAAGGCGGACTGGTGGACCGGGCCGAGGCTGTTCGTGCTGGTCGACGACTACGATCTCATCGCCCGCCCCATGCAGACCCCCTTCGAGCCGCTGCTCGAACACCTTCCGTTGGGATTCGAACTCGGCTTCCACATGGTCGTCGCCAGGGCGGCGGCAGGAGCCATGCGGGGATTGAACGATCCCCTCGTCCGCCGCATGCTGGAGGTCAACGCGCCCGGTCTGCTGATGTCCTGCCCGCCGTCCGAGGGCTATGTCTTCGGCAACGTCAAGCCGCGGATCCTGCCGCCCGGACGCGGCATGTACATCACCCGCAGAAGCACGGTGCAGATGCAGACGGCACTGGTGGACACCGGCGCTCCGGAAGCCGACTGAGCCGTCCCCCGGCCCCGGCCTAAGCCTCTACCGGCCCCCTCACCATCAGTACGGGGGCCGGTAGAGGCTTGGGTGGCCGTCAGGTACGGGAGGCGGCGAGTTGGTTCGTTCGGCTGCGGCGGACCAGCACCATGGCCCCCCAGATCCCCACCCCCAGCAGCACGCACGCCCCGGTCAGCACGACCGACCGCCGTATCGCGCCAGCGTCGCCCCTCTCCGGGGTGAGGTGGATCTCCGAGGAGAACCGGGGCGGGGAAGCCGGACCGGCAGGCAGAATGCCGGTCAGCGCGCCGTTGACGTCGAGAACGGGCACTTCCGCCGGATAGCTGGTGCTCTTCAGCCGCTGTGCTACCTGCTGGGCGCTCAGTTCCGGGTGGTACGAGCGCACCAAAGCCGCTGTTCCGGCGACGAACGCGGCAGCCACGGAGGCTCCGTTGGCGATGTAGTGGCCCTTCCCGGCCAACCCGATGCCGCTCACACCCGCGCCGGGAGCCGACAGATCCGCCTTCTTCGGTGTCACCGCGTCGTCGCTCCGCCTCCCGTCGATGTCGATGTCCAGCACCGAAACCACGCCGTCGGACGCGGCCGGCCAGAACGAGAGGGGCGGCCGGGCCTCTCCGTCCGCCGCCCGGGGAAGCGTGCTGTCCGGGACCGCCGGCGCGATCAACAGCACATCGTGATCGGCCGCGTACTTCACTGCGGACGTGAGAGCAGCGTTGCCCTTCAGCAGTGCCGCCGACACCTCGACGACCTTGGCCCCACCGTCCACGGTGGCCCTGATGCCCTGCGCCACCAGCGCCACGCTGGGCACCCCTGTCACGTCGGTACCGCGGGCCGCGACGATGCGCGTCGCGGGTGCCACGCCGGAGAAGCCGGCGCCTTCGCGCGGGGCCGCGGCGATGATCCCGGCGAGGAACGTTCCGTGCCCCACACAGTCCTGGCCGGCCCCTCCCACCGCCGATGCCCGTCCCGACAGGCCCGACGCCTTCGTCGCGATGCCGGTGTCGACCACGCCGACCGTTACCCCGGCCCCCTGGGTGAACCGCAGGGCCCGGCTGAGTCCGAGCTGCCGCTGTGCCCAGGGCACGGCTGCCATGACGGTGCCGGACGCCCTGGTGCACTCGTCCGCCCCGAAAGCGAGCTGCGAGGGCACCACCGGCAACCGGAGCTCGCTCTGCGAGGAGGACGGAGAAGGAGTCGGGGTCGGTGCCGCGGCCGCGGGTACCGCACTGACGGAGGCCGCCAGGGCCAACGCGAGGGCACCGGTGTAACGGCCGCGCGCGGAAAGTCTCCACAAAAGGCTGTTCTCGGTCATTTATTCTCCGTCGCTTCGCAGCGGTTTCCGGAACAGCGGCTCGGCGGGCTCGGCTGAATTCCGGGGCCAGGCGTGAGAACCCTACCTTTGCGGTGACCACTCGCCCACGCCAGCTTGCCTGTTGAGGCACCAGTAGGGCTTGGTCGGGTTGGTGTGACTCCCGATTCCTCACGTGTCACACCCTGTCAACGGCACCGTCACTCAACAAGACACCACCGTCGAGTACACCTGACCAAGCCCTACTCGACGGGTGCCGGACAGTGCACGCACCGTCGTTCCCGGCACTGCGGGGTACATTTCAACCCTTATCACCACTTTTCGGCTGCCAATCGGTTTCCGTTTTCCCAACTGGTCCCACCAACGTCCGTTCGGCTTCCAGTTGCCTGTACCTTTCTCCTGTGCGGATGTGCGCGATCACGCAACACTCCGAGTTTCACTGGTCCTTGGGGTAACCGGTGGCAACACAATTCGAATCCGAGCGGCCGACAATCTCCGGTGTGCGCGACCGCAAAGCACTGGAATGTCCTCGTAGCGGAGCTACCGGGGCGCATTGCGGCAACGCGGCGAACATGCGTACCGGGCGTCGCGAACCGGACCACACCGTGATACCGCCCGAGCACCCTCGAACGTGCCCGGGCCCCTCCCGCCCCGGTTCCGGAAACGGTCACAGCCGCAGGACAGCGACCATCAGCAAATGGAGACGAGTTGAGGACCGCATGATACGGAATGGTCGGTGAGCCGCAGGACGGCCGGCGGGCGCGGCCGGTCGACGTCCCCGGGATCAGGTAGAGGCGCCGGCGAAGACGGCCGGGGAATCGCCCAGCCGCTCGTGGTGTCCGGTGGTGACGGCGTCCACGTCGTGCACCGCAGGGGCGAGTCACAGGCGTTTCTTTCCGATATCGTGGACGCGCTGCGTGACAGTTCCGCAACACAGGCCACGGTGCTGGTCAGCACGGAAATAGCGGACGAGGACCTCGACGAGCTCTCCGAGCGGCTCGCCCCCATACTCGCGGAGTACCGGGAGACGGGCGTCGGGCTGGTGCGGCTCGTGATGTCCGCGGGAGCCGCTGAGCGGGCGGGAGCGCCCGCGCCCGCCCGCCGCCTCTGCGAGGACCGGGGAATCGACGTACTGGCGCCGAGCGGCGTCGCGGTGGTCGTGCCCGGTGGCTCACTGTTCGCACCCAACGGGCCCGGCACGGTCGGTGGCTGGTGGCACTTCTCGCCCGGGCTGGTGCCCAAGCGTCTCGGTGCCCGCCTGCCGGCGCCTTCCTGGGAAGGCGCCATGGAACGAGTCGATCCCGGGGTCGCCGAGAACCACCTCGTACAGCAGGTCCCCGCAGGACTGCTCGTCCAGCCTTTGGGAGCACCGCCCGAGGGTGTCGAAGCCATCCGCTACGCCGTTCCGGCCGATCCGGTCCGGCCCGTACTGCTCGTCGGCGTCCCCGGCTCGCCGCCGGTGAGTGCCGATGCCCTGGCAGATGTCCTCGCGGCGCTGCCCGGTCAAATACGGGGCGCAGTACGGCTGGTGCCCGGCGATGGCCGCGACCTGCTGTCCGACGGCCAGGAAGTCGCGGACGCACTGGGACTCGAAGTCCAGGTCGTCAACGGACTGCCGGTGCTCCTGGAGCAGGACTCCTCGCGCGGAGGGGAAGCGCGCGTCCTGCTCGTGGGACCAGACGGCACGCCGTCCTGGCAGCCCTTCGTGAAGGCCGTCACTTGCCTGCCCGCCGCCGACGGCGGCCATGCTCCCGCACCACGCCTCGCCTCCTGGCGTGCCCCTGCGGCGGGCCTTGAGGAGGGCCCGGAGCCGGGCGTCCTGCTGCTCGACAAACGCTGGCAGGTGACGCTGACGAGGGCAGGTCTGTGGGTGGGGCCGCGAGGCGGGCAGCCCGTAGCGGTCTCGGGTCGCGCGGTCGACACCGACGTGATGGCCATCGACCTCGGGATACCCGGCCGCGCCCTGGACGACACGCTGTGGCCGGTACTGGAGCGGCTGTTCGTCACACTGGAGGACGAGGTGCGCGACCGCGCCATGATCCAGGTTCACGGCAACTTGAGCGCGGACGGCATGAAGACGCTCCGGCGGCTCGCCGTCCGCCACGGCCTCGCGCTCGCGCCCAAGGGCTGGCGTTCCGGCACGACGGAACAGGCCGAGGCGACCGTGTCCTCGGCGCCGCTCGCCTCACCGACCGCCGCCACCGCAGCGCCCGCCGCTGTGGCCGCCACCACTGCTCCGGACGAGACGCCGGCCGTTCCGGCCACCCCCGCACCAGCTCCGGTCCCCCCCGCGATGCTCACCCTTACAACATCGGGGGGGCCCGGTCCCGGGAGCCCCACCACCCAGAGCGCACCACCGCAGGAGCATCCAGCCACAGGCCCCCGCCCCGCGGTGCCCACCACGGCGGTCGCCACCCATACAGCGAGCGCCCATGCCGGGAGCACCGCGGCAGCAGGAATCCAGCCGCCGCAGCCCGAGCCGGTCGCGGAGTCAGCAGCCGCCGGGCCCCCGCATCCGTCCTTCGTGCCGCCGCCCCCCGTCATGTCCTCGTCCCCGGAACCGGCCGTACCCGCACCGGCGCAGCCTGCCCCGGTAGAACCACAACCACGTGAGCCGGAACCCCTACCGGAGCCGCCCACCCCGCTGCTCACCACCGCGGACAGTCCTGACGTCGGAGGCGGCTCGGAGACCCCTGAGCCCACGCCTGAACCAGAACCGGAGGCGGAGCCGACGCCGGTGTGGAAGGAGCCCGTACCTCCGCCGGCCGTGCAGCCGGGGCCACCCGCCGGCACGCTCCGCGAGATCACCTTCATCCCCGTCCAGGCGTCCCACCACAGCAGCGCGCAGGAACGAGAGGCGCTGCGGACCTACCTGGGCACCGACTGGAACCGGCACGCCGGCGCGGTGCAGCGCGCGCTCACACGGCTTCCCGGACTGCGCACCACGGAAGCCCAGGACGACCTCTCCGCCGACCTCGCCGCCGTACACGCTCATGTCAACGTCGAGGACAGCGGGTTGAACGAGGCCCGGTTGCTGGCCGCCGTCGAACGACGCGACCCCGGCACCCTGGCGTTCCTCGCCTGCCTGGCCTCCGGTCTGCGTCGGCTGCCTTCCTTCAGGGGGGCGGCCGTACGGGCCGCCGGTCTCTTCGGCGAAGGCGTGGAACTGCTGCTGCCCGGCGAAGAGGTGGGCGAGTCGACCGCGGTCAGTGCGCTCGCACTGGACAAGGAGTACCCGTCGGTGTCGGACGACCACTACCTGATCTGGTCGATGACGGGCCGTCGTGCCGGCGCGCTCGCGGACAACGAAGGCTCACACGACCCGGACGAGGTCTTCTTCGGCCCGGGCACCCGCTTCCGCGTCCTGCAGATCCGCAAACGTGCCGGAGCCGACGTGGTCCTGCTGCGCGAGCTCGCCCAGAACACCCCGGTCGCCGTACCCGGTCGGCTCGCGGACTCCGACCTCCAGATCCTCGACCGCTTGAACGCCACCGCCGACCGGACCTCCACCCTCGGTACCGGCCGCGCCTGGCCGGTCCGGTGTACCGGACCGTTCGGCGTGCTGGCTCCCGAAATGCCCAGGACCGACTGAGCCATACCCCAACGGGCCCCCTGACCCCGTCCGCTCCTCTTGAGGGCGGCTTCTGCCGCCGGAGTCGAGACGGCTTCACAAAATACGACTATTCCATGTAAGGAGCACGGATGTCCCAAGAATATTCGGCATCCTCCGGTGCGCCACCGAGCGGGACGGCCACCGTCGCGGCAGGCCCGCCCCGAATCCGGCGGGCCATAGCGATGCCCTCCGCGGATGAGAGCCTCAGCGGCTCCTCCCCGGCGGGGGTCACGCGAAGCGCCGCCTTCCTGACCACGGCCTCGGCCGGCGGAGAATCCGCCGGCACCGTGACCGTGGCGTCCACACCCGTGACCGGCGAGGGCGCGCAGCAGTCCGGACCGGCCGAGAGCGGCCGCGGCCGGCGCGGCAGGACGATCTTCTCGTTGTCCGGGCGCAGGCAGCACTCCCCCCCGAGCGGCAGCGCCTCGGCGGACGAGGCGGGCCTGCCCGGCGCCGCTGCGGTCAGCGGCGTTCAGACGGTCGGCGCCGTACAGGCACCCGGCCGGCCGGGCGCCACGGCCACCCACGCCGGCCGTAGCGGCCGACCGCTGCTGGTGGCCGCCGCTGTGGCGGGGGCCGTACTGGCCACGGTGCCGTTCGTGAACGGGCATGGCGGTACGACGAACTACGAAGGTCTCGGCCAGGCCGTACCAATCGCCTCGAGGTCTCCGGATGCCGATGGCAACTCCATGCCCAAGCCGGACGGACACAGTTCGATGCCGCTCCAGGACCCGGTCGCGGGCACCCAGGCACCGATCGTCCCGCAGCCGCAGATCAGCCCGACCTTCCTGCCGGAAAGCCCGAGCGCCCTCGCGTCCGGTCCACTGGCCGGTGTGCTCAGCGGGCAGAACGAAGCGGTGCTCCCCCCCGGCAAAACCGGCCCCCTTGCGGGTCCGGGGCTCTACACCGACCCGCAGGGCCACGGCCCGACGGTCGGTCCGACCCCTGCCATCCCGGGCGGTAAGGACGGGCCCCGGCTCGTTAGGGGCTCCGGTCTCGTCGCCGGACTCGCCCTCGGCGACAAGCCGAAGGACGAGAAGACGGACCCCAAGGGTTCGAAGCCGGTGGAGACGGACAACGCGTCGCACCCCGAGGCGAGGCAAAAGCCTCCCACCGGAGACACGCCGGCGACCTCCACCAGGGTGTCGCTGCTGTCCACGAAGTCGTCGGATGGCGGCAAGGCGAAGCCCGCGGTGAAGGCCGCGGGCACAGCCAAGTCGCCGACGAAGGCCGCTGCCAGGGCGGCGACGCCCGTGAAGGCGGCGACGCCTAAGTGGGCCACCCGTGTCGTGCGCGCCACGACAGTGATCAGTCCCGGCGAGTCCGTGGCCTCGAACCGCATGCGGATCACGATGGGCACCAACGGCAACCTCGTCATCTCCGACGAGAACGGCGTGGTGCGCTGGTCCTCGCACACGGAAGGAAGCGGCTACAAGGCGGTCTTCCAGGACGACGGGTGCTTGGTCGTCTACGCGCAGGACGGCCGCACGGCCTGGTCCTCAGGCACCGCGGGCAACCCCGGTGCCCAGCTGGTGATCCAGGATGACGGAAACGTCACAATCCAGTCCGCCAGTGGCGCGGTCCTCTGGTCGGCGGGTACGCAACGCTAGCGGGGCGACCAGCTCGGCCTGCCCGCTGAGGACGAGCGCCCGGTTCGCGTGATCGGAAGGCGGCCACAAGCCCTCGCAGCCTGGCTGTTCGGGCTTGTGGCCGACCGCATGGGATCGCCCACGCTGGGCACACCACGCACAAGTGCCCTTCCCCGCACGCGGGGAAGGGCACTTGTCGGTTCGGGGACCTACAGCCCGCTCATCATGCCGCGCGGTCCCCGGGCGACGGTGGCCCGCGTCGCGGGCAGTACGCACGCGGTGGCCGCGATACCCACCGACACGCAGGCGAGCAGCGACAGAACGCCCCAGTACGGCGGTCGGGCGATGCCGGCCCCGAGGCCGCTCGATCCGCCCTGGAGATCGATGAGCCAGCTGGAGAGCGGGACACCGAGCCCGATGCCCAGCAGCGCCGCGGCCAGGGCCAGCAGCCCGATCTGGGCGACCATGATCCCCACCGCCTGATGGGGCATCAGGCCCACGGCCCGGTAGATGCGCAGGTCCCGGGAGTGGTCCCGGACCGAGGCGAAGATGGCGGTGGACAGTTCCGCCAGACCGATGAGCGCCAGCACCACGACGAGGCCGACGATCACTCCGCGGACGGGTGAGAGATCGGGGGCCGATCCGGTGTCAGGACGGATCTCCAGGGTGCCGTGCGAGGACGTGGCGAGGGCCGCCCGTACCGCGCCGGGCTGTTCGCCGTCGCGCAGCTCAAGGCTGTAGTAAGCGGGTGTGATGCCGGTGTCCTGGGCGTGCAGTGTGTCGTACGTGGTGGAGATGACGCGGCCGTCGTCCTCGGTCTCGATGCAACGGCCCACGATGTGCAGGATGTGCGGGGTGCCGCCCACGGTCAGCCGCACCCACTGGCCGACGGTCACGTTCAGGGCGTCCAGCAGCCCCTGGCCGGCCACGGCCTCGTCGGGACCGGTGGGAGCCCGGCCCGCGACCACGGCGAACGGGTAGGGCCGCGCCGCCGTCCCCAGGCCGCGCAGCGTGACCGATTTGGACTGGCCGGGGGCGAGGGCGGCCAGTTCTGTGCCGGGGTGGACGGCGGCGACGCCGGGGCCGTTGTCGAGGAACCGGACCGCTGCCGCGTCCGATACGCCATTGGGCCGGGCGATGAGCTGACCGGCGAGGCCGACCTCCTCCGGGCTGTGTTCGAGCCGGTCGACAGTGGCCCAGGTGGCGAAGGCCACCGTGGCGATGAGGATGGACAGGGCGAGCCGCAGGACGACGGCCGCCGACCGGCCGGGCCGGTGCAGGACGGCGCGGGCACCCAGGACCAGCGCGGGAGGGATGTGTGCGCGGAGCGCCGCCCTGGCCACCCCCGACATTCTGCGGCGCCCCGGTGCGGCGGTTTTGGCGGCGGGGATCGACGGGACTCGGCCGGCCCGCCAGGCGGCGAGGGTCGTGGCGGAGGCGATCACCACCGTGGTGGCCACGGAGACGGCGGGCACCGTCCAGGTGTGCTCGGGCAGCGCCCGCCAGACCTCCATGGCCTCGCTGAGCGAGCCGGGGATCAGAGGGCCGAGGGTCTCGGTGGCCGCCACTCCGCAGAGCACTCCGAGGACGGCGAGGAACACGTGCTGGACGAGGAACAGGGCCACGACCTGGCCGGGGGTGAAGCCGATCGCTTTCAGTACGGAGATGTCGCGCGCGTGGGCGAGGACCCGGGCGCCGACGCCTCCGGTGACCGCGATGGCCGCGGCGAGCAGCGCCCCGAGTCCGAACAGGCCGATGAGCAGCCCCAGTAGGTGGTTGTCGCCCTCGGCGTCGGCGCGGGCGTCCTGCCAGGTGGACACGTCCACGACCTGCGCCGATCCGATCGCGGCGACAGCCCGCTGGACGAGGAAGCTTGTGTCCTGGGGGTCGGCGAGCCGCAGGCCGAGGGTCGCGCCGGAGTTGCCGGTGCGGGAGGCGAGGCCGTCGACCACCTCGGGGGCCGCCCAGCCGATGCCGGGCGAGTCGCCGCGCGCGTAGCCGGGTTCAGCGGTCGCGGCGATGCCGACGACACGCAGGCTGCGGAAGGTGCCGTCCCGGGGCAGGCTGATCCGGTCGCCGGGTTCGACCCACAGCGCCGTGGCGAGGGACTGTTCGAGGACGATGCCGTCCCCGGCGGCGCCGTTCAGCCAGCGCCCGCTGTCGATCTCGGGGCGGCCGATGGCCGGGGGCGTCGCCCCGGCCGCGCGCAGATCGAGGACGGCCCGGTCGGGGCCGTTGCTCACGGTGACCGATACGGTCCGGAACGGGCCGGAGACGGCGGTGACGCCGTCCAGGCCGCTCAGCGCCGAGGTATCGGCGGCGCTGTCGACGCGCATCCAGACATGGGCTCCCCGGGTGGTGGCGAAGAGCCGCTGCCAGGGGTCGGCCGCGTAGACGAGCAGGGCCACGGAGATCAGCAGGGCGGCAGTGATGCCTCCGATGGTGAGGACGAGGGAGACCGCCTGGCCGCGGTGGGTGCGCAGGTCCGCCAGTGCCCAGCGGGTGAGGGCTCGCATCCCGGTCAGCCCAGGAGCCGGATGACGTCCGCCGCGGCCTGGGTGCTCGCGGGCGGATCGTTGAAGGAGATGTCGTCGACGACCCAGCCGTCGTGGAGGGTGATGACCCGGTCGGCGGCGCTCGCCACATTTGCGTCGTGGGTGACCAGCACGATGGTCTGGCCGCGCTGGTGGTGGCGGGAGAGCAGGCGGAGCACCTCCCGGGTTCCCTTGCTGTCGAGGCTGCCGGTCGGCTCGTCGGCGAGCAGCAGGCTGGGACGATTGATGAGCGCGCGGGCCAGGGCGACGCGCTGCTGCTCGCCTCCGGCCAGGTCGCCCGGAGTGCTGTCCTCCTTGCCCTCCAGGCCGAGTTCGGCCAGCAGTTCCTTGCGGTCCTCCCTGACCTGGCGGGGCGGCCGGCCGGCGAGCAGGCCGGGCAGCTCCACGTTGTCGGCGACCGTCAGGGTGGAGACGAGGTTGAAGAACTGGAAGACGATGCCGACGCCGCGCCGCCGCAGGGTCGCCCAGCGGGCTTCGCTGAGGGTGTCGACCCGGCGCCCGTCGAGCCATATCCGGCCGCTGTCGGGCTGTTCCAGGCCGCCGAGCAGGTGCAGCAGGGTCGACTTCCCCGCTCCTGAGGGGCCGGTGACGGCGACGAACTCGCCGGGCCGTACGCGCAGGTCGACGCCGCGCACGGCGCGTACCTCGGAGCCGTCCACTCGGTGGGTCTTGACGAGGTCCTCGACAACCAGGATGTCCCCGGAGGCCCGGCCGTCCGGTGGTTCGTTCCGCTTCATTCCATCTCCTCCTGGCATCGCTCCAGCCAGTCCAGGTCAGCCTGCAGATGCAACATGGCACCCTCGATGAGAAGTTGGGCGACACGGTTGTCCCGGTCCTCCGCGGCTGCCAGCCGGGACATGGCTCGCATCAGGTTGAGATAGTGGCGGCGCTGTTTGTTGATCAGGCCGACCTGGTCGGCGACGCCGGTCAGCGGGGCGAGCGCCAGTTTCATGAAAAACTCGTCGCGTACACGCGGCTCGTCCGAAGTCTGCTCGAACCAGGCCGCGACCGCTTCGTGGCCCGCTTCGGTGAGTTCATAGGTGCGTTTGTCCGGTCTACCGGACTGGGGTACGGCCTCTCCCCGGATGAGTCCCGCTTTCTCCAGACGGGTGAGAGTGACATAGATCTGTCCGACGTTCGGCTGAGGGTAGGCCGAGCCGAACAGGGTCTCAAGACCTTGTTTGAGTTCGTATCCGTGCGCCGGCCCCTTCGCCAGGAGGGCCAACAGGGGAAGACGCATGGGTGCTCAGCCTCCTCCGCTCTCCCTGTTCGCCGGGGCCCAAACCTTGTGGCTGGGCGGCGGCTGCCACCCATGCCGTATCCAGGCCTAGTATCCCGCATGCCCAGCAGGTATAGATAACACGTCGGGCAAGGACGAAAATCAAGTCTTTGCCCCTGAGGAGGAGCGCATGCGGTGGGCGCGGGCCGCGCGGCGGGGCTTACTGATTGCTGCACTGCTGCTGGCGGGGTACGCGGGCAGCGGCACATCACCGGCCGGACCGGCCGCCGGCAGAGGCCCCATCACCCTCGCCACCGGCCGCGACCTGACCGGTTATCTCCAGCATGTGCTCGACGGGTGGAACAGCACCCATCCGGACGAGCGCGTGAAACTGGTGCAGTTGCCCGAGGCCGCCGACGAGGTGCACGCCCAGATGGCGGACAGCCTGCGGTCCGGCGGCGGCCGCTTCGATGTGCTCAACATCGACGTGGCATGGACCTCGGAGTTCGCGGGGGCCGGCTGGATCGCCCCGCTGGACCCGGCCGCGCTGCCGCTGAAACGCCTGCTTCCCTCCGTGCTGGACACCGCGACCTTCCGCGGACGGCTCTACGCCGCGCCGTATGTCACCAACGCCGGCCTGCTCTACTACCGCAAGGACATACTGGACCGGGCGGGCCTCGAACCGCCACGCACCTGGGCCGAGTTGGAACGCGACGCCGCGACAGTCGCCCCGCGGTACGGACTGGCAGGGTACGCGGGCCAGTTCCTGCCCTACGAGGGGCTGACGGTCAATGTGAACGAGGCCGTGGAGTCGGCCGGCGGAACGATTCTCGGCCGGGACGGCCGGGTGGTGACCGTGGATTCGGCCGCCGCCCGTAGGGGGCTGGACTTCCTGATCCGGGGGGTCCGGGACGGCTGGATTCCCGAGGGGGCCCTGACGTACAAGGAGGAGGAGTCCCGCCGGGCGTTCCAGGACGGCGGTCTGCTGTTCCTGCGCAACTGGCCCTACGTGTACGACATGGCGTCGGGGCCCGATTCGGAGGTGGCGGGCAAGTTCGGGGTGGCGCCGCTGCCGGGGCCCGACGGGCCGGGGGCGAGCGTGCTCGGCGGCTCCAACCTCGCGGTCAACGCGCACTCGCGTCATCCACGGACGGCCGCCGACCTGCTGGCGTACATGACGAGCGAGGACGTGCAACGTCAGGTCCTGACCCGGGGTTCGCTGCCGCCGGTGTGGGCCGGCCTCTACACGGATCCCGAACTGACGGCACGGTACCCCTATCTACCGGTGCTGGAGCAGAGCGTGAAGGCGGCCAAGCCGCGTCCCAAGAGCGCCGAGTACGAGCAGGTGAGCCTCGCGGTGGCCGCGATCACCAGTGACGCCCTGCGGCAGCACACGTCGGCCGGGGTTGCGATCGCCCGGCTGGACCGGGAGTTGCGGCGCATCATCTCCCGTGGCTGAGATGATCCGTCCCGCCTTCATCTTCACCTCATCCTAGTTAGATGTTAGGTAGAAGAGTCTCTACCCATATGGGTTCACATTGGGGCCCTACGGGCGCTCAACCGGCCACTTTCCACTAAACCTTGCGTCACAACGTTGACACCTGCCGGTTTTGCATACTTAACATGAATGCATAACAGCACGGGGCTGATTCCAGCCGCCGGTCCGCGCATCCCAGCGCATCGCTGTTGCTCACGAATCCGCGCCGACGCTGTTCGCGCGCCCGGAATCAGGATGGTGTCAGGTGCTACGAGCCCCCTCGGCGGTCGAGTCGGTATCCCCCGTCATCGACGGCAGCCCGCCGCGGCGCCAGTGGTGGCGGGACGCGGTGCTCTACCAGGTCTACATCCGCAGTTTTCTGGACAGCACCGGTGACGGTGTGGGCGACCTCGCGGGAGTCCGCGCCGGTTTGCCCTACCTCAGCAAACTCGGCGTGGACGGCATCTGGCTGAGCCCGTTCTACCCCTCTCCCCAGCACGACCACGGCTATGACGTCGCCGACTACTGCGCCGTGGACGGCATCTACGGCGACCTCGACGAATTCGACCACCTCGTGACCGACACCCACCGCCTCGGCATGCGCATGGTCATCGACATCGTGCCCAACCACTGTTCCAGCGAGCACCCGTGGTTCCTGGCGGCACTGGCAAGCCCTCCCGGCAGCTCCGCACGGGCGATGTTCCACTTCGCCGACGGACGCGGCACGGACGGCGAACTGCCCCCGAACAACTGGCGGGCGATGTTCGGCGGCGCCGCCTGGTCACGCGTCAAAGAGACCGACGGCAGCCTGGGACAGTGGTACCTGCATCTGTTCACCCCCGAGCAGCCGGACCTCAACTGGCGCGACCCGCGCGTCGGTCACTACTTCGAGCAGGTGCTGCGCTTCTGGCTCGACCGGGGCGTGGACGGTTTCCGTATCGACGTGGCGACCGGTCTGTTCCGCCACCCGGAGCTGCCCGACTCGCCCGACCCCGGGGCCGACGAGCGCACCCGTGACTCCGTCAACCCGCTCGCCTGGAACCAGCCCGAGGTGCACGACGTGTGGCGCAACTGGCGCGCGGTCTGCGAGGAGTACACCTCCCGCGACGGCCGTGAACGCCTGCTGGTGGGCGAAGTGTCCGTCAGGACCGCCGCCGACCAGGCCCGCTACGTGCGCCCTGACGAGCTGCACCAGGCGTTCTTCTTCGACCTGCTCAGTGCCCCGTGGAACGCGGACGCCTTCCGGCGGACCATCGGCGAGGCGCTACGGGACATCGCCGGCACCGGCTCCACCGTCACCTGGGTGCTCAACAACCACGACCAGGTCAGGAGCGTCACACGATACGGCGGCGAGGCAGGCGTCTTCGGCGCCACCCGCGCCCGGGCCGCCGCACTGCTGATGCTGGCGCTGCCCGGGGCCGCCTACATCTACCAGGGCGAGGAACTCGGTCTGCCCGAGGTGGTCGACCTGCCGGACGAGGCACTGACCGACCCGATCTTCCGCAGGACCGGCAGCCGCCGCTACGTCCGCGACGGCTGCCGCGTGCCGCTGCCGTGGTCCGGGCACGCCTCACCCTTCGGCTTCACCGCCGAGGACAGCACCGCACAGCCGTGGCTTCCGCAGCCTGCCTGGTTCGCCGAACACACCACGGACCGGGCGCTGTTGGACACCGGCTCCTTCTGGCACCTGTACCGCTACGCGCTGAGTCTGCGGGCACGCCTGCCGCAGCTGGGCGAGGGTGATCTGCGCTGGCTCGACTCCCCGCCGGAGGTGCTGTCGTTCATACGCGGCGACGGGCTGCTCTGCACGGTCAACTTCGGCGAGAAGGCCATCCCCGCGCCTCTCCCCGACACTCCGCTGCTCTCCAGCGCCCCCTGCCCGCCGGGCGTGCTGCCCGGCAACACGGCCGCGTGGTGGATGGACGTCACCGGCGCCCTCGGGTCCGTCGGCGAACCGTGATCCCACCGAGCCGTCCCGCAGGCGCCACCCCCTGATCCCTGTACCACCCGCACAGCAACAGCGCGCATGGCCGTACCGGCGCGCCGACGAAGGGACCTCAAAGATGAAGCGCACCGTTGTAGCCACCGCCGTGGTCTGCGGCCTGGCTCTGACAAGCACAGCGTGCGGAGGCGGCAGCGACTCGTCCTCCTCCGCGCCGAAGGGCGCGCAGGCCCTCAAGGGGCAGACCGTGACTGTGGCGGCCGTGTGGACCGGCGAGGAGCAGGCCAGCTTCAAAAAGGTGCTCGACGGCTTCGCGCGGAAGACAGGGGCCAAGGTCCAGTTCGCCTCGACCGGCGACAACGTCTCCACCGTCATCGGCAGCAAGATCCAGGGCGGCGACGCCCCCGACGTGGTCATGGTCCCGCAGGTCGGCGTCGTCCAGCAGTTCGCCAAGTCGGGCTGGCTGGCGCCGCTGTCCGCGAACGTGAAGGCGGCCGCCACCAAGAACTACGCCCAGGTGTGGCAGGACTACGGCACCGTGGAAGGCACCTTCTACGCCCTGTACTTCAAGGCTTCCGACAAGTCGACGGTCTGGTACAGCCCCACGGCCTTCACGAACGCGGGCGTCACTGCGCCGAACACGTACGAGCAGATGATGACCGACGCGAAGACGATCGCCGACTCGGGCCTCAGCGCGTTCGCCATCGGCGGGCAGGACGGCTGGACGCTCACCGACTGGTTCGAGAACATCTACCTCTCCCAGGCGGGCGCCGCGAACTACGACAAGCTCGCGCAGCACAAGATCCCCTGGACCGACCCGACCGTGGTCAAGGCCCTGACGACGCTGGGCGCACTCTTCAAGCAGAATACCCTGATCGCCGGCGGAGCCAAGGGCGCGCTGCAGACCGACTTCCCGACGTCGGTGACACAGGTCTTCGGTGACGAGCCGAAGGCCGCCATGACGTACGAGGGCGACTTCGTCAGCGGCAACATCACCAACGACCTGCACAAGAAGGTCGGCACGGACGCCAAGTTCTTCGCGTTCCCCTCGGTGGGCGGCGGCCCCGCGCCGGTCGTCGGCGGCGGCGACGCGGCCGTGGCCCTCAAGAAGGGCAAGAACCCGTCGGGCGGCATGAAGCTCCTGGAGTACCTGGCCACCCCGGACGCCGCGGGCATCTGGGCCAAGTCGGGCGGCTTCCTCTCCCCGAACAAGTCCCTGCCGCTCTCCTCCTACAGCGACGACACCCTGCGGCAGACCGCCAAGTCGCTGATCAGCGCCGGTGACAACGTGCGGTTCGACATGTCCGACCAGGCACCGGCCGCCTTCGGAGGCACCGCGGGCACCGGCGAGTGGAAGCTCCTGCAGGACTTCCTCGCCGACCCGTCCGACCCCGGGGCCACGGCACAGAAGCTCGAAACCGCTGCTGCCAAGGCATACAAGGACTGATGGGTCGTCATGTCCACTGCCGCGACCCCCATCGGTCCCCCCAAGTCCCCCGGGGCACCGGGGCAACTGCTCGCCAATCACCGGCGCAAGCGCAAGGCCCGGGTCACCGCCGTCCTCTTCGCCCTCCCCGCACTGATCCTGCTCGGTGCGCTCGTGGGCTACCCGATCCTCTACTCGATCGTCCGCTCCACCTACGACGCGGGCGGCAGCCACTTCGTCGGGCTCAGCAACTACGGTGAGCTGTTCCAGGACAAGACCACGCTGACCGCCCTGCGCAACACCGCTGTCTGGGTCATCGTCGTGCCGGCCCTGCTGACGGGGCTCGGACTGATCCTCGCGGTCCTCACCGAGAAGATCCGCTGGGCCACCGCGTTCAAGCTGCTGATCTTCATGCCGATGGCGGTCTCCTTCCTGGCGGCCGGCATCACGTTCCGGCTGGTCTACGACCAGGACCCGCAGCGCGGTGTGCTTAATGCGGCGACCGTCGGCATCCACGACGCCTTCACCGAATCGGCCGGCTATCCCGGAGCACGTCCGCGCGATGCCGCCGTCCTCAAGAAGGCGGCGGGCGGCGCGTACAGCACCGTCCACACCACCGACCCCGGCAAGCCCCTCACACTGGGCCTGGTCGGCATACCGCCCACCGGGATCCCGGCAGAGGCGAAGCAGGCCGTGAACCCCGCCACCACACAGGCGGCGAATGCGGTGACGGGTGTCGTCTACGTGGACTTCGCACCGGGCGGCGGCGGAAAGCCGCATCAGGTCGACGCCCACGAACGCGGACTGCCCGGCGTCAAGCTCCAGCTGACCCGCGACGGGAAGAAGGTCGCGGAGACCACCAGCGCGCCCGACGGCTCCTTCGCCTTCGAGGACACCAAGCCCGGCACATACGCCGTGCGGCTCCCGGCGGACAACTTCGCCGCGCCCTACGGCGGCATCTCCTGGCTGGGCCGCGCCCTCATCACCCCCGCGATCATGGGCGCGTACCTATGGGTCTGGACCGGCTTCGCCATGGTCCTGATCGGCGCCGGCCTCTCCGCACTCCCCCGCGAGACGCTGGAAGCCGCCCGCATGGACGGCGCGAACGAGTGGAAGATCTTCCGGCGCATCACGGTCCCGCTGTTGGCGCCGGTGCTGAGTGTCGTCTTCGTCACGCTGGTCATCAACGTGATGAAGGTCTTCGACCTCGTCTACATCATCGCGCCGGGACCTGTGCAGCAGAACGCCAACGTACTGGCGCTCCAGATGTGGCTGGTGTCCTTCGGCGGCGGCAACAACCAGGGCCTGGGGAGCGCGATCGGCGTGGTCCTGCTGCTCCTGGTGATCCCCGCGATGGCCGTGAACATCCGACGCTTCCGCAGGAGTCACTGATGGCCGCCCAGAGTTCCACCGAGCAACTGCCGCCCGTCGCCCCGGGCGGCGAGGAGAAGACAGCGGCACCGCTGCCACCGCCCGCCGCACCGCGGCGGCCGGGGACCGGAGCGGCGAGCCGAGCCTCAGGCTGGCTGAACAACAGCCTCGTGCAGGCTGTCCTGATCGTGATCGCGCTCATCTGGCTCACCCCGACGGTCGGCCTGTTCGTATCGTCCCTGCGCTCGTCGACCGACCAGAGCAAGAGCGGCTGGTGGACGGCGCTCACCCACCCGGGCGGGCTGTCGTTCGACAACTACGGTCATCTGCTGGACGACAGCGACATGACGCGGGCGTTCTTCAACACCGTCATGATCTCGGTTCCGACCACCGTGGGCGTCGTCGTCCTCGCCGCCCTCGCGGGCTACGCGTTCGCCTGGCTGGAGTTTCCCGGCCGTGACTGGATCTTCCTGCTCGTCGTCGGCATGCTCGTCGTGCCGGTGCAGATCGGCCTGCTTCCGGTCGCCAAGCTCTTCGGCGCCCTCGGCATCTTCGGCTCGATCCCGGGCGTGATCCTCTTCCACATCGCTTACGGACTGCCCTTCGCCGTCTTCCTCCTGCGCAATTACTTCGCCGAGATACCGCGCGAAATGCTGGAGGCGGCCCGCATGGACGGCGGCACCGAGTGGATGATCTTCTGGCGGGTCATCCTGCCCACGGGCCGTCCTGCCATCGCCAGCCTGTCGATCTTCCAGTTCCTGTGGGTGTGGAACGACATGCTGGTGTCCCTGATCTTCGCCGACAGCGGATCCCAGCCGCTGACCGTCGCCCTCCAGTCCCATGTCCGGCAGTTCGGCGCGAACATCGATGTCCTCGCTCCCGGCGCCTTCCTTTCGTTGATCGTTCCCCTCGCTGTCTTCTTCGCCTTCCAGCGTCACTTCGTCGAAGGAGTGATGGCCGGCTCGGTGAAGTAACAGGTCAGGGGTTTCCGGCCCGCTCCCCCGGGGCGGAAGCCCCAACCCGGCAGTGCGGCCGAGGCGGTCGCCACCCGTACCGAACTCAGGCGGTACGGGTGGCGTCCGGCCCGGCCGCACTGTCTTGCCCGGGAAAGGTCCGGCCGGGCCGGCCCTCAACCCCGCGGTGGCCACCTGCCGCAACCAGCGGCGTCGGGGCCACAGTCCGGCCGAGGCCCGCGACGCAATCGAAGCCGGACCGACCGAGCAGATCGTCCAGAGCCGCTGCGCCACTGCGGTTCTCGAAGGGCGGACCAGCGAAAGAAGTGGCGCCGCCCACCGCCTGTTCGTGCGGCGGGTCCTGGAGCGCCCGGTGATACAGCACACGCAGAGATGCTGTACAGCCATCACACTATGTACTGTCAAGCGCTGACGTAAGGATGGCGACAGACAGTGTTCATGTGTGTACGAATCCCGAGCGGAACTGCCGATCGGGGCAGCTCAGAAAGCCGTATGGCCGCTCCACGGCAGGACATCGCCGCCGGCGTCCATCGCCCGGTGGGCTCCGCGCCCGCCGGTACGCGCTCCTATCAGGCCGCCATGGACGTCGTTTTCGACGCGACGGTACAGAAGGGTTGCGGACACGTCGGGAGAGAGACGGCGCTCGATGGCGCCTGCGGCGCGCAGGTGGACGAGGATCCGGAAAACAGCATCCGCTTCAGAATTGACGGTCTGGTGGATCTGCTCCAGGGTCAGGTTCGGACACTGCCCGAGATGGTCGAGAATCCTTCTTTCCAGCACTGTACGGCTGCGGCGTGTGCGTAGGTACGCAACAGCACCTGCCGAAATTATCGCGACGGCGAGCAGAGGGACGACAAGCACAACCGTTCCAAACACAAGATCTCCTAGTCGTCGACGACCTTCATCCAAAGGCGCAGAGGGTCCAAGAGGAGTGCGTCGCAGCAGCTCAGAGGGCCGAGCTACGTAGCTCGGCGCTCGATCTCAAGGCACGGGAGATGCCGCTCCCTATTCTACTGGAGACACTGTTATTGCATTGAGTGTGAATGCGTGTGCCATCCCGAGGCCTAGTTCGGGCCGGCCTGATGGTCGAGTTCGAGGTCGAGCAGAGCTACCGAGGCCTCAAGGCGTCTTCGGTGCGTCTCGCCGCCGGAAAGACCCGCTACACATACGGCAGGGACCTCGGGATCGACGGGAACGGTTTCCTCGTCGGCCCCGAGGCCCCTTGCGACGCCACCGACCGAGACAGCCGACCGCGGGCGCGCACCGGAGAGGGTCGGGCATCGGCGCAGTCATTCGTCGGTGGTCACGCGTCTGTCTCTGTCCACATGGGAACTATCGCGGCCTGACCGTGCAGGACCCCTGCCGAGTCCAGCAGATCCCACATGGTGACGTTCTCGATCCAGAAGCGGCGCCCGGACTTCGCCCTGCGCCGCCCGCGGTACCTTTCCGCGTACCCCTGCTCGGTCACGGACCGTACGAAGGCGTTCCGGTCCTCCTGATCATCGGGCACAGCCGACAACCGGGAGGGCATGCCGACGAACTCGTCCCACTCGTAGCCGAAGCACTTCTGTGCCGTCCGGTTGGCGTAGACGAAGCGCGGATCCATGCCGGTGTCGTGCGCCAGCAGCCCGAACGGAGCCGAGGTGTAGAGCCACTCGGCGGCCTCGTCCGCCGGCACGTCCCTGATGGAGGCGGACAGATCCCTTCCCGTCAATCGCCGGTGGCTCGACCGCACCAGCTCGGCGAACGACGCATCCGTAGGCGTACTCGGCACCGGCCGGGCGTCAGCCTGTTCATGCCCGGCCCCCGGTCCCGTCTCGGGTGCTGCTGTCTCAGGCACCGTCGTTGACCCAGCTCATGAGCTTGCGCAGCTCACGGCCGGTGGTCTCCAGGAGGTGGTCGCTGTCCGCCTTCTTGTACTCGTTGTACTTGGGC
>NZ_JBICXE010000065.1:0-26951 GCF_043200155.1 Streptomyces sp. NPDC048473
AGCTTCTTCCGCCCCTGCGGCCCCCGGTCCTTACGTATCTCGAAGTCCATTGCATCCCCTGAGCTGGGGTGTTGCAACGACCACTAGAACTCAAGGCGACTCCCCGGGGCCCTTCCCGTCACACCTGCTCCCAGCAGGAACTATTCAGGGCCTGCCACCATGGCGCATACTCTCCCCGCTGCGGCAAGCGGAAGAGAGTCGGTCGCCGATGCTGGATGTTCTGGGCCTCGACCCCGATGACGAGCGCGTCTACCGGGCGCTGCTCGGACGGCCGGACTCCACCGCGATGCTGCTGTCGGATCTGCTCGTCGTCACGCAAGCCGACGTGGACAAGGCATTGTCCCGCCTGGTCGGGTGGGGACTGGTGATCAGGTCGGCGGACGAGCAGTTCACCGCCGCGCCGCCGGCCATGGCGCTCGGCGCTCTCATCAGCCAGCGCCGGGACGGGCTGCGCATGGCTGAGCAGGCACTGGTGACCTTCGCCGAGGAACACCGGGCGGCGATGACCGGGAGCAGTATCAACGATCTGATCGAGGTCGTCACGGGCGTCGAGGCCATCCGCCATCGCTTCCTACAGGTGCAACAGGCAGCCCGCACGCAGGTCCGCAGCTTCATCACCGCACCGTTCCTCGCCGTGCCGCCCGACGAGAACACGGCCGAACCCGCGGCCATCGGCCGCGGCGTGCACTTCCGGGCGGTACTGGACCGGGCCGTGCTGGCAGAGCCGGGCATCATCACCGATGCGATCGATTCACTGCGCAACGGCGTGCAACTGCGTGTCGCCGACCAACTGCCGATGAAACTCGTGCTGGCCGACGCCGACCTCGGCCTTGTCCCGCTCGCGGTCACACCAGCCGGAGAGCCCGGCGCCGTGCTGCTGCACCGCAGCGGCCTGTTGGATGCGCTGGACGCCCTGTTCGAGACGGTGTGGCGCACCGCCCACCCGCTCGAACTGTCGGGCCCCGGCCCAGAAGCCGAAACCACCGTCGAGCTCGGTGCGGAAGGACCGACCGACCTCGACCGAAGGATCCTCGCGCTACTGCTGGCCGGTCTGACCGACCTGACGGCCGCGACGCAGCTTGGTCTTTCACCGCGCACGCTGCACCGACGCCTGCGCCACCTCATGGACATAGCCGGAGTTCGGACCCGGATGCAGCTTGGCGGTTACGCCGTCCGACACGGCTGGGTAGAGCCACACTGAAGGTCCTGTGCCGTTCAGAAATGCGACTGCTCAACTCGGTCCGTAGCTGTTGCCGCCTAGGGATTCGAGCCAGGACTTGCCCCGGGACGGCCGGGCCTGGTTCTTGATCGCGTCCGCCTCGCCCTCGCAGGCAGGGCAGGCGCCAGGATGGCGAGTGTCTTCGGGTGTTCGTCAGCCGCAGCACCGTCCCACGTCTGATCGATGCTCTTCCCGAGCCGGAGGCGGCGTCCCCACGGGTGGTCGGCGTCGACGAGTACGCGACCCGCAAGGGCCGCGTCTACGGCACCGTGCTGGTCGATGTCGAGAGTCGAAAACCTGAGCCAGAACCACTACCCGTGAATCCTGAGCCAGAACCACTACCCGTGAATAGAGCCACTGGCGAGCTCCGCCATGGCCCGCACCGGGTCCCCGCTGCTTGTCGCCTCCTGCACCCAATGCTGGAGTCAAGGAGACCCCCGCCCCGCGGCGCCAGCGTCAATTTCAGCTCAACACGCCGAACTTGACAGAGAAGACAAGGTCGCCTTCACCTGGACCGCTTTCCAGAGCGGTCTCGCCTCGTCCGCAGTGACCGCCGCCCCGGCCCGCACCCCGTGCAGGACGTGTGCCAGTACCTCGGCTCCGCGCACGACCCGCGGGCCGGGGCGGTTGAAGTACGCGGGACCGTCCAGGACCCAGACGTTGCCTGCTCCAACGGCGGGCAGGTCGTCCCAGCCGGGCAGTGAGGTGAGCGCATCCCTTTCCCGTAGCGTGCGTTCGGGCGGGAAGCCGCACGGCAGGACGAGGACCACGTCGGGGCGTGCGGCACGTACCTGCTCCCACGTCCTCCAGTTCGCCTGCCTTGACCAGGTTGTAGGCGTGATTCAGGGAGTCCGGGGCCGCCCGTGAGCACGCGCCGCACACGGTCGGGTCGGGGCCGGCCCCGTCGAAGCAGCCGGTACGCGGAAGAGGCAGACCCCCACTCGGGTCTGCCTCTTCCACGTGCGGTGGTGCGGGGCGGTCAGGCGCCGGCCTTCGGCTTGGGGATGCGGATGGCGAAGGCCGCGACGAGCAGAGCCAGCACGGCGAAGATCGTTCCGGTGGCGAAGGCGCTCGACATGCCGTCGGCCTCGGCGATGTGCGCGTGGGCCTCCAAGCTCTGGCCGACGCCCCGCGGTTTCTCGGCGGAGTCGCGGCTCACCGAGCCGAAGACGGTCACCAGCACCGCCAGGCCCACCGAGCCGCCGACCTGCTGCATCGCCTGGAGCAGGCCCGACGCGGCGCCCACGTCACGCGGCGGTACGCCACCGAGGATGGTCATGTTCAGGGGCATGAAGCTGAAGCCGATGCCGGTGCCGAACAGGATCAGCGGGCCCAGGACTCCGGCGGCGTACGAGGTGTCGGCGGAGATGGTGGCCAGCCAGGCGACTCCGGCGACGATGGCGACCGCGCCGCCGATCATGACCTTCTTGGCGCCGAACTTCGGCAGCAGCTTGGGGGCGGTCCGGCCCGAGACGAACAGGGCGCCCGCCATCGGCAGGAAGGCGACCCCGGAAATCATGGGGCTGAAGTCCAGGATGTCTCCCATGAACTGGACCAGGAAGAAGAACATGCTGGTCATCGTTGCCACGAGAAGCAGCATGTTGAGGTAGGCGCTGGCCCGGGTGCGGTCCGCGAACAGGCGCAGCGGCATGATCGGCTGCTGGGCGCCCCGCTCGACGAGGACGAAGACCGCAAGCAGAACGAAGCCGGCGGCGGCGAGCGACACCGCGAGGGTGTTGCCCCAGCCGACCTCGGCGACCCGGATCAGGCCGTAGACGAGGAGCCCCATCCCGGCGGCCGACAGCAGGGTGCCGCTCGTGTCGAACCGGCCGGACTGCCGGGGCGGTTCCTTGACGTACTTCGGAGCCAGCGCGGCGATGGCGATGCCGAAGGGGACGTTGATGAGGAGGGCCCAGCGCCATGAGGCCCACTCGGTCAGCACACCGCCGAGAATGAGGCCGATGGCCAGCCCGAGCCCCGCGACCGTAGAGAACACGCCGAGTGCGCGGTTGCGCTGGGCGCCCTCGGTGAAGTTCGTGGTGAGGAGGGCGAGTGTGCTCGGGGCGCACAGGGCCGCGCCGGCACCCTGCAGAACGCGGGCCGCGATGAGCCAGCCTGCCGTGGGCGCGAGACCGCCCAGCAGGGAGGCCAGGGTGAAGACCAGGACACCGGCGACGAACACCCGCCGTCGGCCGAGGACGTCGCCCGCCCGGCCACCGAGCAGCAGCAGTCCGCCGAAAGCCAGGGTGTAGGCGGTCGGAACCCACGAGAGGCTCGTCGCCGAGAAGTTCAGGCTCTCCCGCAACGACGGCAGAGCCACGTTCATCACGGTGCCGTCGATGGCGACCATGAGCTGGCAGGTGACGATCACGGCCAGGGTGATTCCGAGTCCCTGGCCGGGCAGGACCCCGGATCGTGTCTGCCCCGTGTCGACCGGGGTCGTTTCGGATGTGGACATGTCGTACGCCAACCCCTCAGCAAGAGCTGCAATCGTGTGCGGGCACGCGTCGTGATGCTCCGCCCGAAAGAAACGGGGAGTGCCCCCGCTTATGGGCGGTACGATACGGGGACACAGTCCGTTTATCAAGGAGAGCCCATGGGACGCACGGCCACCACAGGACCGGCCAAGCCTCTGCGGGCCGATGCGCGCAGGAACTACTTCCGCCTGCTCGAAGCCGCGGGGGAGGCATTCGCCGAGAACGGCGCGGATGCCTCGTTCGATGACATCGCCAAGCGCGCGGGGGTGGGGTCGGCGACGCTCTACCGGCACTTCCCGACCAGGCAGGCGCTGCTGGAGGCGGTCTTCCGGGACCGGGTGGACGCGCTGTGCGAGCAGGCGAAGGCGCTGCTCGACAGCCCCTCGCCCGGCGGAGCGCTGGAGGAGTGGCTCCGCGCGGTCATCGAGCACTCCCGGACGTACCGCGGACTCGCCGCGGAGCAACTGGCCATCGAAATCGACGACGGGCCGTCGCTGAGCGCCGCGCGTCACACGCGGATCACCGAGGCCGGTCACGGACTGTTCGTCCGGGCGCAGCAGTCCGGAGAGATCGCCGCGGAGTACGACATCACGTCCGCGCTCAAGCTCGTCAACGCCATTGCCTGGGCGACCGAACAGTCGCCCGCGCCCGCGGATCAGATCGAGCGGCTGCTCGGCATCGCCATGAAGGGGCTGCTCTCCCGCGCCTGAGAGTCCGGGAACGGGGCCCGGCGTGTGCCCCGTTCCGCACGGGGCACACGCCGGGCCGTCGCCGTTGCCACTGTCACTCGGTCGGCGCGAGCACCTCACCCGTGTCCGTGTCGGTCACCCTGATGGCCTCGACCGGGCACGACTCGGCCGCGACCAGCACCTCGGGATCGGCCTCCACCACGGGGGCGACAGGGGTGGAGACCCCGTCGACCAGATCGAACACCTGGGGAGCGCACCCCGTGCACACCCCGGAACCGAAGCAGAGTTCGTCGTCCACCTCGATGCGCCACTTCGCCACGCCGGATCCGCTCATTCCCAGATCACCGGCAGTTCCGCCACCCCGTGCGCCAATGAGCCGGACTTCCACCGCACTTCGCGGGGGTCAACGGCCAGCCGTAGCCGGGGAAAACGGTCGAAGACCGCCTTGATCGCCACCTGCAGTTCCATCCTGGCGAGCGGGGCACCCAGGCAGTGGTGCACACCATGCCCGAATGCCAGATGTGGATTCGTCTTCCGGTCGAAGCGGAGGGAGTCGGCGTCCGCGAAGACCGAGGCATCACGGTTTCCGGCCGGTTCGGAAGCCAGCACGGCCTCTCCGGCCCTGATGGTCACACCGCTGAGCACCACGTCCTCCTTGGCGATACGGGCGAACCCGGCGCTCGCCGCGATCGGCACGTACCGCAGCATCTCCTCGATCGCCGAAGGAAGGAGACCGGGCCGCTCACGCAGCAGTCGGAGCTCGTCGGGGTGGGTCAGCAGCAGATAGAGGAAGTTGCCGAGCTGGCCGGCGGTCGTCTCATGACCCGCGACGAGCAGCGTCACACCGAAGGTGACCAGTTCCCCCTCGCTCAGCCTGCCCTCGCCGTCCCGCGCGGTGACCAGCGCGCCGAGCAGATCGTTGCTGGGAACGGCGCGGCGCTCGGCGATCAACTCACCGAGGTAGTCGCGGAGATGGCCGTGGGCCGCCTCGATCTCCTGCCCCGTCAGCCGGGTCGACGAGACGAACGCCTCGGACCACTCCTGGAAGCTGCCCCGCCGCTCGGCGGGGACGCCGAGCAGCTCGCAGATCACGGTGACCGGCAGCGGGAGGCAGAACTTCTCCACGAGGTCCGCGGGCCCGCCCCCGTCGGCGATCGTGTCCAGGAGATCGCGGGCGATGGCCTCGGTGCGCGGCTTCAGCTGTTCGACCCGCCTGCCGGTGAACGCCTTCACCAGCAGACCGCGCAGCCGGGAGTGCTCCGGCGGGTCCATCGAGAGGATCGAGTCCGCCCGCGGCACCCGCGGAGTGGACCGGGGCACATCCTCGCAGACGCCGGCCGCACGGCTGAACCGGTGGTCCGTCAGCACGGTCCGGACATCGTCGTGACGGGTGACGAGCCAGCCGTCCCGGCCGTACGGCAGACGGACCCGGGACACCGGCTCTCTCTCGCGCAGTTCGTCCAGGAGAGCGGCGGGCCGCAACTGGCCGGGCGGCGTGTTGGGGAAGTCCCTGACTCGTGGCTCTGCCGAAGACACAACTGGCTCCTCACTCCTCGGTCACAGGTCTGCCTGCATCCGTACCGTCTACCAGGAGAGCGGAAGTTCGTAGAGGCCGTACACAAAACTGTCGAACCGGAAGGAAAGTTCATCGAACGGGACAGCGAGCCGCAGATTCGGGAAGCGTTCGATCAGGGCGGACAGCGCCGTTTCCATCTCCACCCTGGCCAGCGACTTGCCCAGGCACTGGTGGATGCCGTGTCCGAAGGCGACATGGCTGCTCGCGTCCCGGCGGATGTCGAGCCGCTCGGCATGGGGAAAGGCAGCCTCGTCATGGTTGGCGGACGGCAGAGCGAAGACGACCCCCTCGCCCTTGGCGATGCGCTGCCCGCCGATGACCAGATCGTCGACCGCCACCCGCACCATGCCGCTCTGCGACACCGACAGGAAGCGCAGCAGCTCGTCGACCGCGGAACGCATGAGGCCGGGATCCCGCCGCAGCGCCTCCAGCTGGTCGGGGTTCCTCAGCAGGGTGAGCACGGCCAGACCGATCATGTTCGCCGTGGTGTCGTGGCCCGCGACGAGCAGCAGCCGGGCCATCGAGCTGAGTTCCTCCACGGAGAGCTCGCCCGAGGCGACATAACGGCCAGCCACCTGGCTGAGCAGATCGTCGCCCGGAGTGCGCGCCTTCTCCGCGGACAGCCGGTCCAGATAGGCCGACAGCTCACCGTACGCCGTCGCGATCTCCTGCGGGCTGTCCGTGCCCGACGCGATGATCTTGCTCTGAGTCTGGAAGAAGTCGTGGTCCGCGTAGGGGACTCCGAGCATCGTGCAGATCACCAGCGACGGAAGCGGCAGGGCGAACGTGTCGATGAAGTCGACGGGAGGCGAGCCCCGGTCGATGTCGTCGAGCAGGGCGTCGACCGTCTTGCGGATGCCGGGACGCTGCTCCTGGATCTTGCGGAGCGTGAACTCGGGCGTCAGCATCCGCCGCAGTACGCCGTGTTCGGGGTCGTCCATGCGGAGGAACGACACCCGGCTCGGCCCCGGCGGCAGCGGCACGACCTGGGGAAGGTCCGGGTTGCGTGAATCCGCGCTCAGCCGGGGGTCCGCGAGAGCGGCGCGGACATCCGCGTGCCGCGTCAGCAGCCACGGTTGCGAGCCGAGCGGCAGCCGTACCTTGCAGGGCGGTCCCTGACGCAGCGCCGCGTAGCCGGGCGGCGGCAGCAACGGGTCCGTGCGCGGCATGGGGAAGACCTGGAGGTCGGCATCTGTCATGACCCCGAGGGTCGGACGCACCGCTTGGGCCATTCTTCGGCCCCGCTAAACTCGATCTTTAAGGCTGCTGCTCGGCTCCGCCGCGTCCAGGCATATCCGTTTTGTGCTGTTTCTTGCCGACCGGGTGGCGGGTGCTGGGGTGGAAGTGCGGCCCTTGGGGCGGCCGGGGGACGTGAGGCTTTCGGCGCCCTGGCCGGAGTGCCCACGGTCCGCCGGACGCGGCCACGCGGTGACGTCCAGCGCGATGGACAGCTGCCCGTCCGCCCCGCGCGGCAGCCGCAGTCCGGCCGGCGCCATCCGAAGCCGGGACACGGCGATATGCCCCTGGACCAGCGCGTCGTACATCGCGCCATGCCCGCGGCGGTGCACTTCGGCGATGGACAACTCGGGCAACGAGACCACCGGGCCGTCAGTGCACAGGACCGCGTCCGTCGGCTCGAACAGAGCATCCGCACGCAACGTCGGGCATGAGTAGAACTCGCGGCGAAACCGGGACGACCCGGCCAGGGTCTCGACGCGCGCAGCACCGTCTTGCGGACTGTCCATCACGGCCTTTGGTTGATCAACGTGTCTCTTGGCGGAAACACATGATCAAGCAGAGGCCGCCCAGTTGTCGGGCGAACGACAAACCCCACCAAGAAATGATCTTGGTGGGGTTTAAAGCCAAGCTGAAGCGGCGCGGTACGGATCGGACGCGCCCCGGCCCGGCAACGTGCATCAGGGCCGGGCGCGGCGGGGGACCCCAAGGCGGGCGCTAGTTCCGCTTTAGGCCCGATGGCCACCATCCGAACCCGGCTCCTCGACCAGCACCTCGCGGCTCCCGAAGGGAACGGCATGGACGCACCCGACATTCACCTGCTGTCGGCAGGCACGGCGTTACCGGGCGCGCCCGTTGACAACGCCGCACTCGCCGGCCGGTTCGGCATGGACACCCTGTGGGAGCAGTGGATCGACACCTTCGTAGGTACCCGCACCCGCCATCTCGCCGTCGATCTCAAGACCGGTGAGCCGAAGTTCCGGCTCACCGACCTGTGCGAACAGGCGGGCTCCCGCGCGCTGGAGACGGCCGGCCTCACCGCCGGTGACGTGGATCTGGTGGTGCTGGGCACCTCCACCCCCGACCAGTTGATGCCCGCGACCGTCAACATGGTGGCCGAACGCCTCGGCATCGACGCCGTGGCCACGTACCAGCTGCAGTCCGGATGCACCGGAGCGGTCCAGGCCCTGAACATGGCCCGGCAGTTGCTGATGGCGGGCGAGCACCACACCGCGCTGGTCCTCGGCGGTGACGTCTGCAGCAAGATCTTCGACGTCGAGACCGACCTCAGTGCCCTGAGCCCCGAGGAAATGGTCAATGTCGCGCTCTTCGGCGACGGTGCCGGAGCCGCCGTCCTCACCACCCGGCCGCAGGACCGCTCCGCCCGGCTGGTCCGCGTACTCACCCGGCTGGTGGGCCTGAACCGTGAGCCCGGACAGGTTCTGGAATGGTTCGCCAAGTCCGACCGGAATCCGGACCGTGCGGCGTCGAGGGAGGACTACAAGGCGATCGAGGCAGCCGTGCCCGTGATGGCCGCCGAAGTCCTCGACGAACTGCTCGACGACCTCGGCTGGGCCGCGGACGACCTCGACTTCCTTCTCCCGCCGCAGCTCTCCGGCCGGATGACCGACCTGATCGTGAAGCGGATGGACGCCCCGCACCCCACCGAGATCACCTGCGTCGCGGAGACCGGCAACACCGGCAACGCGCTGCCCTTCCTGCAACTGGAACGGCTGCTGCCACGCATGGCCACGGGAGACCGCGCCGTCGCCGTCGCCGTGGAGTCGAGCAAGTGGATCAAGGCCGGTTTCGCACTGGAGCGGGGGTAGCCCCATGACCCGCACCGAGACGGTCGCCGAGGACCTGTTCGCCCTGGCCCGTGCCGGGCTGCTCGTCGAGCGCCACCCCGACGTACGCCGGCTGATCGCACCCCTCGCCGGGGACGATCTCCTGCGGGCGGGCAGGCTGCTGTCCCGGAGCGACCCCGACGAGATCCTGCGCGCCCATCCCGCGACGTCGACGACGACCGTGGTGGTCACCGGCCACGGCACGCTGTCCGAGCTGATTCCCGCACTCACCGCCGAGACGGCACGGCACGGTATCCTGCTGCGCCCGCACATGACGGACCACGACAGCTACCGGCTGCAACTGACCGACCCGGGCAGTGAGGTGTACGGCGACGCGGACCTCGTCCTGTGCGTCCTCGACCCCGCCATGGTCTTCGACCTCCTGCCGACGCCCTGGCGCCCCGCCGACGTGCGGGAGGCGCTCACCGGACAGCTCGCGCTGTTCGAGGAGGCGACGCGACGGTTCGAGTCGGCGGGCCGCGGCACCCTCGTACTGAACACCCTGCCGCTCCCGCGGGAGTACACCGGACGGCTCGTCGACCTCGCCTCGCGGGCAGAGCTCGGGGCCATCTGGCGGCAGGCGAACGCCGCCCTCCTCGACCTCATGCGCGACCGCACGTCGACGGTCGTGCTCGATCTCGATCCCCTCGCCGCCGACGGCATTCCCGTCACGGAACCACGCCTCGACATCTACGCGAAGGCCCACCTCTCACCCGCTCTGCTCGCCGCCTACGCGCGCGAAGTCGCCCATCTGGCACGGCACGTCGGCGGACACACCAGGAAATGCCTCGTCGTCGACCTGGACGAGACGGTGTGGGGCGGCATCCTGGGCGACGACGGGATCGACGGGATCGAAGTCGCGAGCAGTCTGCGCGGCGAGGCGTTCCGGGCCTTCCAGTGCGTGATCAAACAACTCGCCTCGCAAGGCGTCCTGGTGGCCGCCGTGAGCAAGAACGACCTCGACCCGGTGCGCGAAGTCCTGTGCGACCACCCCGACATGACCCTGCGCGAGGACGACTTCGTGCGGGTCACCGCCAACTGGCGGCCCAAGCACGAGAACCTCGTGCAACTGGCCGAGGACCTCAACCTCGGTGTCGACAGCCTCGTCTTCGCCGACGACAGCGCCTACGAGCGCGGCCTCGTACGGAAGATGCTGCCCGGCGTCGCCGTGATCGACCTCGACGACGAACCGGCGCTGCATATCAGCAAGCTCCTGGCCGACGGCTGGTTCGACGTCCGGGCGCTGACCTCCGAGGACCGCAAGAGGCCCGACCGGTACCGGGACGAGCTGGTCCGCAAGGACTTCATGACCGGCTTCGACTCGGTCGAGGACTATCTGCGTGAGCTCGGCGTCACCGTGCGGATCGCCGACATGGACGCCCGCGACGTTCCCCGCGTCGCCCAACTCACCTTGCGTACCAACCAGTTCAACATGACCACGCAGCGGCTCCAGCCGGCCGAGGTCCAGACACTCGCCGCCGGCCCCGCGACCCGGGTCCTCACCGTGCACACCGGCGACCGCTACGGCGAGAACGGCCTTGTGGGCGTCGTACTCCTGCGCCGCGACCGCGACGAGCTGTACATCGAGAACTTCCTGCTGAGCTGCCGGGTGTTCTCCCGCGGCGTCGAGCAGGCCTGCCTCGCGGCTGTGCTGACCCATGCGAAAGCCACCGGCGTGCGCGCCGTACACGGCACCTACCGGCCGACGCCGAAGAACGCCAAGGTCGCCGACTTCTACGCAATGGGCGGCTTCGTTCCGGCCGGCGACGAGGCGAACGAGTTCGGCTACCGCCACGACCTGGAGACCATCACTCCGCCACCACCCCATGTGCGACTGACCGAACACCTCGGAGGCACCGGCTCGTGAAGACCATCGACGACTTCGTGACGCTCATCAACGAGGAGGTCGGGCTGCCCGTTACCGTCGACCACGTCGCGGGACCGCTCGACGCGGTGCCGGGCTGGGACTCGATGCACCTGCTGACCCTCCTGACGGCACTGGAACGCGCCACGGGAACCCGTGTCTCCATGCCGGACGTCCTGCTCGCCTCCAGCCTGCACGACATCTACGACCTGACGGTGACGGCATGACCCCGGGGCCGATAGCCCGGCAACGCCGCCACACCCTGCAATTCCTCGGCGAGATCCGGTCCTTCGCCCCCGTCTTCCTCGACACCGAGATCGACATGACGCGCATCGGGGAGCACCGCACCGCGGCCCGCGCGGCCGGCCACCGGTACTCGGTGGCGACCTACGTCCTGCACACCGCGGCACGGGTCCTCGCCGACCACCCCGAGGCCAACGCCGCGATCACGGGCCGGATCCGGCCGAGGGTCGCCCGGTACGAGTCCGTCGACGGGAAACTCACCCTGGACAGAACCCTCGACGGCCGGCGCATCGTGCTGTCCGCCGTACTCCCCGGCCTCCACCGGGCCGGACTCGACGACATCCAGCGCCAGGTCGACCACTACCGTGACGGCGACCCGGCCACCATGCCGGAGTTCGCCGGAGCACGGGCGCTGCAACGGCTGCCCATGCCCCTCGGACGGCTCGCCTACCGTGCCGCCGTGCGCCCCCTCGGCCGACGGGCCGCGCGCATGGGCACCTTCGCCGTCACCTCGCTGGGCCACCGACCCGTCGACGGCTTCCACTCGGTGGGCGGCACCACGGTCACCCTCGGCCTCGGACGCATCGCCGAGCGCCCCGTCGTACGCGACCACGCGGTGACGACCGCCCCCGTCATGCGGCTGAGCCTGGCCTTCGACCACCGGGTCATCGACGGAGCGGAGGCCGCCGACGTACTGGGCGACCTCAAGGACGGACTCGAGAACCCGACCGGCCTGCCGGCCGTGGACCGCGACACCTCCGGCACCTTCGCGGGGGTGGGCGATGAATGACGTCGACGAACTCAAACAGTTCGCGGTCGTGCACGCCCGCGCACAGAACATCGGCGGCTACCGCACCGTCCTCGACCGCATCGGGAACGACGACCCGCGGGGCGGTCCAGGCTCCTGGGCCGGGGAATGGCAGCTGGCCGGTGAGGAGCAGGAAGCGGCCGGCCGCCTGCTGGAGGCATGCCGGCACTACGCGATGGCCCGCTTCCCCTACGTCGACGGTCCCGCCCGGCAGACCGCGGGGGAGCGCTGCATCGACGCGTTCGACACCTGGCGCACCCAGGACGGCCGCACCATCGAACGGCTCGACATCGAAACGGACGGCGGCCGGATCGGCGGCTGGGCCGCCGGCCTCTCCGCGGACCGGCCGCGCCCCGTCCTGCTCATCATGGGCGGCATCGTCACCGTCAAGGAACAGTGGGGGCCCGTCCTCGTCCAGGCCAAACGCCTGGGCATGGCCGGCATCGTCACCGAAATGCCCGGGATCGGGGAGAACACCACACCCTACGACGACAAGAGCTGGCGGATGATCCCGGCCGTGCTCGACGCCGTGGCCTCCCGGGCCGATGTCGACGACACCTACGCCGTCGCACTGAGCTTCAGCGGAAACCTGGCCCTGCGCTGCGCCGTCCACGACCTCCGCATACGCGGCATCGTCACCGCGGGCGCCCCGATCGACGCGTTCTTCTCCGACCGCGCCTGGCGGGCCGGACTGCCGCGCGTCACCGTGGACACGCTCGCCCATCTCACCGGCACACCGCCGGAGCACGCCGTCGAGCGGATGAGCGGACACGTCATCGACGCCGCGGCGCTCGAAGCACTGGACATCCCCGTCCACAGCGTGGTCAGCGCCAGGGACGAGATCATCCCCGACGCCGACATCCAGTCGCTGCGCAGCCACGTACGCCGGCTGCACCTGCTGAACAACGACGATGTGCACGGATCTCCCGGCCACGTCGTCGAGAGCCGGCTGTGGACCGTGCAGTCGGTGCTGCGGATGCGGCGCGCCCAGGCCGCCCAACGGGCCGTCATCGGCCTGCTGCTCGGCGCGGCCCGCGCCCGCCGCCGCCTCGCGGGAACACGCTCGTGAACGGCTCCCCGGGGAGCCGGGCGAGCGTCGCCGGGGGCTATCTCCCCACCTCCGCCGCCCCCGGCGCACGGCTGCGGCTGTTCTGCTTCCACCACGCGGGCGGAGCCGCCTCGGCATTCGCCCCCTGGGTCCAGGCACTCCGGCCCGACATCGCCGTGCTCCCGGTCCAACTGCCGGGCAGGGAAGGGCGGATCCGCGAGCCGAGGCAGCTCAGCATGCGCGCGCTCGTCGCCGATCTCGACGAGGCGCTGGGCCCGTCGCTGACCGGACCGTACGCCTTCTACGGCCACAGCATGGGCGCCGCCGTCGCCTACGCGCTGACCCGCTACCGGCACGCCCGCGGACGCCCGCTCCCCGCCCGGCTGCTGGTCGGGGCCTTTCCCGCACCGCACCTGCCGACCGGACTCGACGCGGTCGCGGAACTCTCCGACGAACTGCTGGCCCAGTGGATGATCGACATCGGAGGCATGTCCCCGGACCTGCTCCGCTACCCGCAATGGCTCCAAGCCGCGGTGTCGCTCCTGCGCGCGGACCTGGAGCTGTGCGCGAGCCCCGGGTACACCCGCCCCGACGATCCGCTGCCCTGCCCGATCCAGGTCTTCACCGGCGGCGCCGACACCCTGGTGACGGCGCGCGACGCCGCCGCATGGGCACAGCACACCGAAGCCGGCTGCTCCGTCCAGCCCGTGCCCGGCGGCCACTTCTTCATCCGGGACGAGAGCCGGTCCTTTCTCCACCTGCTCCGCAGGGCACTCGTCCCGCTCGCCACCATCCATCCCGCAGCGAGGAGTCTGCCGTGAGTCCGACTGTTGTCATCGCGGGCGGAGGCCCGAGCGGCCTCATGCTCGCCACTGAGCTGGGCCTGAAGGGCGTGCACACGATCGTCATCGAGCGGCTGCCCGAAGCCAACGGATGGTCGAGGTCGCTCACCCTTCAGGCACGCTCCGTCGAAGTGCTCTCCCAGCGAGGGCTCGACTGGTTCGACGAGTACCCGCACATCCGCTCGTACAACTTCGGCCTGCTGGAGCTGACCGGGATCATCGACCCGAGTCTCGTCCCGCTGCTCGTGCCGCAACGTCATCTGGAACGCCGTCTGGAGGACCGCGCGCTGGAACTCGGCGTCGACATCCGCCGCGGCCAGGAAGTGATCGGCTTCGAACAGGACGCCGACGGAGTCACCGTCCGGGTACGGGAGGGCGAGCAGGAGTCCGAGGTGCGCGGCGACTACCTCGTCGGCTGCGACGGCGGCAGCAGCAAGGTCCGCAAACTGGCCGGCATCGGCTTCCCCGGAAGCGCCTCCACCATCAATGGGATCACCGGTGATGTGAACACGCCGGAGGACTTCCAGCAGCGGCTTCCCCCGAAGCTCTACAACACCGGGCTGTTCGCCGTCACCCCCATCGGTCCGGGACAGCACCGGGTCACGGTCATCGAATTCGGCACCGAACTGACCAGCAAGAACGTACCCGTCACGATTGACGAATTCCGCGGCAGCATCCAGCGCGTCGCGGGCATCGACCCGGAGATCCTGGACATCGGCGAGGCCCACTGGCTGTCCCGCTTCGGCAACCCCACCCGGCTCGCCGAGCGCTACCGCGACGGCCGGGTCCTGCTGGCCGGCGACTCGGCCCACATCCACCTTCCGGTCAGCGGCCAGGGCCTCAACACCGGTATCCAGGACGCCTGGAACCTCGGCTGGAAACTGGCCGCGGTGGTCAGGGGAGAGGCCCCCGACGGACTGCTGGACACCTACCACAGCGAGCGGCACCCGATCGGCGAGCGCGTCTGCATGAACACCCGAGCCCAGGACTCCCTGATGTACCCGCTGGAGCGGGTGGCACCCCTGCGGGAACTCTTCGGCGAGCTCCTCCGGCTCGACGAGGTGAACACCTACCTCACCGACATGGTGACGGGCATCGGCATCCGCTACCCCATGGGCAAGCCGGCCGACGGGGCGGTTCACCCGCTGCTCGGCCGACGCATCGGCAACATCCCCCTGACCCCGGTGAAGTCCGGCGCCGGGGAAGCGACGGAGGCCACCACCACCTGGCGGACGCTGCACCCGGGACGCGGCGTCCTGCTGAACCTCTCGGGCGGCGAGGCCCCCGACATCAAGGGCTGGACCGACCGCGTCGACACCGTCAGCGCCGAACCCGCCGAGGAACTCGACGCGGCCGTACTGCTGCTGCGCCCGGACGGCCACGTCGCCCACGTGGACCACGACGGAGCCGACCGGGAAGGGCTGCAACTGGCCCTCAAGACCTGGTTCGGGGACGCCAGCGACCACTGACGGCCCCGGCGGGCAACCACGGGGCACGGCCCCGGCGGGCAACCGCGGGGCAGGCACACGACGAAGGGGCGGTTCCCGCAGTCACTGCGGGAACCGCCCCTCGACCAGGTCCGGCTGCGGGGGATCAGCCGAACCAGACCTTGACCGCACTGCGCAGACCCTCGTGGTCCGTGCCCGTGCGGTCCACATGCGCGACATGCCCGTCGGGGCGGACCAGGAGGACCGTAGCGTCGATCTCCGGAACCGGTGACGCCGTCACGAACTCGATCCGGTCCGTCAGCCCTTCGTCGAGCTCGGCTCCGCCGCCGAAGTCGAGCAGCAGCCCGCGCCCGGAGGACAGCGCCTGCGCCACACTCGTCGGCCCCGTCGGCGTGTTCAGCTCCGCGTCGGGCACCACCGCACCCAGCAGAGGATGCGCGTCGGGTTCCGCGCCCCCCATGTCGTAGCGCGTCTCCGTCGCCATCTGGAGCAGCTTCCGGTTGACCTCGCCATGGACCAGGAGCTCGTCGAAGAGCTCCCGCAGCGGGCCCATCCGGTCGAGCGGATTGAGCAGCGCCATCTGTGCCATGGCGTGTGTGCGTCCCCGTTCGGCGACCGGGTGGCGCTCGCTGTGGTACGTGTCGAGAAGCCCATCGGGTGCCTGCTGCCTGACGGTGGCCGCCAGTTTCCAGCCCAGGTTGGCCGCATCCTGGATTCCGGTGTTGAGCCCCTGGCTCCCGGAGATGAACTGCACATGCGCGGCGTCGCCCGCCAGCAGGATCCGCCCGTTGCGATACTGCTCGGCCAGCCGGTTCCGCCCGCCGAACCGCGACAACCAGTGCACCGTGCCGATCTCCGGCGCGCTGCCCGCTATCCGCTCGATGCTCGTACGCAGCTCGTCCACGGTGACCGGCACCTCGGGCCCCTGCGGTTCACGGTCGAACTGAATAGTCATCAGCCGCAGTTGACCCGGCTGCAGGGGAAGCGCACCGAAGATCCCGCCCGGCAGCAGACCCGAATCGAACTGGTCGCTCGCGCCCTCGGCGAGGGTCACATCACCCAGCACGCCGTAGTAGCTCTGGCCGGCCGCCGGGAAGTCGATGCCGGCCAGTTCGCGCACGGTGCTGTCCGGTCCGTCGCACCCGACGAGATAGGCGCCCTTTACCTCGTACGTGTCACCGTCCTGCTTGCGCACCGTGACCCGCACACCGTCCGCGTCCTGCCGGGCGTCCACTATCTCCTGCCCGCGGCGGATGTCCACGCCGAGTGCTCCGGCCCGCTCCTCCAGCAGCCGCTCGGTGCGCCACTGGGGAAGCGCGAAGGTGTAGTCCTGCTCGCCCACGGTCTCCAGATCGAGCCAGAAGAACGCGAACGGTGTCCGCGGCCAGGCCCACATTCCCTGCCCGGCCAGACCTTCACCCAGCCCCCGGCGGCGGAGGAATTGCAGAGACCGGCCATGAATGGCCATTCCCTGGGAATCCTCCGCGGATTCGGCGCGGCGTTCGACGACCACCGTATCCACGCCGTTCAACGCCAACTCCCCGGCGAGCACCAGACCGACCGGCCCTGCCCCGGCGATGACGACCGTGCGACTCATACAGGCTCCTCAAGACAGAAGAAGTGGTCGGCATTCCACCTGGCTTACCGGTTCGTATTCTCCGAATTCCCCTAGCGGCGCGCTTAATTGCGACTAAAACGCCGCAGACAGGGAATGGTGGGTGCCACTATCCTGTCGCCCCCGCGGAAGATCCCCGAACACCTGGAGACCACATGCGTGCGGTGACCGAAACGCTTTCCACCCAGGACGGACCGATGAAGCTCCACGAGGTGCGCCCGGAGACTTCGTCCGACGCACCGCGATCGGCGGTGATCGTCATACAGGAGGGGTTCGGCGTCGACGCGTACATCCAGAGTGTCGCCCGCCGCTACGCCGAGGCCGGCCATCTCGCCGTCGCCCCGCACCTGTTCCACCGCACCGGCGACCCCGAACTCGGCTACGACGACCCGACGCTCGCCTTCCCGCACATCCGGGCGCTCACCCAGGAAGGGCTGCTGACGGACATCGCCGCCACGCTCGGCCGCATCGAGGAGTCCGGCATCCCGGCCACCAGGGTCGGGGTGGTCGGCTTCAGCATGGGCGGGTCGGTCGTCATGGCCCTCGGCGCGGCCCTCGAACTCGGGGCCGGGGTCTCGTTCTGCGGGGGTGGCGGCGGCGGACTCAGCCAGGCGCGGCTGTTCGGACTGCCTCCGCTCATCGAGGTGGCCAAGGGGTTCCGTACCCCGTGGCTGGGCCACTTCGGGGATCTCGACGAGTACATACCGGTCGACGAGGTGGAGCGGCTGAGGACCGCGGCGGCGCTCTCGCCGGTGCACACAGAGGTCGTGCGGTACGCCGAGGCGGGCCATGACTTCTACTGCGACGCCCGCCCGGAGCATCTCCACGAGAAGTCCGCCGCGGAGGCGTGGCGGCTCACGGACGAGTTCCTGAACCGCAGGCTGAAGCGCTGACCGTTCCGGGACGGCTTGCCCGCGGCCCGGCCACCACGCGCCGGTGCCCCTCCCGAACACGGGGAGGGGCACCGGCGCACGTCCGGCCGGGTGGTGGGGACACCCGGCCGCACTGTCATGGGGTGAAGTGCAGCACCGCCTTGCCCGCGATACCGCGGTCGACGAACTGCTGGGCGATCTTGCCGATGTCCGTCCATGAGGCCTCGACACCGATGGCCGGACGCAGCCGGTCCTCCGCGACCATGCGCGCCAGAGCGGCGAGTCCCGGGGTCGCCCGGCGCCGCTCCAGCTCGGTGAACAGAACGAGCTGGGCCAGCTCGACCCCGCCGACGCCCGCGAACAGCTGAGCCAGATTGAGCTTGGTCTCGGTGCCCGCGGAGATGCCGAGCGTCACGGCGAGCCCGCCCGGCACCAGCAGCGGCAGCGCCTGGGCCAGGGGTTCGCCGCCCAGCTGGTCGACGATCACGTCATAGGGGCCGAATTCCTGGGCGACAGTGATGTCCTCGCCGACCACGACCTCCGTCGCACCGAGCTCCCGCACCGCGTCGGCCCGCTCGGGACGGCGCACGCCCGCCACCACGTACGCGCCGGACCGGGCCGCGAGCTGGGTGACGAAGTGGCCGAGGCCGCCGGACGCACCCGTCACCAGCACCGTGCGGTTGAGCAGGAAACCGGCCCGCTCCAGTGCGTACAGGGCGGTCAGCCCACAGGTCGGCAGGGTCGCCGCCTGCGCGAACGAGACCTCCGCGGGCAGTTCGGCGAGCCACTCGGTGGGTACGGCGACGGTCTCGCCCCACGCACCGAAACGTGAACCGCGCAGCCCCAGCACCCGCGCGCCCTTCTCGGGCCCCGATCCGTCGGCGGCGGCCCGCTCGACCACACCGGCGAGGTCCCAGCCGGGCCGCCAGCCGGCCTCCACGTACGGGATGCGGTACACATCGCCCAGATTGAGCGAGGTGGTGTGCACGCGTACCACTGCCTCGGAGGGCGTGGGCTCGGGTGCGTCGACCTCACTGATGGCGAGTCTTCCGGGCGCGTCCGGATCGACCACCACGGCCTTGATTGACGTCATTCTCTTCTCCCTTGGTCCCGGCCGCGGGCCGGCGACCGGTTCAGCTCGCCTCGTCGGCCAGCACCGCGATGATCCGTTCCGGACAGGCACTCGCACCGCGCAGCGCGGCGGCCCGTTGGGCCGTCGTCACCTCGAACTCCTGCATCTCGTTGAATCCGTCGTCCGTGACGGTGTAGACCTCGGGCGCGAGCGCGTTGCACATCGCATGGCCCATGCAGCGTTCCGAGTCGACCTTGATCCTCACCTTGGGCTCCCTGGGTGTTCAGCCGGCGACGAGATGGAGATCGGCGACACCACGCGCCGGGGAGTAGTGGCGCGCGGGCGTCGAGCCCGGGGCGAGGTGGTAGCGCGGGATGTGACGGTGCCACTCCTCCAGCGCGACCTTGAGGATCCGCCGGGCGACATGCATGCCGAGGCAGCGGTGCGGGCCGATGCCGAAGGCGAGCTGGCGCGTCGACGCACGCGAGAAGTCGACCTCGTCCGGCCGCTCGAACACCTCGGGATCCAGACCGGACATGCCCCACGACAGCATGACTCGGTCGCCCTTGCGCATCGTCACCCCGTGCCGCTCGACGTCCTGGGTCAGGATCCGTCCCGTGGTCGAGACCGGCTCGTGACGGATGAGTTCCTCGACGATCGCCGGGATGCTCTCGGGGCTCCGGGCGATGAGGTCCTGCACCTGGGGGTTCTCGGCGAGATGCAGGAAGACCAGGCCCAGTGCCGCCGTCGTCGTGTCCAGACTGGCCAGCATCGAGACGAACGCCGCGTTGACCATCTCGTCCTGCGTCGGCTTCCTGCCGTCGTACGTGGACTCGAGCAGCCTGCTGAAGACGTCCATGCGGCCCTCGGTGCCCTCGGCCCGACGACGGTCGATCGCCTCGCTGAAGAAGTCCCACAGCGGCCGGTTCGCGGCCCACAGCTCCTCGTCGTTGCGGGCGTTGGGGATGCCCACCCGACGCAGCCAGGTCTTGTGCTCCAGCAGCGGCTGAAGATATTCGCGCCCGATGCCGAAATTCATGAGGAATGTCTCGGCCGGCAGAGCCGTGGCGAATTCGGTGATGAATTCACACTCGCCCTTGGCGACGATGGGCTCGATGGCCTCGACCGCCGCCTGGCGCATCTGCGGCTCGAAGTGGTTGACCACCGAGGGATTGAAGAGGTCGGAGAGCGTGCGGCGCCAGTTGCGGTGCTCGTCGCCATCGAGCTGGATGGGGATCTGCTTCACCGGCAGCACATCGCGGTGCGGGATGCCCACCTGCGCGCTGGAGAAGACATCGGCGTTCTTCGCTGCCCACTCGATGTCCTCGTACCGGGTCAGGATCCAGAACCCGCCCACCTCCTCGGAGCGTACGACCGGAGCCAGTTCACGGACCGTGTTCCAGTGGGAGACCGGATCCTGCTGGAGCCAGGGCTGGTACACGCTCCAGCTGCGGGCCAGTTCCTCCGGCGTGTCCGGTGCGCTGAAGGGACACTTTCCCGTGCTCTCCGCCTGGGGCATTCTTTCCACTCCTCGGCACCAAGGAAGCAATCGTGCAGCCCTGTTGGGCAACACGTACGACGAAATCCTCCAGGCAGTATGGGAATCGTATCTAAGCGTGCCCTTGGGGCGCTCTAAAGCGCCAGGATTCCTCGGTGTACCGGCCGACCCCGCTCGGCTATCGTGCCGACTGCCTGTCCGGTCGAGAGCGCTGAATACGCGAAGCGTGCACCGTGCAATGCAGGACACCGAGAACACAGAGAACACCGCGTTCAGTGGAGGGTTCCCACATGTCGAGTTCCGAGAGTAAATTCCCCTTTCCCGAAGGCCCGCTGGCGACCCAGCCGCCGGAGTACGTACGTCGCCGCAGCCAGTGCCCGCTGGGGGAGGTGTCGCTGCCCAGCGGCGACAGCGCCATGCTCGCCGTGCGCTACGACGACGTCGAAGCGATCATGAAAGACCCCCGGTTCACCCGGGACCTGTCCGCCCCCGGCTCGCCGGTGCTGTTCCCCGCCGACGGACTGTCGTCGGACTCCACCTTCCTCGTCAACATGGACGGCCCCGACCACCGGAGGCTGCGCCGGATCGTCGCCGGAGCCTTCAGCCCGCGCCGGGCCGAGCAGTGGCGGCCCGACATCCGGGCGATCATCGAGGAGTTGCTCGACCCCATCGAGAAGAGCGGCCCCCCGGCCGACCTGATAGCCACGCTGGCCTTCCCGCTGCCGGTGCGGATCATCTGCAAGCAGCTCGGGGTCCCCGAGGAGGACAGCGTCCGGTTCCGGGAGTGGGTCGAGGCGTTCCTGTCCGTGTCGGGCAAGTCCCCCGATCAGCGCGACGCGGCCATGCGGGACTTCACCGCCTACACCGTCGGACTGATCGCACGGCACCGCGCGCATCCCGGCGACGACCTCGTCGACCATCTGATCAGCGCCCGGGACGAGGACGACCGGCTCAGCGAGGAGGAACTGGTCTCGATGACCCGCGGCCTCATCGTCGCAGGCAACGAGACGATCGCCAACGCGCTGAGCCGGGTGCTGCTGGTTCTTCTCATGCGCCCGCACGTCCTGGAGTCGCTGCGCGCCGACCCCTCGCTGATCCCGGCCTCGATCGACGAGCTGCTGCGGCTGAACCCGCCCGGCCGCATCGGGCTGCTGCGCATGGCGACGGAGGACGTCGAGCTGCCGTCCGGAACAGTCCGTGCCGGCCAGGGCGTGCTCTCCCCGCTGATCGCGGCCGGCCACGACTGGGAGAAGTTCCCGGACCCGGAGGAGTTCGTCCTGAACCGGGAGGGGCCTTCCTCGCTGGTCTTCGGCGTCGGCCCGCACTACTGCCTGGGCGCGCACCTGGCGCGGGTCGAGCTGGAGGAGGCCGTCGCCGCGGTGATCGCCCGCTTCCCCACCCTCCGGCTGACCGTACCGCCGGAGGAACTGCCCTGGTCCACAGGGCTCTGGGCGGTCAGTCTGCGCGGTCTGCCCGTCACCTGGTGACGGGCCGGACACCGCATCGGGGCAGGGCGGCGAAAGAGCGGCTTTAGAAGGCGCAAAGAATGCCGCTAGCTCTCCTGGTGATCCTGAATGACGGACAAGGCCGAATCGTTGAGGTTAGGGGTAGGCGTCGATGGTTCACGATTCCCGAGCCGAAGGCAACGGCAACGAGAACGCATCGCGACAGGACCCGGCGACGGGCCGTCCGATCGCCGTCATCGGATTGTCCTGCCGTCTTCCGCAGGCGGAAAACCCCGACGCCTTCTGGAAATTGCTCGATGAAGGCCGCAGCGCGATCACAGAAATTCCGGAGGACCGCTGGGACACCGGAATCCCGCACGAGGACGATCTCGCCGCGACACGGTTCGCCGGCCATGTGGACCGTGTGGACGGATTCGACGCGGGATTCTTCCGTATCTCCCCCCGCGAGGCTCTGGCGATGGACCCGCAGCAGCGGCTCATGCTGGAGCTGGGGTGGGAGGCCCTGGAGGACGCCCGTATCGTCCCGGCCGAACTCAGGGGCAGCAGCACGGGCGTGTTCATCGGCGCCATCTGGGACGACTACGCCCGGCTGCTGCAGCGGTACGGTCACGAGGCCATTACCCAGCACTCGCTGACCGGACTGCACCGCAGCATCATCGCGAACCGGCTGTCCTACACCCTGGGCGCAGTCGGTCCGAGCCTCACCGTGGACACCGCCCAGTCGTCGTCCCTGGTGGCGGTCCTCATGGCGTGCGAGAGCATCTGGCGCGGCGAGTCCCGGCTCGCCGTCGCCGGCGGGGTGAACCTCAATCTTGTGCCGGAGAGCACGATCACGGCCGCACGGTTCCGCGGGCTCTCGCCCGACGGCCGCAGCTACACCTTCGACGCCCGCGCCAACGGATACGTCCGGGGCGAGGGCGGCGCCGCGGTCGTACTCAAGCCGCTCTCCGAGGCGCTCGCCGACAACGACCCGGTGTACTGCGTCATCCACGGCGGCGCGGTGAACAACGACGGCGCCACGGACGGCCTCACCCGTCCCAACCCCGTCGCTCAGGAGGACGTCATCCGGCGCGCCTGGGAGCGGGCGGGCACCTCGCCGGCGGCCGCGCAGTACGTCGAACTGCACGGCACGGGCACCCCGGTCGGCGATCCGCTGGAGGCGGCCGCACTGGGCGCCGCACTGGGCGCCGCACGCGAGGACGGAACGCCCCTGCTCGTCGGCTCGGCCAAGACCAACGTCGGCCACCTCGAAGGCGCGGCCGGAATCGTCGGCCTCCTCAAGGCGGCCCTCAGCATCCGGCACCGCAGCATTCCGCGCAGCCTCAACTACGAGACGCCCAACCCGCGCATCCCGCTCGGCGAGCTGAACCTGCGCGTCCACAGCGAACCCGGCGGCTGGCCGCGTCCGGACCGCCCACTGCTGACCGGCGTCAGCTCCTTCGGCATGGGCGGCACCAACTGCCACCTGGTGCTCTCCGACGCACCGGGCACCGAACCCGCCGAACCCGCCGGGCACGCACCGGAGACGGAAACCACCGCCCCCACGGGATGGGTCGTGTCCGGGCAGGGCGCCGACGCGCTCCGCGCCCAGGCCGCGCGGCTCCATGAGCACCTCACGGCTGATCCCGGCCTCCGCATGGCCGACGTGGCGTACTCGCTGGCCACCACCCGGACCCACTTCGCGGACCGCGCCGTCGTCCTCGGAGCCGGACGTGAGGAACTGCTGCGGGGACTGGACGCGCTCGCCACCGGAACACCGTCGCCCACCGTGGTGACCGGCACCGCGGGACCGCGGCGACCGGCCGGAGCGGCGAACGGCTCCACCGGGCCCGCGATCCTCTTCACCGGCCAGGGCAGCCAGCGACCGGGTATGGGCCGCGAGCTGTACGAGACGTACCCCCAGTACGCCCGCGCCTTCGACGAGGTCTGCACGCACCTCGAACTACCGGTCCGCGACGTGCTGTTCGAAACCGCGGACCCGGAGCGGCTCGACCGGACCGAATACACCCAGAGCGCTCTGTTCGCCCTGGAAGTCGCCCTCTACCGGCTCGTCGAGCACTGGGGCATCACCCCGTCCCACGTGGCCGGGCACTCGGTGGGCGAACTCGCCGCCGCACATGTCGCCGGAGTCCTCTCGCTCCGCGACGCCGCGACCCTGGTGTCGGCCCGCGGTCGGTTGATGCAGGCGGCGCGGACCGGCGGGGCGATGGTCTCGCTCCAGGTCCCCGAGGAAGCGGTGCTCGAATCCCTCGCCCCCTTCGCGGGCCGGGCCGGCATCGCCGCGGTCAACGGCCCCGAGTCCACCGTCGTCTCGGGCGACGAGGACGCCGTCCTGGAGATCGCCGAGCTGTGGCGCGCCGAGGGCCGCAAGGTCCGCCGCCTCAAGGTCAGTCACGCCTTCCACTCCCGGCATCTCGACGACGTGCTCGACGAGTTCCGTGACGTGGCTGCGGGACTGACGTTCGCACCTGCGCGGATTCCCGTCGTCTCCAACGTCACCGGCGCCCTCGCCGACCCGGCGGAACTGTGCACCCCCGACTACTGGGCCAGGCACATGCGGCAGGCCGTACGGTTCGCAGACGGCATCCGTGCCCTGGGGGAGCAGGGCGTCACGACCTTCCTGGAGCTCGGGCCCGACGCCGTACTGACGTCCATGGCCCGTGACTGCCTGCCCGGCGGTCCCGTACCCGTCCTCGTCCCCGCACTGCGCGCCGGCCGCCCCGAACCGGCCACCCTGCTGGCCGCTGTCGCGACGGTGTTCGCCCACGGCACGGACATGGACTGGGCCGCGCCGCTGCCGGGCACAGCGACCGCGATCGCCCTTCCCACCTACGCCTTCCAGCGCGAACGCTTCTGGCCCGAAACCCTCGACGGAACGGACGGCACCGGAGCGACGGGAACCGCCCACCGGGCACTGCGCCCACAAGCCCAGGACCGGCCGGACGAGCGGGCGCGCCAGGAGGAGCCGGGCGGCGGAACGTCCTTCGGTGAACGGCTCGCCGGCCTGAGCGGGACCGACCGCACCCGAGCCGTCACCGAGCTGGTGCTCACGACCGTCGCGATCGTCCTCGGACACGTCACCCCGGCAGCCGTGGACACCGGCCGCGCCTTCAACGAACTCGGCTTCGACTCCTACGCCGCCGTCGAACTGCGCACCCGCCTCAACGACCTCACCGGCCTCTCGCTCTCCAACACCCTGCTGTTCAACCACACCACACCCGCCGCCCTCATCGGTCACCTCCTCGACGAACTGCCCGGCGGAACGAACGCCCGCGACGACGCCGCGACCGACACCGATGCCCCGTCCGGCGACGCGTCCGCCGCATCACCCGACGAGGCGATCGCCATCGTGGGCATGGGGTGCCGCTTCCCCGGCGGTGTGGAGTCGCCGGAGGAACTGTGGCGACTGGTGGCGGGGGAAACCGACGCCGTGTCCTCGTTCCCCACCAACCGCGGCTGGGACCTCGACGGGCTGTTCGACGCCGATCCCACGAGCCCGGGGAAGTCGTATGTGCGGCAGGGCGGATTCCTGCACGACGCCGACAAGTTCGACGCGGCGTTCTTCGGGATCTCACCGCGCGAAGCCGCCGCCATGGACCCGCAGCAGCGGCTGCTGCTCGAAACCTCCGTCGAGGCCCTGGAACGCGCCGGCCTGACCACGACGGAACTGCGCGGAGGCGCGGTCGGCGTGTTCGTCGGCGCCATGGCGCAGGACTACGGTCCCCGGCTGTACGAACCGGCCGACGGGTACGACGGCTATCTGCTGACCGGCAACACCACGAGCGTGGCGTCCGGCCGGATCTCGTACACCTTCGGCTTCGAGGGCCCGGCGGTGACGGTCGACACCGCGTGCTCGTCCTCGCTCGTCGCCCTGCACCTGGCCGTGCAGGCGCTGCACACCGGCGAGTGCTCGCTCGCCCTGGCCGGCGGCGCGACGGTGATGGCCAACCCCGGCATGTTCGTCGAGTTCAGCAGGCAGAGCGGACTGTCCCCCGACGGACGCTGCAAGGCGTTCGGCGCGGGGGCCGACGGTACCGCGTGGGGCGAGGGCGTGGGCGTCATCGCTCTGGAGCGGCTTTCGGACGCCCGGCGCAAGGGGCACCGGGTACTTGCCGTGGTGCGCGGCTCCGCCATCAACCAGGACGGCGCGTCCAACGGGCTCGCGGCGCCCAACGGTCCGTCGCAGCAGCGGGTGATCCGTCAGGCACTGGCGGCCGCCGGTCTCTCCGGTTCGGATGTCGACGCGGTCGAGGCCCACGGCACCGGCACCGCGCTGGGCGACCCCATCGAGGCGGAGGCGCTGCTCAGCACCTACGGCGCGGACCGCCGACCGGAGCGGCCTCTGCGGCTCGGCTCCCTCAAGTCGAACATCGGCCACACCCAGGCAGCGGCGGGCATCGGCGGCGTCATCAAGATGGTGATGGCGCTGGGCCACGACGAACTGCCTCGTACGCTGCACGCGGACGAGCCGTCGCCGCATGTGGACTGGGCCTCGGGCGCCGTATCGCTTCTGACGGAGGCGGCACCCTGGCCGCGCGGGGAGCGGACGCGGCGGGCCGGGATCTCGTCGTTCGGTATCAGCGGCACGAACGCCCACGTCATCGTGGAGGAGGCACCCCGGGCCCTCGGGGCGCGGGAGACGTCCGGGCCGCAGACTCCCGAGTCGCCGCTGACCGCCGCCGGGACGCGGAAGAACCAGGAGACCCAGGAACAGAACTACCGGAAGGATCGGCAGGATCGGCGGCCTGCCGTGGAAGCCGCCGCGCGCGGCCATGCCCTGCCGTGGCTCCTGTCCGCCCGCGATGCCCGTGCGCTGGGCGGCCAGGCGGAGCGGCTCGCCGGGTTCCTCGCCCGCAACGACACCATCGACCCCGCGAGCACCGGTCTCGCCCTCGCCACGACCCGCACACTGCACGACCACCGGGCGGTACTCGTCGCCCGCGACTTCACGGAATTCCGGGCTGCCACGGACGCACTCGCCGCCGGACACGACAGTCCCGCCGTCGTCAGGGGCACCGCCGAGCGGCGTGACGGAGCGGTGTTCGTGTTTCCGGGGCAGGGGTCGCAGTGGGTGGGTATGGCGGTGGGGTTGTTGGGGGAGTCGGAGGTGTTCGCTGCTGAGGTGGGTCGG
>NZ_JBICXE010000066.1:0-26588 GCF_043200155.1 Streptomyces sp. NPDC048473
GCGCTTTCCAGTTCTTCGCTTTCGCGTTTCCCTTTCCGGCGGTTCCAACCTTACCAGATTCTTTTTCGTTCCGTTTCCGGTCCGAATTTGAATTCCGGTGGCCTTTGGAGTGGCCTTTGCCTTTCGGCGGATCCGACTTTATCAGAAGTTCTGAGTCGGAATTCCCGCCCCGTTCGGGGTGCCCACTGCACACGAGTGTGCGCGGTGGTTCCCTGTCAGGCGGAGCCGTAAACGTACTGGAGCGGGGCGCCCCGATGCAAATCGGGGGCCCCGCTCCGGAGTTCGCGTCTGCCGGGGTCAGACCTCGACGACGACGGGAAGGATCATCGGTCGCCGGCGGTAGGTGTCGGAGACCCACTTGCCCACCGAGCGACGGACGAGCTGCTGGAGCTGGTGGGGCTCCATCACGCCGTCCTGGGCGGACTTGTTGAGCGCTTCCTCGATCTTCGGCACGACGGCGTTGAATGCCGAGTCGTCGATGCCGGAGCCACGGGCCTGGATGTAGGGACCGCCCGTGATCTTGCCGGAAGTGCTGTCGACCACGATGAAGACCGAGATGATGCCCTCGTCGCCGAGGATGCGGCGGTCCTTGAGGGAGGTCTCGGTGACATCGCCGACCGAGAGGCCGTCGACGTACACGTAACCCGCCTGGACCTTGCCGACGATCTTGGCCTTGCCGTCGATGAGGTCGACGACGACGCCGTCCTCAGCGATGACGATGTGGTCCTTGGGTACGCCGGTGAGGGCGCCCAATTCGGCGTTGGCCCTGAGGTGGCGCCATTCGCCGTGGACCGGCATCAGGTTCTTCGGCTTGCAGATGTTGTAGAAGTACAGCAGCTCGCCGGCCGAGGCGTGGCCCGAGACGTGGACCTTGGCGTTGCCCTTGTGGACGACATTGGCGCCCCAGCGGGTCAGGCCGTTGATCACGCGGTAGACCGCGTTCTCGTTCCCCGGGATCAGGGACGACGCCAGGATCACCGTGTCGCCCTGGACGATGCGGATCTGGTGGTCGCGGTTGGCCATACGGGACAGTGCGGCCATCGGCTCGCCCTGGGATCCCGTGCAGACCAGCACGACCTCGTCGTCCGGCAGGTCGTCGAGGGTCTTGACGTCGACCACCAGGCCCGCGGGGACCTTCAGATAGCCGAGATCACGGGCGATGCCCATGTTGCGGACCATCGAGCGGCCGACGAAGGCGACCCGGCGGCCGTATTCGTGTGCCGCGTCGAGGATCTGCTGGATGCGGTGCACATGGCTGGCGAAGCTCGCCACGATGATGCGCTTCTGGGCGTTGGCGAAGACCGTGCGCAGGACGTTGGAGATGTCCCGCTCGGGCGGTACGAAGCCGGGAACCTCCGCGTTGGTCGAGTCGGAGAGGAGAAGGTCGATGCCTTCCTCGCTCAGCCGGGCGAACGCGTGCAGGTCGGTGAGCCGGCCGTCCAGCGGAAGCTGGTCCATCTTGAAGTCACCGGTCGCGACGGCCATGCCCGCTGGTGTGCGGATGGCGACCGCGAGAGCGTCCGGGATGGAGTGGTTGACCGCGATGAACTCGCAGTCGAAGACGCCGATGCGCTCGCGCTGGCCCTCCGCGACTTCGAGGGTGTACGGACGGATGCGGTGCTCCTGGAGCTTCGCCTCGATCAGCGCGAGGGTCAGCTTGGAGCCGATGAGAGGGATGTCCGGCTTCAGTCGCAGCAGATACGGGACACCACCGATGTGGTCCTCGTGGCCGTGCGTGAGGACGATGCCCTCGATGTCGTCGAGACGGTCCCGGATCGTGGTGAAGTCCGGCAGGATCAGGTCGATTCCGGGCTGCTCCTCTTCGGGGAACAGAACTCCGCAGTCGACGATGAGCAGGCGGCCGCCGTACTCGAAGACCGTCATGTTGCGGCCGATTTCGCCGAGGCCGCCGAGCGGGGTGACCCGGAGGCCGCCCTTCGGGAGCTTCGGCGGGGTGCCGAGTTCGGGATGCGGATGACTCAAAAGACTCTCCTTACCACGCACGCCACGTACCGCTTGGGCACGTGGCGCGCATGTCATTCGTGCACTTGCTGTTGTCTGGGTTGTCGCTCTTGCGAGTGTTCTTCGCTTATTCAGTTGTGAAGTCTGTGGTTACAGCTCTACCCCACCGGCGGCGAGATCGATCTTGAGCTGCGCCGTTTCCTGTGCGGTGAGTTCCACCAGGGGGAGGCGCAGCGGGCCCGCGGGGAGGCCCTGGAGGGCCAGCGCGGCCTTGGTGGTGATCACGCCCTGGGTACGGAACATGCCGGTGAAGACCGGCAGGAGCTTCTGGTGGATCTCCGTGGCCTTCTGGACGTCGCCGCCGAGGTACGCCTCGATGAGGGCGCGCAGGTCGGGGGTGACGACATGGCCGACGACGGAGACGAATCCGATGGCGCCCACCGAGAGGAGCGGCAGGTTCAGCATGTCGTCGCCGGAGTACCAGGCGAGGCCGGACCGTGCGATGGCCCAGCTGGCGCGGCCGAGATCGCCCTTGGCGTCCTTGTTGGCGACGATGCGCGGGTGCTCGGCGAGCCGTACCAGTGTCTCTGTGTCGATCGGCACACCGCTGCGGCCAGGAATGTCGTAGAGCATCACCGGCAGACCCGTGGCATCGGCGATGGCCGTGAAGTGGCGGAAGATGCCTTCCTGGGGCGGCTTGTTGTAGTACGGCGTCACCGCGAGGAGGCCGTGGGCACCGGAGCGTTCGGCCGTGCGGGCGAGCTCGATGCTGTGACGGGTGTCGTTGGTGCCGATGCCGGCGACGACGTGGGCCCTGTCTCCCACCGCTTCCAGTACAGCCCTTACGAGCTGGTCTTTCTCCACGTCGCTGGTGGTCGGGGACTCGCCGGTGGTGCCGTTGACGATCAGGCCGTCATTGCCTGCGTCCACCAGATGGGCGGCGAGCCGCTGGGCGCCGTCGAGGTCGAGTGCACCGTCCGCCGTGAAGGGCGTGACCATAGCGGTGAGGACCCGCCCGAAGGGGGTCTGCGGAGTGGAGATCGGAGCCATGGGTAACACGCTACTCGTTGCTCAGCGCCCAATGCCCCCTCGGGGGGACAGACAGTAGGAGCCCGGCACTGCCTGCTCGGGGGTTCAAGCAGTGCCGGGTCCGTTTGATCAGCCTAGATGAACTTCACGAAACGCCGCAATACGGACACCGCTTACGGGGCTACGCGTCCGTTCCTGTTGAAGGCTGCATGGGTGAGCGGCATGAGCCGAGCCCAGTGCTCCTCCATCTGCTGGCCGACCATTTCGATCTCCCGCTGCGGGAAGGACGGCACCTTCGCCAGCTCATGCTGGGTGCGCAGGCCGAGGAAGTGCATCAGCGAGCGGGCATTGCATGTGGCATACATCGAGGAGAACAGGCCGACGGGGAGCACCGCGCGGGCGACCTCGCGGGCCACTCCTGCGGCGAGCATCTCCTGGTACGCCTCGTACGCCTGGCGGTAGGAGTCCTCCATGATGCGGCCGGTGAGCTCCTGCTGGGCCTGGGTGCCCTCGACGAACTCGTACTTGCCGGGACGGCCCTGCTGAACGAGCTTGCGGGACTCCCCCGGAACGTAGAAGACCGGCTCCAGCTCCCTGTAGCGGCCCGATTCCTCGTTGTACGACCAGCCGACGCGGTGGCGCATGAACTCGCGGAACACGAAGATCGGGGCGCTGATGAAGAAGGTCATCGAGTTGTGCTCGAACGGGCTGCCGTGCCGGTCACGCATCAGGAAGTTGATGAGCCCCTTGGAGCGCTCAGGGTCCTTGGTGACCTCCTCCAGGGACTGCTCACCGGCCGTGGAGACACGGGCCGCGAACAGGACGTCGGAGTCACCTGCGGCGTGTTTCACCAGGTCAACGGTGACATCGCTGCGGAAGCTGGGCTTTGCGGGCTCGGGGGTCTCGGTCACCGGCGGGGTCCTTCCAATTGCGTCGCTCGGGCGGCGCCCACTCTACGGGCCGCCACTGACAACGAGGGCCGGAAGGGCCTTCCCGGGATTTCTTCGACGAATTCGGCGATTCGGGGCACCGAACGGGTCTGCCGTGCGTCTGACTCTGTAGCAGCATCCGTAACAGAGTTCAAGGAGAGTTACCTCATGTTCCGCCGGCGTGAATCCGTCCCGTTCTCGTTCGTAGCCGAGTCCGACCGATTCCGCAGTAACGTCACCCCGCCCCCGAGGGAGCGCACCACCGTCTCCCAGCTGGCCGGCCGTTCCCTGGTCGGACTCACGGTCGTCGCAGGTCTCGTCGGGTCGCTGATCCTCGGCCTGCCCGCCCTGAGCCCCGCCCAGGGGCCGTCACACACCCAGCAGACCGAGGCCGCCCACGGGCGCTGACTCCTACGGGCCCCCTGGGGTGGTCTGGTCGGCAACCTCCTCGGTAGCCTCACCGGGCACAGCAATCGAGCGTGCTTGTGAGTGAGGATCAGTCGTGCCCCTGCCCTTTCTGACGGCCGACCGCGCGTTTGACGCGAGCGCTGAGGACATCGCGCTGCCGTTCGACGACCACGACAGCTGGCGGCGTCCGTACCGCCCCGGACCCTGGCGGGTCGCGGCTGCGGCTTCCCTGCTGCTGCTCGCGTCGTTCGTCCTGCTCGCGGGGATGATCATCGCGTTCGCCGGGGCGGTGACGGGTGCCGCCGCATGTCTGGGGCTCGCCGTCGTGGTCATCGGCTGTGCGCTGCGGCTGCTGCGGGTCGGCGCCTGGGTGAGCCGGCACGGCGTGCGCCGGGTCGGCTTCTTCACGACGACGACCGTGCCGTGGAACCGCGTCGCAGCCGTCCGTACGGTGCAGCAGCCGGTGAAGTGGCTCGGGTTTCCGCGCACGGTCCAGGGACAGGCGTTGATCGTCGTACGCCAGGGGGGCGAGGGGATTTCGCCCCTGTTCACCGACAGCAATGCGGATTTTCTGGCGCGGGGTGAGGCGTTCGACCGTGCGGCCGACACGGTTGAGGCGTGGGGGGACGAGTATCGGCGGGGCTGAGGGGTTTGTTGCCGGGGCCGCCCGGTGGCCGTTTTGTCCTCAAGCGCCGGACGGGCTTGATTTGGCCGGACCGGCTTGATGATTTGGTCGGACCTGCCTGATGACTTGGTCGGTCGGCCCGCGTCAGGGCGTGATGGGCTTCGTGTGCAGGGCGATGGCGCGCTGCATGGCCTTTCGGGCGCGGGGGGTGTCCCTGGCGTCCTGGTAGGCGACGGCCAGCCGGAACCAGCAGCGCCAGTCGTCCGGGGAGTCCTCGGTCTCCTCGCGGCGGCGTGCGAACACGGCGTCGGCCGAGGCGCGGTCGATGCGGCCGGACGGGGTACGGACCAGTTCGTCGACCGGCAGGCCGCCCTCCGCGTCCAGTTCCGCGGCCAGCGCGTTGGCCCGCGCCACGAACTGGGTGTTCTTCCAGAGGAACCAGATCCCGATCACCGGCAGGATCAGCACCGCAACCCCGAAGGTGACCGTCAGCAGTGTGCCGTGCTGGATGAGCAGGACGCCACGGCTGCCGACCAGGGCGAAGTAGAAGACCAGGACGGCAGCGGTGACGAAGTAAGTGATCTTTGCGCGCATGGCAGGGCTCAGTCAGTTCAGGTCGAGGAAGTGTTCCAGGCCGAACGTGAGGCCGGGAGTGGTCACCACGCGGCGTGCGCCGAGCAGGATGCCCGGCATGAAGCTGCTGTGGTGCAGGGAGTCGTGGCGGATGGTGAGCGTCTCGCCCTCACCGCCGAGCAGCACTTCCTGGTGGGCGAGGAGACCGCGGAGCCGGATCGCGTGGACCGGCACCCCGTCCACGTCCGCGCCGCGGGCGCCGTCCAGGGCTGTGGTGGTGGCGTCCGGCTGCGGGGCGCAGCCGGCCTTCCTCCGGGCCTCGGCGATCAGCTGGGCGGTGCGGGTGGCGGTGCCCGAGGGGGCGTCGGCCTTGTTGGGGTGGTGCAGTTCGATGACCTCGACGGACTCGAAGTAGCGGGCGGCCTGCTCCGCGAACTTCATCGTGAGGACGGCGCCGATGGAGAAGTTCGGCGCGATGAGCACACCGGTCTCCGGGGAGCCGGAGAGCCAGGTGTTCAGCTGCGCGAGCCGTTCGTCGGACCAGCCCGTCGTACCGACGACGGCGTGGATGCCGTGCCGGATGCAGAAGTCGAGGTTGCCCATCACCGACGCGGGGGTGGTGAGCTCGACGACGACCTGGGCGCCGGATTCCGCGAGGGTCTCCAGCTTGTCGCCGCGCCCCAGGGCTGCCACCAGCTCCATGTCGTCTGCGGCCTCGACAGCTCGTACCGCCTCGGATCCGATACGGCCCTTGGCGCCGAGAACGGCCACGCGCAGCTTGCTCATTGCTCTGCTTCCTTACGGGTGGAGTTAGGAGACCGCTTCGTCGAGGCGGTCGGCCTGCTTGTCCTTGAGCGGGCCGATGACGGAGAGCGAAGGGCGGTGTCCGAGGACCTCTCCCGCCACCGCGCGGACGTCATCGGGGGTGACCTGCGCTATCCGGGCCAGCATGTCGTCGACCGACATCTGGTCGCCCCAGCACAGTTCGCTCTTGCCGATACGGTTCATCAACGCGCCGGTGTCCTCCAGACCGAGGACCGTGGAGCCGGAGAGCTGCCCGATGGCGCGGCCGATCTCCTCGTCGCTCAGTCCATCGGACGCTACCCGGTCGAGCTCGTCCCGGCAGATCTTGAGGACATCGTGGACCTGGCTGGGCCGGCAGCCCGCGTACACACCGAACAGGCCGCAGTCGGCGAAGCCCGAGGTGTACGAGTAGACGCTGTAGGCGAGGCCACGCTTCTCCCGTACCTCCTGGAAGAGGCGTGAGCTCATGCCGCCGCCGAGGGCGGTGTTGAGGACGCCGAGCGCCCAGCGGCGGTCGTCGGTGCGGGACAGGCCGGGCACGCCGAGGACGACATGAGCCTGCTCGGTCCTGCGGTTCAGCAGCTCGACGCGGCCCGCGGTGCGCAGGGTACGGGAGCCCTGGCGCGGGGCGACCGGGACGGCGTCGGTGCGGGACAGGGCGCCCGCACGCTCGAAGGCCTTGCGGACCTGGCGTACGACCGTGGCGTGGTCGATGTTGCCCGCGGCGGCGACGACCAGGTGCGTGGGGTCGTAGTGCTTCTTGTAGAAGCGGGCGATCCGGCCACGGTCGAGCGCGTTGATGGTGTCGACGGTGCCGAGGACCGGACGGCCGAGGGGGGTGTCGCCGAGCAGCGTGTGCGCGAACAGGTCGTGCACGCAGTCGCCCGGGTCGTCCTCGGTCATGGCGATCTCTTCGAGGATGACGCCGCGCTCGGCGTCGACGTCCTCGGCGGTGATCAGCGAGCCGGTCAGCATGTCGCAGACGACGTCGATGGCCAGCGGCAGGTCGGTGTCGAGGACCCGCGCGTAGTAGCAGGTGTACTCCTTCGCCGTAAAGGCGTTCATCTCGCCGCCGACCGCATCGATCGCGGCGGAGATGTCGAGGGCGCTGCGCTTGGCGGTGCCCTTGAAGAGGAGGTGTTCGAGGTAGTGCGTCGCGCCGTTCAGGGTGGGGGTCTCGTCGCGTGATCCGACGTTGGCCCAGATCCCGAAGGTGGCGGAGCGGACGGAGGGCAGGGTCTCGGTGACGACCCGCAGTCCACCGGGAAGGACGGTACGGCGGACCGTCCCGATGCCGTTGGTGCCCTTGAGAAGCGTTTGGGTACGGGCGACGGCCCGCGCCTCCGAGGAGGTGCGGGCCGTCGTCACGGAACTACGGGACGTCACTTGGCGGCGTCGTCCTTCGTCTCGTCTTCTTCACCCTCGATGACGGGGATCAGGGAGAGCTTGCCGCGGGAGTCGATCTCGGCGATCTCGACCTGGACCTTGGATCCGACCGCGAGCACGTCCTCGACGTTCTCCACGCGCTTGCCACCGGCGAGCTTGCGGATCTGCGAGATGTGCAGCAGGCCGTCCTTGCCCGGCATGAGGGAGACGAACGCACCGAAGGTGGTGGTCTTGACGACCGTTCCCAGGTAGCGCTCGCCGACCTCCGGCATGGTCGGGTTGGCGATCGAGTTGATCGTGGCGCGGGCGGCCTCGGCCTGCGAGCCCTGCTGGGCACCGATGTAGATGGTGCCGTCGTCCTCGATCGTGATGTCGGCGCCGGTGTCCTCCTGGATCTGGTTGATCATCTTGCCCTTGGGGCCGATGACCTCACCGATCTTGTCCACCGGGATCTTGACGGTGATGATCCGCGGGGCGTTCGGGGACATCTCGTCCGGGACGTCGATGGCCTCGTTCATCACATCGAGGATGTGGAGGCGGGCGTCACGGGCCTGCTTCAGCGCGGCGGCCAGGACCGAGGCGGGGATGCCGTCGAGCTTGGTGTCGAGCTGGAGCGCGGTGACGAACTGCTTCGTACCGGCGACCTTGAAGTCCATGTCACCGAAGGCGTCCTCCGCACCGAGGATGTCGGTGAGGGCGACGTAGTGGGTCTTGCCGTCGATCTCCTGGGAGATCAGGCCCATGGCGATACCGGCGACGGCAGCCTTGAGCGGCACACCGGCGTTCAGCAGCGACATGGTGGAGGCACAGACCGAGCCCATGGACGTCGAGCCGTTGGAGCCCAGCGCCTCGGAGACCTGGCGGATCGCGTACGGGAACTCCTCGCGCGACGGCAGCACCGGCACGATGGCGCGCTCGGCGAGCGCACCGTGGCCGATCTCACGGCGCTTGGGCGAGCCCACGCGGCCGGTCTCACCGACGGAGTACGGCGGGAAGTTGTAGTTGTGCATGTAGCGCTTGCGGGTCACCGGGGAAAGGGTGTCCAGCTGCTGCTCCATGCGGAGCATGTTGAGGGTGGTGACGCCCAGGATCTGGGTCTCGCCACGCTCGAACAGCGCCGAGCCGTGCACGCGCGGGATGGCCTCGACCTCGGCGGCGAGCGTACGGATGTCCGTGACGCCACGGCCGTCGATGCGGACCTTGTCCTTGATGACGCGCTCGCGGACCAGCTTCTTGGTCAGCGAACGGTACGCGGCGGAGATCTCCTTCTCGCGGCCCTCGAAGGCCGGGAGAAGCTTCTCGGCGGCGATCTCCTTGACGCGGTCCAGCTCGGCCTCGCGGTCCTGCTTGCCGGCGATGGTGAGCGCCTGGGCCAGCTCGGACGTGACGGCGGCGGCGAGCGCCTCGAAGACGTCGTCCTGGTAGTCGAGGAAGACCGGGAACTCGCCGACCGGCTTGGCTGCCTTGGCGGCCAGGTCGGACTGGGCCTTGCAGAGCGCCTTGATGAAGGGCTTCGCGGCTTCCAGACCGGCGGCCACGACCTCTTCGGTCGGGGCCTCGGCGCCGTCCTTGACGAGCTGGATGGTCTTGTCGGTGGCCTCGGCCTCGACCATCATGATCGCGACGTCGCCGTCCTCCAGGACGCGACCGGCGACGACCATGTCGAAGACGGCGTCCTCGAGCTCGGTGTGCGTCGGGAAGGCGACCCACTGGCCCTTGATCAGGGCGACGCGGGTGGCGCCGATCGGGCCGGAGAAGGGCAGGCCTGCCAGGATGGTGGAACAGGAGGCGGCGTTGATCGCGACCACGTCGTACAGGTGGTCGGGGTTGAGCGCCATGATCGTCTCGACGATCTGGATCTCGTTGCGCAGGCCCTTCTTGAAGGAGGGGCGCAGCGGGCGGTCGATCAGGCGGCAGGTGAGGATCGCGTCCTCGGAGGGCCGGCCCTCACGACGGAAGAAGGAGCCGGGGATCTTGCCGGCCGCGTACTGCCGCTCCTCGACGTCCACCGTGAGGGGGAAGAAGTCGAGGTTGTCCTTGGGCCGCTTGGAAGCGGTGGTGGCCGACAGCACCATGGTGTCGTCGTCCAGGTACGCGACGGCGGAGCCGGCGGCCTGCTTGGCCAGGCGGCCCGTCTCGAAGCGGATGGTGCGGGTGCCGAAGGTTCCGTTGTCGATAACGGCCTCGGCGTAGTGGGTCTCGTTCTCCACTAGCGTTTTCTCCGATACATATCGTCTTCTCGCCCCCACGCCCGTGTGGCGGGGGACGGTGCGGAGAAGCCCTCCATCGGCGGGCCGGTCTTCGATCGAAGCACCCGGGTTGCTGTGTCCGGGGGCCACTACCGAGGACCGGCGGCGGGGAGTCTTCTTCTCGCTCGTCTGTGGGACGTTCTGCGACCAGGTTACTGAGATTCGGCTCAGCTTGGCATTCCGGCCGTGCGGGCGGGCCCGCTACATCCCGTACATGCATGCGTACGCACAATCGTACGTACAACAAAGGGAGCGGCCCCCTCAGTCGTGGGAACCGCTCCCTTCACGGCGAATTACTTGGCGCCGCCGGCCGCACCGCGGCGGATGCCGAGGCGGTCGACCAGGGCACGGAAGCGCTGGATGTCCTTCTTGGCCAGGTACTGCAGAAGGCGGCGGCGCTGGCCGACCAGGATCAGCAGACCACGACGGGAGTGGTGGTCGTGCTTGTGGACCTTGAGGTGCTCCGTCAGGTCCGAGATGCGACGGGAGAGCATCGCGACCTGAACCTCGGGGGAACCGGTGTCGCCCTCCTTCTGGGCGAACTCGGACATGATCTGCTTCTTCGTAGCGGCGTCGAGCGGCACGCGTACTCCTCTTTGGTGTTCGATGCGTCCACGAGTGCCCCTGGTCTTGGTCTCAGGGGTTCTTCCGTTACTCGGGGGCGAAGGTCCGATGAGCGCAGCTCCCAGGATGATCCGGGAGCGCGTACACAAACGGCCGTCACACAGCGTACCAGTCCGGCGGAGCCGGTTCGGCCGGGGTGCGGTGGCCCTGGAGCGACCGGGGAGCCGCTTCGTCCTCAATCGCCGGACGGGCCCTTTTGCCCGGCTGAGCCGAGCTCGGCCGGGCGGGCCCCCAGGGTCAGCCGGTGAGGGCGCGGATCGAGTGGTAGAGATCGAAAACGGCGAGGCACAGGGGCATCAGCGTCAGGAGCACACACGCCTCGGCGATCTCCAGGAAGCGCCCCCGGAACGGAGTGACTCCCTTGCGCGGCACGATCAGCCCAATGGCAGTGATCAGGGCGGCGCCGCCCGCAACGGCCGCGGTGAGCCAGATCGTACGGATGTCGAGCGCGGTGCTGTCCCCCGCGACGGCCCCTGGCGGCGCTGGTCCAGAGTTTCTTGCTACTCGCGGTTGAGCAGCGTCAGGCTGCGTCCGTAGCGGCCCTTCTCGGAGGCCCGGGTGCAGGCCGGCCGAAGAGGGCAGGGACGGCAGTCGGTGGCGGCGAACTGGACCCGGGTGATCGGGGTACCGCTGGATTTGACCCGGCCGGACCAGCTGATGCTGACGGCGCCGCGTGGGCAGGTCACCTTGCGCCGGCCCCAGTCGACGGTGAAAGCGCTCTGGGAGAGATCGGGGGCATCGCCGTCCGGCTCGCCGTGGTGGGTGTCCAGGCCGACCGGTCCCAGCAGGTCGATGCCGTGCTCGTCGCGGGCGGGGACGATGCGCGCGGCCGTGACATAGCCGGCGTCCACATCGTGCTCGTCTGGCGTCAACTCCCATTCTGCCAGGCCCTGGTGAATGATCTCGGTCATCTCTGTGTCCGCGACCGTGGCGTCGGTGGTGGCCACGTGGGTGACCAAGTGTGGGGCGTCCGGGTCGCAGGTCTCGCTCGGGTGGGTCTTGTAGCCGCACCAGCCAGAGCCCCGCTTGGTAAACAGCGGGCCGAGCGCCTCACGCACCCGGACAGCCAGCGTCCCCTTCGGGAACGACGCCCGCACCACCCGAGCGGTCAGCTCCGGCACCCCACCATCGTCCCGAGACTCCAGCGACACCCAACCCCACCCTTCGCTCCGACGAACAGAACGATCATGAAACCTCGGCGAGTTCAGCGAAGCCGGTTTGCGGATTTCCCAACGGAGTCCTGAAGTCCCGAGCTTGCTGCTCGGGTCATCGATGGCTTCGATGAGTCCGGCTGCGTCCAGCTCTCACGCGATCAGCGTGAGGGCAGGGGCCGTTGACTCGACCCCGCGGACCCACACGTACCACCCTCTGTGGGCGATGTTGTGGGACGAGTTGTGGTCTGCGTGCTCCACGAAGCCGCAGGACCGGCAGGCGAACACGGCCTGGGAGGACCGGTTGCCGCGTTCGACATGATGACAGCGCGAGCACTCCTGGCTGGTGTACGCCGGATCGACATACACCACCGGCACCCCGGCCCTCATGGCCTTGTAACCGATGAACACGCCGAGCTGCGCGAACGGCCAGGAGTGGAGCGTGGTGCTCCCCCAAGCTCTCAACTTCGTTCGAGCAGGGAGGTACCCCCTCGGGCTTTCTCAGCCGGGCCCGCTCGCGAATGCCCGTGAGTGTCTCCAGGGCGATTCCGCGACCGGTGCGTGCAGCCTCCACCACGATCCGCTTGCTGATCTTGTGGTTGATGTCCTTGTTACGGCGGGCCTCGCGGCCCGCGCACTTCTTCGCCCGCCGCTTCGCGGACTTTGTGCCCTTCTTCTGCAGCTTGGAGCTCAGCTTCCGGTCGCTGGCCCGCCTTCGGTTGACCCGGCGCCCGGAGTATTTGACGCCGTCACTCGTGGCGGCGATGTTCACGATCCCGAGGTCCACACCGATGAACACGGCCGGGTGCGCGTTCGGCACGGCCTCGGGGATCTCGCAGGTCGCGATCAGATACCACTGCCCGCCCTCACACAGCAGGTCGGACTCGCCCTGCCGGTGCCGGGCCAGGACCTCCAACTGTTGTGCCTGTCCGGTGAAGGCCACGTTCTTCATGCGCCCGCCGGTGGTCCAGATCGACACCGTGCGCCGCTCGTGCTGCCAGGACAGCATCCGGTCGTCGTACGGCTGCGCCGCTTGGGGCCGGAAGGCGACCGGCTTATCCGAAACCCGGGCATGGCGCTTCGACCCGGGCCTGCCGTAAGGGCCGTTACGGAGGTTCGCAGCCAGGGTGGTGTAGGCGTCGCAGGTCTTCTTGACCGCATGCTGGGCGGCCTGCGTCCCGAGCCCCCACCGCGACTTGATCTCCCGGTAGGTCAGCCTGCGCAGCGGCAGGTTCTTGCGCACGCCCTCGTCGAACGCCACCTGTGCGGCCCAGGTCGCGGCCTCGTTGCAGGCGGTCAGGGTCGCCTCAAGCGCCGACGCCTGCACGGACGTCGGCAGCAGCTCGACCCGCACCACCAGGCGGCTGTGTGGACACTCCGCGCCCGCAGGCACGACGCTGCGGCGCTCCGCGCCACCCACCAAGGACGCGATTCCCCCGGGACCTCGGGCTTCATCGCGAGAATCCGCTGAATACTGTTTCGTTCGCGACCCCGGACCTGCCGCTTCCAGGGAGGATGGCCGGGGAACGACAGGGTTCGATCGAAGGGACGCCGACATGGGCACCCAGCAGGAAAAGGAAGAGCTCTACGCTCTCGACATCTCGGATGTGGAGTGGCTGAGCGCACCGGGGACCGAGAACGTCGAGGAACGGGTCGAGATCGCGTATCTGCCGGGCGGTGCAGTCGCCATGCGCTCGTCACTGGAACCGGAGACCGTGTTGCGGTACACGGAGGCCGAGTGGCGCGCCTTCGTACTGGGCGCACGGGACGGTGAGTTCGACCTCACGTAGGCAATGGTCAGGTGAAAGGGCGGCTGTCCGAACACGGCGGCCACCCTTTCACCACGCCTGGATATGTATCGAATTGACCGCTTCGGTCTGTGTGCTCTGCCGTACTCGGGGCACTTGAGGGCGGTGCGTGACCTACTGGACAGTTTCTGCCGTGCGGTACGGCCTGCCGGAGCGGGCCCGATGACGATTAGGGTGGGTCCGGGCGCGGCAGAAGAACCTGCGGGCAGGCGATGCGTGTCCCGGGGGGAGAGCCGGGCGGTTAGGAAGACGGAAACGGTCGCCCCCACCCACCAAGGCACAAGGGTGCTCGACCACACCAGGAGGCAAAGTGAACGGCGATCGGGACGAGATCCGCGGGGGCTGGAACAAGCCCGTCGACGAGTCGTCCGACGCGGAGCCCGCCGAGATGACGGGTGAGTTCACCATCGACTACACCCCGCCCGCCTGGTACACGCAGAACGCGCCGGGGGACTCGTCGGGCGATGCCGGATCGCATCTGGCGCCGCCTCCGCCGCCCAACGGGGCGCCGCTGTCCGTGCCCGCGCCGCCGGCCGGGAGCGGTTTCGACCCCAACTGGGCTCCGGCGCCGCCCGCACCAGCTCCGGCCCCGGCTCCTGCCCCGCCCGCACCGGCGCCTGCTCCGGCTCCGGCGCCTGTTCCGGCTCCTGTTCATTCCGCGGCGGGGGACGCCGCTCCTGCTCCTGGTCCCGCGGAGGGGGCGGGGGTGAGGTCTTCCGATGGGATGACGGATCCGTTCGGGGGCGGTGATGTGGAGAGCGGCGCGACCATGCGGTTCTCACCGGCCGCGCTGAAGCGGGAGATCGCGGAGCGCGAAGAGGCGTCGAAGAGCGCGGACGGGGACGGTACGGGTACGGGTTCTGCGGGTGCCGCCGCCGGTGCTGACGGTACGGACGAGGGCGAAGCCTCCGGTGCCGGTTCCGGCTCCGCGCAGGCGGCGGACGCCGCCACCGAGGAGCCGGACGGCGCTGCCGCTTCGGATTCCGGTGCCGATGCCGCGGCGCCCGCCGAGGCTCCGGGCGACGTCACGAGCGCTGTTGCCGGCGGACCGGAGGGCTCCGCGCCCTCGGACGCCGTCACGGATGCGGCGCCCCAGGACGTACCGCCCCCCAGCGCACCGCAGGACGCCCCGGCGCCCGCCATGCCGACCTCCTGGACCCCGGCGCCGCCGCAGGGCGGTCTGCCGCCGCTGCCGCCCGCCTTCCAGCCCGCCACGCCGCAGCCCTCCGCGCCGCAGTCGGCGCCGCAGTGGCCCGCTCAGACTCCGGCCGACCAGGCATCCGGCGGCTACGGATTCCCGCATGCCGGAGCGCCTCAGCCGCCGCAGGCACCGCAGCCGCAGCCGGGTGGTTACGGATTCCCGCAGCAGCCACCGGCTCAGGGCGGTTACGGGTTCCCGCAGCCCCCTCAGGCACTGCAGCCGCCCCAGGCACTGCAGCCCCCTCAGGCGCCGCAGGCACCCCAGCAGCCCCAGGCACCCCAGTGGCCCGCGCAGCAGGGCGTGCCCCTGCCGCCGCAGGTCCCCCAGGCGCCCCAGCAGCCGGTCCAGGGCACGCCCAATCTGCCCGCGCAGGTCGCCCCGCAGCCGCCCGCGCACCAGCAGCCGGCCCACCCCCAGCCGCCACAGCAGCTGCAACAGCCGCCGGGACAGCCCGTCGACCCGCGCACCGGCGCTGCCTGGCCGACCCCCGTCACCCACGACCAGCGCGAGCGTTCCGTGCCCGGCGCCCCGCTCGGGTACACGGCGGCGGTGGAGCTCTCCTCCGACCGGCTCGTCCGGGGCAAGCAGAAGGCGAAGAGCAGCCGTACGCCGTCCAGCGCGGCCCGCTTCAAGCTGGGCGGCAAGAAGGAGGAGGCCGAGCGGCTGCGCAAGCTCGACCTGATCCGTACGCCCGTGCTGTCCTGCTACCGGATCGCAGTCATCAGCCTCAAGGGTGGCGTCGGCAAGACCACGACGACCACCGCCCTCGGCTCGACCCTGGCCACCGAGCGGCAGGACAAGATCCTCGCCATCGACGCCAACCCGGATGCGGGCACGCTCGGCCGCCGGGTGCGCCGGGAGACCGGGGCCACCATCCGTGACCTGGTCCAGGCGATCCCGTACCTCAACTCGTACATGGACATCCGCCGTTTCACCTCGCAGGCGCCCTCCGGTCTGGAGATCATCGCCAACGACGTGGACCCGGCGGTCTCCACGGCGTTCAACGACGAGGACTACCGGCGCGCTATCGATGTGCTGGGCAAGCAGTACCCGATCATCCTCACCGACTCGGGCACCGGTCTGCTCTACAGCGCGATGCGCGGAGTGCTGGACCTCGCCGACCAGTTGATCATCGTCTCGACGCCGTCGGTCGACGGCGCGTCCAGCGCGTCCACCACACTGGACTGGCTGTCGGCGCACGGATACGCGGAGCTCGTACAGCGCTCCATCACCGTCATCTCGGGCGTCCGCGAGACCGGCAAGATGATCAAGGTCGATGACATCGTGCAGCACTTCGAGACGCGCTGCCGCGGCGTGGTCGTCGTACCGTTCGACGAGCATCTGTCGGCCGGCGCGGAGGTCGACCTCGACATGATGCGTCCCAAGACGCGCGAGGCGTACTTCAACCTCTCTGCAATGGTCGCCGAGGACTTCGCGCGGGCCCAGCAGCAGCAGGGGCTCTGGACGTCGAACGGCCCCAACCCGCCCCCGCAGTACGCCCCGCCGATGCCCGGCCAGCAGCAGTACGCCCCGCAGCAGCCGCAACAGCCCTACCCGCCGCAGCAACAGCCGCCGTACGGCGGTCAGCAGCCGCCGCAGCCGTACCCCCCGCAGCCCGGCCCCGGAGTACAGCAGAACGGCTGGCAGCAGTCGTTGCCCTCCCAGGCCCAGTCCGCGGCGAGCCCGGCCGGACCGCCGCCGCCTCACCAGCAGCACCCCGGTCAGCCTGGTCAGCCGGGTCAACCCGGTCAGCCGATCCCGCCCGAACTGCAAGGTCCCGTGCCGCCCGCCGGTTGGCAGCAGCCGCCGCCGCCAGCGCCTCAGCAGTAAGGCAACAGAGGTCTAAACCAATGAGGGCCCGCACCGTCTCCACGGTGCGGGCCCTCATTGCATTCCCGCAGACCACACGCCGTTTCGGTGACCGTTGACGCGGCTCGACCACCGCTGATAAACCTTCGCTTCACCAGCTGGCGAACCACAGATCAAGCCGCCTTCTCCGTGCGAGTCATGACGCGAGGTCCCTGACCATGGTCGAAAGAGTTCCACCACCCTCTGCCCAGCCACGCTCACGTCTGCGTGTCCTGCTGGCCTCCGGTGCCGCCGCGCTGGCGCTGGCCGCCGGATCCATCGTCCCGGGCGTGCCCCTCGGCGCCGCGCCGCAGCAGGCGCAGGCCGCCGACAGCGGCAAGTCGACGCTGACCGTCGCCGTCGCACAGAGCGTCGACTCGCTGAGCCCGTTCCTCGCTCAGCGGCTCATGAGCACCAGCATCAGCCGGCTCATGTACGACTTCCTGACGAACTATGACACCAAGGACAACCACGCGATCCCCGGCCTCGCCACCAAGTGGGAGCCGTCCGCGGACAAGTTGACCTGGACGTACACCATCCGGTCCAACTCCAAGTGGTCGGACGGTCAGCAGGCCACCGCCGAGGACGCGGCGTGGACCTTCAACAAGATGATGACCGACGAGGGCGCCGCGCAGGCCAACGGCAACTTCGTCGCGAACTTCAAGAAGGTGACGGCTCCCAGCCCGACGCAGCTGGTCATCCAGCTCAAGGAGCCGCAGGCCACCATGGCCGCGCTCGATGTGCCGATAGTCCCGAAGCACGTCTGGGAGAAGGTCGGTGACTTCTCCAAGTTCAACAACGACACGAAGTTCCCGATCGTCGGCAACGGGCCGTTCATCCTGACGGACTACAAGGTCGACCAGTACGTGAAGCTCAAGGCCAACAAGAACTTCTGGCGCGGTGCGCCGAAGTTCGACGAGCTGGTCTTCAAGACGTACAAGGACCAGGACGCCGCCGTCGCCGCTCTGCGCAAGGGCGAGGTCTCCTTCGTCGCCGGCTCCCCCGCGCTGACACCCGCCCAGGCCGCGTCCCTCAAGGGCGAGAAGAACGTCAAGGTCAACGAAGGTCCGGGCCGCCGCTTCTTCGCGCTGGCCACCAACCCGGGCGCGCAGACCAAGGACGGCAAGAAGTTCGGCGACGGCAACAAGGCCCTTCTCGACCAGAAGGTGCGCCAGGCCCTCTTCCTGTCGATCGACCGCAAGACCATCATCGACAAGGTCTTCCAGGGCCACGCCGTCGAGGGCCAGGGCTACATCCCGCCGCGCTTCTCGACGTACTTCTGGCAGCCGTCCGCCGACCAGAGCCTCGCCTACGACCCGGCCAAGGCGGCCAAGCTCCTCGACGAGGCGGGCTACAAGCTCAAGGGCGACCAGCGCGTCGGCAAGGACGGCAAGCCGCTCGACCTGCGCATCCTGTGCCACGCCACGGACCCGAACGACAAGGCGATCGGCAAGTACCTCAAGGAGTGGTGGGGCAAGCTCGGCGTCGGCCTCAAGGTCGACTGTCTCGACGACGTCTCCGTCCCCTGGTACGCAGGTGAGTACGACCTCGCCTTCGACGGCTGGTCCGTCAACCCGGACCCGGACTTCGTCCTCGGCATCCACACCTGCGCCGCCCTGCCGGCCAAGGCGAAGGACAGTGCCGCCACCGACAACTTCATCTGCGACAAGACGTACGACGAGCTCTACAAGAAGCAGCTCGCCGAGTACGACCCGGCCAAGCGCGCGGACATCGTCAAGCAGATGCAGTCATGGATGTACGACTCCGGGTACATGAACATCATCGCGTACCCGAACGCGGTCGAGGCCTACCGCACCGACCAGATCAAGTCGATCACGACCATGCCCGAGGCGGCAGGCAACATCTACGGCCAGGACGGGTACTGGAGCTGGTGGTCGGCCGTTCCGGCGGGCAGCAGCAGTTCGGACAGTTCCGGCGGGTCCAGCTCCACCGGTGTCGTCATAGGCGTCATCGTGGTGGTCGTGGTGCTCGTCGGTGGCGGGCTGTTCATCGCGATGCGCCGCCGCACCACTGCGGACGACCGCGAGTAATCACGCGGACGGGTTGAGAGGGACCGGCCGGGGCGGCGCGAAGCCGCCCCGCCGGTTCCTCTAAGTGCAGCACGAGTAACGAGAGTTCCCCATGACAGCTGAAAGCACTCCGGCGCTCGTGCAGATCGCGGATGCGGACACCGAAGGTCCGGCTCAGGCCGGTCCGTCGGCCGCCCGCGGTCCACGGGCGCGCAACACCAAGGCCTATCTCCAGTACGTGGCGGCCAAGATCGTGGGAGCGGCCGTCTCCCTGTTCGCGGTCCTGGTCACCAGCTTCTTCCTGTTCCGGCTCATTCCCAGCGACCCGGTGAAGCAGATGACGGGCGGCCGCCCCGTCTCCGCCGAACAACTCCAGTCGCTCCGGCATCAGTTCGGCCTCGACCAGCCGATGTGGCGGCAGTTCACCACGTACGTCGGTGACGCCCTCACGGGCGACTTCGGCACCTCGTTCCAGTTCCACGCGCCCGTCATCGACAAGATCACCGAGGCGCTCCCCGCAACGCTGCTCCTCACCGGCACGTCGTACGTCCTCTACACCGCGCTCGGCATCTGGCTCGGCACCCGTACCGCCTGGCGCAACGGCTCCATGAGCGACCGCTTCAACACCGCGTTCGCGCTCACGCTCTACTCGGTGCCGTCGTTCTGGCTGGGCCTGCTCCTGATCATCGTCTTCTCGGTGGGCATCGGTCCGATCCCCGGGATGTTCCCGACGGGCGGTATGGAGTCGGGCGGCGAGAGCGGATTCGCGTACATCCTCGATGTGGCGCATCATCTGGTCCTACCGGTCGTCACGCTGGTCGCGGTCGGCTATGCGCAGACGCTTCTGGTGATGCGCTCCTCACTGCTCGACGAGATGGGCAGCGACTATCTGACGACGGCCCGTGCGAAGGGGCTGCGGGACGATGTCGTACGCCGTAAGCACGCTGTGCCGAACGCGATGCTGCCGACGTTCACTCTGATGTTCGTGAACCTGGGGCATGTGGTCGCCGGGCAGATCCTGGTCGAGACGGTCTTCTCCTGGCCCGGCCTCGGCGGTCTCTTCTACCAGGGGCTCAGCGTGCCCGATCTCCCCCTCGTACAAGGGCTGTTCTTCGTCTTCGCCACCGCGGTGATCCTGGCGAACACCCTTGCCGATGTGCTGTATCCGCTGCTCGATCCCCGGGTGGGCCGATGACGACCGAATCCATGCCCACGCCCACGAAGGCCGAAGCGGCCGAGAACCCGCGTGCTCTGGCCCGCGCGCGCAAGCGCCGGTCCGTCGCCCGTTTCTGGCGGGAGTACCGCAGTCACCGGAGCGGACTGTGGGGTCTGGCCGCGCTCGTTCTGATCGCGCTGATCGCCCTGTTCGCGCCGCAGCTCGTCGGCGCCGACTCACAGAGCGTCACCGACGCGCCCGGAGGTGCGCTGGAGTCGCCGAGCGGTGAACTCCCGTTCGGTACGGACCAGTTCGGACGCAGCGTGCTGGCCCTGCTGGTGTGGGGCGCCCGTGTCTCGTTGACGGTCGGCCTGCTCGCGGCGTTCCTGTGCGTCGCCATCGGTACGGTCGTCGGCATCGTCGCGGGGCACTTCCACGGCTGGTACTCGACGGTCCTGATGCGGATCACCGACTGGTTCCTGGTGATGCCGACCCTGGTCCTCGCGATCGCGCTCGCCACTGTGATGGACCGCTCGATGTGGACGGTCATCATCGCGATCGGCGTCACGACCTGGCCGACCACGGCCCGGCTGGTCCGGGCCCAGACCCTTGCCGTGGAGTCCCGCCCCTACATCGAGCGCGCCCGCGCCCTGGGCGGCGGCCACGGGCACATCATGGTCCGGCACGTGCTGCCGAACGTGATGCCGCTGGTGCTCGCGCAGACCACCCTGGTGATCTCCAGCGCGATCCTCACGGAGGCCACCCTGGCCTTCCTCGGCCTCAGCGACCCGACCATCACCTCCTGGGGCGGCATGCTCCAGGACGCCCGCGAGGCGGGCGCGGTGAGTGCGGGCGACTGGTGGTACCTGGCACCGCCGGGTATCGCCATCGCCGTGGTGGCCCTGGCGTTCACGCTGTGCGGCCGCGCCATCGAGTCCGTCCTCAATCCCAAGCTGGGGGTGGCCCGTTGAGTACGACGAGCATCCACAAGACGCCGCTTCTCGACGTACGGGACCTCACGGTGACGTACGCCGGCGGAGCGCAGGCCGTCCGCGGCGTGAGCCTCACCGTCGACGCGGGGCAGAAGCTCGGCATCGCCGGTGAGTCCGGCTGCGGGAAGTCGACGCTGGCGCTCGCGCTGCTGCGGCTGCTGCCCGCCGGGACGAAGGTCTCCGGCGAGATCCTGCTGAACGGCGAGGACGTCCTCACCATGAAGTGGGGCCAGGTCAGGGCGGTGCGCTGGGCGGGGGCGTCGATCGTGTTCCAGGGCGCGATGCACTCGCTCAACGCGGTGCACCGCATCGGGGACCAGATCGCCGAGCCGATCCTGCTGCACAAGAAGGCGACGCAGGCCGCGGCGGCGAAGAAGGCCGGCGAACTCCTGGAGCAGGTCGGACTGCCGGCCGCCCGCGCGAACGCCTATCCGCACGAGCTCTCCGGCGGGCAGCGGCAGCGTGTGATGATCGCGATGGCGCTCGCCTGCGATCCGGGCCTGATCATCGCTGACGAGCCGACCACGGCTCTCGATGTGATGATCCAGGCCCAGATCCTGCGGCTGATCGAACAGTTGGTGTCCGAGCAGGACCTCGGCCTGATCATGATCAGTCATGACCTCGCGGTGCTCTCGGACACCTGCGACCGGCTCGCGGTGATGTACGCGGGCCGGGTCGTGGAGGAGGGCCCGGCGTCCGAGGTCTACGAGAACGCGCACCACCCGTACGGCAAGGCCCTGTCCGGCGCCTTTCCGCGCATCGGCGACCCGGCCTCCCGGTTCGCGCCCCGCGGGCTGCCCGGCGATCCGCCGGACCCGTCGGCGCTGCCCGGCGGCTGCACGTTCCATCCGCGCTGTTCCGTGGCCCTGGACTCCTGCACGACGCAGGACCAGGAACTGCGGGACGCGGGGCCGGAGCGGCGGGCCGCCTGTGTGCTGGTGGAGCAGGGGGCGGCCACGGCCTCGGCCCTGCCGGGCGGCGAGGAAGCAAGGAGCACATCATGACCACCACCACTCCCCTGCTCAGTGCCCGGGGGCTGAAGGTCACCTTCCCCGGCCGGCGCGGGGCCGCCCCGGCGCGTGCCGTGGACAGCGTCGACCTGGACATCCGGCCCGGCGAGATCGTCGCCCTGGTCGGCGAGTCGGGCTGCGGCAAGACGACGCTGGCGCGTTCGCTGCTGGGCCTGGTCCCGCCGACGTCCGGGCAGGTGACCTTCGGCGGGCAGCCGCTCGGCTATGCGAGCCGGGCGCTCAAGGCGTACCGCAAGCGGGTCCAGCTGGTGCTCCAGGACCCCAGCGGTTCGCTCAACCCGAGGCACACGGTGTACGACGCCGTCGCCGAGGGCCTGCGGATCCACGGGTACGCGGGGGACGAGCGGACGGCGGTGGCACAGGCGCTGTCGCGGGCGGGGCTGCGGCCTCCCGAGCGGTTCTTCCTGCGCTATCCGCACGAGCTGTCGGGTGGTCAGCGCCAGCGGGTCGTGATTGCGGGCGCGCTCGTCCTGGAGCCGGAACTCATCGTGGCCGACGAGCCGGTGGCCTCGCTGGACGCTTCGGTGCGCGGCGAGATCCTGGCCCTGCTGCTGAGGCTGCGGGACGAACTGGGCCTGTCCGCGCTGGTGGTCACGCACGACCTCGGCCTGGCGTGGAACATCGCCGACCGGGTCGCGGTGATGTACCTCGGGCGGATCGTGGAGACAGGCGAGGTGGAGCAGATTCTGACGGCTCCGCAACACCCGTACACCCAGGCGCTGTTGTCGGTGCTGCCGGAAGCCGTGGGCGATCCGGTGATTCTGACCGGTGAGCCGCCGGACCCGTCCAGGGTGCCGTCCGGGTGCCGGTTCCATGCCCGCTGCCAGGTGCTGGCGTCGGGCGAGGCGGAGCGGGCGGGCGTCGCGGACGCGTGCCGTACGAAGGATCTGCCGGTGCTCGCGGGCGGCGGTCAGACACAGGTGGCGTGCCACTGGGCGAGCGCGGCTGCGAAGGCGCGGGCGTAGCGGGGTGACCTGGGGCTCGGTCCGGCGGATCACCGTCGGGCGGGCCCCGGCCTGTCCGGCGGGCGCGGCGGGGTGACCCGGCCCGTCCGGCGGCGTTGTGCGGTCAGTCGCCGGACAGGCCGTGATCCGTCCGGCGGACGCCTTGTCGTCAGTCGCCGGACGGGCTGTCGGCCTGTCCGGCGGACGCCCTGCCGTCAGTCGCCGGACGGGCCGGTTGTCCGTATGTGGATCGCCCCGGTCAGCTCGCCGAGCGGCCGCCCCGTCCCGCCCCACCGGTGCTGGATGATCTCCGCGGCGATCGAGACGGCGGTCTCCTCCGGCGTGCGCGCGCCGAGATCCAGCCCGACGGGCGAGGCGAGCCGCGCCAGTTCGGCCGCGTCGACACCGGCCTCCCGCAGCCGCGCGGCCCGGTCCAGGTGAGTGCGCTGGCTGCCCATGACCCCGATGTACGCAGCAGGCGTGCGCAATGCGGCCACCAGCAGCGGGACGTCGAACTTCGGATCGTGCGTCAGTACGCAGATGACCGTCCGCTCGTCGATGTCCGTCGTCCCCAGATAGGTGTGTGGCCAGGCGCAGATCACTTCGTCGGCGGTGGGGAAGCGTTCCCGGGTCGCGAAGGCCGGGCGCGCGTCGCACACCGTGACCCGGTAACCGAGGAAGGAACCCATGCGTGCGGTGGCGGCCGCATGGTCGATGGCCCCGAAGACGAGCATCCGGGGCGGTGGCGCGTACGTCTGCACGAAGACGGATACTTCCTGCATCCGGCGCCGGCCATGCGCCCCGTACCGCAGGGTGCCGGTCGCGCCCTGGGCGAGCAGACCCCGGGCGTCGTCGGTGACAGCCGAATCGAGCCCTTCGTCGCCGAGTGTTCCCTGCGTGGTCCGCGCCCGGACGACCAGGCAGGCGCCGGGCTCCGCCTCGCCCGAGAGGACGGTGGCGACGGCGACGGGCTCGTCCCTGCCGATGCTGTCGGCGACCTCCCGCAGCCGGGCCCGGTCGGCCGCCGACGCGAAGGACCCGACGAACACCTCGATCGTGCCACCGCAGGTCAGGCCCACGCCGAACGCCTCGTCGTCGCTGATCCCGTACGTCTGCAGCTGAGGGCTCCCAGTGGCGAGGACCTCGCCCGCCACCTCGTACACCGCACCCTCGACACAGCCCCCGGAGACGCTGCCCGCCACCGCGCCGTCGGCAGTCACGGCCATCATGGCGCCGGGTGCGCGCGGGGCGCTGCCGCGTACGGAAACGACGGTCGCCAGGGCGAAGGGGGTGCCGGCCTCGTGCCAGGCGCGCAGTTCCGACAGCAGTTCACGCACGGCACGGACCTCCTCCCAGCCGGATGCGGTCGTCCGGCCCGATGCGGCCTCACCATAAACGAAGCTTTAGCAGTCAGATACTGACTACTAGTCCCTTCGGGTGCGGTCCTGCCGTGCGGCCGCCGTGAGCGCCCCGGGGTCGGGCGGGGTCCGTTCGGCCGTCTCCAGGGAGCGTTCCAGCTTTCCGAGCAGCCTGCCGAGTTGGCGGCGCTCGCTCTCGGTCAGCTCGGCCAGCATCCGCTCCTCGTTGGCGAAGTGCGCGACGGCGACCACATCGGCGATCTCGATCCCCCGCTCGGTGAGCCGTGCGTGCACGACGCGGCGGTCACCGGGGTCGCGTTCACGCGTCACCAGACCGGCCTTCTCCAGACGGTCCAGCCGCAGGGTGATGCCGCCGGTGGTGACCAGGGCGATATCGGCGAGTTGGCCGGCGGTCTGCCGGTAGGGCGGTCCTGACCTGCGCAGAGCCGCGAGTACGTCGAAGGCCGCCATGTTCAGGTCGAAGCAGTCGAAGAGGTCGGACAGCAGACTCTGGTAGCGCAGAAAGCTGCGGTGGAGCCGGCCCAGCACCTCCATCGGGGAGGCGTCGAGCTCGGGGAGTTCCCGCTTCCACTGCTCCAGAATGAGATCGACCGCGTCGGGGCGGCCTGCGGCTCTACGAGTCATGTGCGGTGGGAGGACGGCGTCGGCGCCGGGACCTCGCGCCTCCTTCCTGGAGTGCCGCAGACGGTGCGGTCGAGGGTGTCCACGATACAACCGGCGCCCGTCGTCGAACCCTTGCGGGAGGTATTCCCTAGGTGCTAGACATCTCAGCATTAGCTGTTTCAGTCGTTAAATAACTCTCTATGGTGACGCTGAGAGTCCAGGAGGCACGGTCCGTATGCTCCTGCTCCCCACCGGGATGGTGGCGCCGACCCAGCGCACCCTTCCCGATTTCACCCTGGAACGCCCGGCGACGACGGCCGAAGCCGTGGCCGCGGGGGCGCTCCCCGGCGCGGTCTACGCACAGGGCTGCAGCGACCTGTTCGCGCAGTTCCGCGAGGGGCTGGGCTGCCGCACCCTCGTATCGCTGGAGCGGGTCGTGGAGCTGGGCGCGATCGAGTGGGACGGCACGACGCTGGAGATCGGCGCCGGGGTCGACCACCACACGGGCTCGCACGACGCCCGGGTGCGGGCGGCCCTGCCGGGACTGGCCGCGGGCTGGGGCAGTATCGCCACCCAGCGCATCCGGCGCCGGGCCACCATCGGCGGAAACCTGATGGCCCGGCGTACCCGGTACGAGATGTCGGTGATGCTCGGCGCACTCGGCTCGGAGCTGGACTTCCTGACGCCCGACGGGACGATCACCCTGTCCCCGGCCGCCCTGTGGGACCGGGCCGAGCCGCCGGGCGGCCTGCTGCGGACGATCAGGGTCGCCGAGGCGGGGCAGGTGTGGTTCGGCTACGAGCGGTCGATGCGGCCGCTGCTGACGGTGGCCGCGGCGGTCCGCGCGGGGACGGTCACGATGACGGTGGGCTCGGAGTACACCCGTCCGTACACGGCTGCCGCCCGGCTGGGCACCGACCCCGTCGAGATCGCGGCGGCGCTGCCCGACGACCTCGGGGACGCGGCGGGGAGCGCCCGCTACCGCCGCCATGTCGCCGCCGTGCTGCTCGGCCGGCTGCTGGAGCGGTACACGACCGGAGAGGGGAGCCCCCGATGACCACCGAGAGCACGGACAAGGCCGCGGCCGACGGGCGGATCACGATCGGTTTCGCGGTGGACGGCCGTCCGCGCACCGAGCGGATCGCACCCAACACCGTCCTTCTCGATCTGCTCCGCGACCGTTACGGCATGACCGGCGTCAAGGCCTCGTGCGAGCGCGGCGTCTGCGGGGCCTGCACCACCCTGATCGACGGCACCCCGTCCGCCTCGTGCAGCGTCTTCGCCTTCAGCGTCGACGGCCGCGCGGTGGAGACCGTCGCCGGACAGACCACGGACGGTGAACTGGGCCCGGTCCAGCAGGCCTTCGCGGAGTGCGGCGGCTTCCAGTGCGGCTACTGCACCCCCGGCATGATCATGCTGACCACGGCCCTGCTGCGAGAACATCCCGACCCCGACGAAGAGACGATCCGCTCCTGGATCTCCTCCAATGTGTGCCGCTGCACCGGCTACCGGATGATCATCGAGTCGGTGCACAGGGCCGCCGAGCTGATCCGTGCCGCAGAACCGGCCCGTACCGGCGAGGACGCCCGATGACAGCCACCTCGCGCATCGGCACCAACGACCGCCGTACCGACGCCGTGCTCAAGCTGACCGGCGCCGCGCAGTACACCGCCGACATCCGGCTCCCCGGCATGCTCCACGCCAAGGTGCTCCGCAGTCCGCACGCCCACGCCCGCCTGGTGTCCATCGACGCCGCCAAGGCCCAAGGCCGGGTAGTTAGCGTTCTCGCAGGTCACGCAAGGGGTGTTGACGGGTTTCTGATGTAGAGCAACGGAGCTCGTTGGTACAGGCAGTCG
>NZ_JBICXE010000067.1:0-24396 GCF_043200155.1 Streptomyces sp. NPDC048473
GCCGTTGCCCCTGGTCAATCAGGCTTTCCCCGGCTCAAGACCAGCCGTCACGGACGTTACCCACCGCTTGACGAAACCCATAGGGGCACCCCCCCCCGAGCGCCGTCTCCGCCACCTGCAGACAGCGTCGGTGTCGATGGGGACCTGCGCAGTGCGTTCTCGCGTCGCCATCAGCAGGTCCTCGATCTGGTCGGCAGGGATGCCGGCCGCGACCAGCAGAAGGCCGCCGCGAGGCGGACGGCGGAGGCTAAGCCGAGGTGCACGACCAGGCGCCACGCCTGAACTGGCGGACGCGCGCCGTGACCGTACTGGGCAGTGAGGAAACCGTTGACGCGATCGTCGCGGCCGCACTTCCCGGGCCGGACGGGCCCGCACCGTCGAGGCCTGCCGGTGGCTGGCCGCTGATGCCGGGTCCGCAGGAGATCGCCTCGCAGATCTGGGATCCCGAACGCGGTTGGCCGCCGCCCGGAAGACTGTCACTCACACCCACGTCATGGCCGCCGTCATACAGACGCTGCCCTACCTGCTGAGCAAGGACCAGCCGGTAGCGTTGACCGATGAGGTCCTGGCCGTCGGCGGGCATGCCGTACGGCTCGCGGATTCCAACCGGCACACACACCGCCAGCGCTACACACACAGCAGCGTCGTTGCGGCCGAGCAGACCATCATCGAGTGCACGACGGCCGGCCTGGGCGCAGGCCTGGCGCAGCTGACGCCCCAGGCCGCCGAGCTGACGATCGCCACCGTCGAACTCGCCCAGTCCACGTCTGACCGCACCTTCCGGTTCTCCTCCCAACAGTGCGCCGTCGTGATGCGGCTGCTCACGGCCGGGCATGAGACCGACGCCGTGATCGGCGTCGCGCGTGCGGGCAAGACCACCCTGATTCCGCGGCCGCCGCTGATTCCCCAGCTCAACGAGGTTCCGACCCGCGGGTCCGGCGCGTGATCGAATTGCTTCGGGACGAGGAGGTCGTGGGTTCAAATTCCGCCACCCCCACAGCTATCTTGTCCATGCGTATGGGGTGGCGCTCGCACGCTTGGCCGAAATCTTGATCCTTTTATCGGTACGGCAGGCCAGGGCGCCGACCTTGTACGCGAATAGGCCCCGGTCGGCCGACGGGGGGCGGCCGACCGGGGCGGTCTCATCGGGTTACAGAGTGGGCCCGCCTGGACCCCGGCCACCGCCGGCCTCGGGTACGAGCGGGAGTCATCGGTTCGGCCAGGACGTGCCCGGCTGGTCCCACGAGGAGCGAACGTAAGGTGTGTAGTGGGCTCCTCGTTGTGATTGGGATTCAGCGTGCAGCGCGCGCCAGTCTTGGGGTCCATGTCCCAGCAGCAGTGCGTGATTATGTCTGTCGATTCCGTCTTCATCGGCGGGCCTCCTGCCGCCAGACACGGCCGAGCCGCACCGACGTCGGGCACGAGACTCCGGCCCTGCAGGTAGCGCACAACACGGTGTGGCCGATCCACGTGCGGTACGCGGCATCTGGCGCAGGGGCTGGTTTCGTGGGGGCGGTCACGACTTCTTGCACCGCTCGCACTCGCAGGCCGGGAACGAGGTACGGGGTTCTACAGTCTTGAGCGGGGTGACCTCGGCCTCCGGGCGAATGACGCGAGTCCGGCCGTAGCGGTCCACCTCGTATACCTTGTTCGTCATTGCCATAAGTGGCCCCCGGCCTACGTCGATTGAGGGGAATGCAGCCAGTTCGCTGTACGGCCGCGCTGTCACACCCTGATGATGTGCGTGCACGGTGAGCAGCGAATAGGTCGCCGGATGGCCACGCGTGGCCACGTAGCGGCCACGGCCGGAAGCGCGAGCGATGACACCTCAGACTGGACACATGAGCCGCAACGACGCGCTTCGGGCTGCCCGCATACGCAAGGGATGGCGGACCATCGAAGCAGCCGCGACGGCTATCACAGAGCACGGACAAGAGCTCCTTGACGACCGGCAGTTCACGGTCTCAGCCCGCACCTGGCGGCGCTGGGAAGGCGACCGCCCCGGATGGCCGGCAGAGGAGACCGCGATCGTCATTCACGACGCGCTCAGCCGCTGGCCGGAGGATCTCGGGTTCACGACCCCGCCGGGATGGATCCGGCCCGAGCACCACGAAGAGGAGCAGGTGCGCCGCCAAGCTTTCGTCTCCGTCACCGCAGCAGCGCTCGTTGCGGGGCCGGTCGCGCCGCAGCATGTCGACCCTGCTCTGATCGACTACTTTCAGCAGCAGTTGGAGGGGCACTACCGGGCTGATATGTTCCTCGGCCCGCACGACCTGATCGGCACCGTGTCCGCGCAGTACCAGCTCATTGACAAGCTCGTGAAGTCCGCAAAGGGTGAGACCCGCCGCGGTCTCCTGCGGGTGGGCGCGGCATACGCGGCGCTCGTTGGCTGGCTGTACCAGGATGCCGGGGACATGGACGGCGCCGCCTTCTGGCGCGGCGTCACCCAGGAGATCGCAATGCGGTCCCGCGACCCGCACCTCATCGGGTACTCGCTCGTCAACCAGGCCCAGGTACGCACCGATCTCGGCGACGGACACGCAGTCGTTGACCTGTGCGAAGCCGCACTCGACGACGCCGACCAGCTCGTACCGAAGGTGCGCATCATGGCCATGCAGCAACAGGCCCATGGCGCCAGCCTCACCGGTGACCGAGACCTGGTCGACCACCTCATCGACAAGGCCGACCTGCTGTTGCCCTGCGTAGACGACGATCTGCCCTGGGGCAATGCCTGCCGCCGGACCCCCGGCTACCTCGAAGTGCAGCGGGCCACCTGCTACGGGCGGCTCGGACTTGGCGCGGAGGCCGGCGCCCTGTGGTCGCAGGTTCTCGCCATTGTTCCGGAGACCGCCCGCCGCGACCGCGGGGTGTACATGGCTCGGCAGGCGACAGCTGCGGCGGCTGCGCGGGAGCCGGATCAGGCGGTGGAGATCGCCCGGACCGTGGCGACGATTGCGGTAGAGACGCGCTCGGCCAGGATGCGGCGGGAGTTGGTCACCCTGGAGCGGGCGATGCGCCCGTGGCAGGATGCCCCGGTCGGCCGGGATCTCGCGGAGATCCTGGAGCCCGTGACCGAGGGGAGCTGAGCGTGGCCAAGGAACCGGTACCGCTGACGGACGGTGCGATCGAGGAGCGGTTGCTGGAGGCACCAGGCTGGTCACGGTTGGGTGACGAGATCACCCGAACCTTCGGGATTCGGTACCACGGCGGTGTCGCGGTGATCGTGCACGTTGCCGATGTTGAGCGTTTGATCGGGCACCACGCCGACATCGACCTGCGATGGGACACCATTCGCTTCCAGATGACTACTCATGACGCCGGATTCAAGCTCACCGAGGCCGACTTCGACCTCGCGAGGCGCATCGACCAGATCGCAGCAGCGCACGGCGCCGAGCCCATCGACGGATGACTGATCCCGGACGCACGAAACCGCCCCTCGCGCCCAACCGGAACACGGGGCGTGGTGGTCCATGACCGCCGGCGGTCCGCCGGGCGGACGAACAGCGCCGGGCTTGGTGGTCTCCGTCCCCTTCCCCGAGAAGGGGACGGAGCGCCGTCCTGTCTCAACCCAGCTGGCCGGCCACGACGTAGACCGGACGGCTGCGCCAGCCAACCAGACCACAAGGCCCCGCTCAAACCTCTCGTCGGCCAGATGGATGTACAGCCTCAGACGCACGAGTCCGCCCCCTCCCGGAAGGAGAGGGCGGACCGCCGCCCGGCCCCAACCGCTGGCGGTTGACGGGTGGTACGCATGGCTGGGCGAGGGCACCAGCCAACCAGCGCGCCCGAACTGGCTCGACTTCTTGAGGGCCAGAACGGTGAGCAGGCCCTCGCCGCGCTCACCGAGGGATCCGGGCGTGCGCCTACTGTCGGCCGGATACCGAGCTCGGGGTGCTGTGAGCAGCAGCCTGGTGCACGCTGTAGGCATGAGCACCCGATAGTCGTGCACGGCCTTTCCCGCTCCGGCGGACGGAGAGTCGCCATCAAAGGGAAGGTCGTCGGGCTCGCCCATAACGACAGCGACCTCGTCGAATTCCTGAGGCGTGCCGGGCTCAGCGACGCCTGGGAACTCGTCGACGACCCGCACTGGATCGAAATGGCGCGGCGGCCTGACGCACTGGTACGAAGCGGCCTGACGAAACCGCCCCCTGCCCGGCCGCGTGAGTTCTAACGGTCGTCGCAACACCCGACCCTCGGGAACGCGATGGACTTCGAGATCCGCAAGATCCGTACAGGGCAGGGACGCAAGAAGCTGGCCCGTGAGCGGGAGGCATATTTCCAGCTCATGCGGCAGGGAGTCAGGAGTGTCGGCGGTCCGGCGGGAGACCGAAGACGGCCGGGCTCGGCTGAGCGGAGTCCGGGCTGCTCGGCGCATTGCAGCGGCACACCAGCGCATCCGGATCATCCGGCGGCTGCAAGCTGTACCCATCCGGGCACGTCTGACCATCCCGGCCGTCCGTACCGTCGCGGCCGTCTTTCTCCGCGGGACCCGCCGGACCAGCAGGCCCGGTGTCGCCCTTCGGTCCGGCCGGCCCCGGGATGGTGGAGTCGGCACCAGCCTGGCCAGTCGCACCGGACGGGCCGGGCACCGGGGTAGCAGCCGGTCCGGCCGGGCTGCGGTCGCCCTTCGCGCCGGACGGTCCCGGCGGGCCAGGTATCGCGGTACGGGCATCTCGGCTCGGGCGGGCAGGCCGTCCACGGCCTGCTCCGGGTCAGGTGCGGCAGGGGTGTCCCCGCGCGCCTTGACCTGTGACCGCAGGGTCCGCACATCCGCAACACGGGTGGTGACCGCGTTGCCGCGCCGGTCCGCCTCCACCGACAGCGGCTCTGCGCGGGCCTCCGCCCGGTTGATCTGGAGGAACGCGACCGCAATTGCGCCGCCGAGCAAGAGCAGCGCCGCCGTGATCCAGAGCACCCCCCGGCGGCGGTAAAGCAGCCGTTCGGTGCGTGTCACGGCGTACCTCCCAGCTGGGTAACCAGCAGTCGGAGACGCGCGCTCTGTGCGGAGCGCAACTCCATGCCCACCGATCACTCGGTATCCATACAGCCGACGCAGGCGTCCTCATTGAGCTGACCGAACTCTGGGCCTGCGCACCCGACTGCCGCTCACAGACCCACGCTCGGTATTGACGGAGAGAGAACCAACTTCCCGATAGGGACGCTCTAACTGATCCCTACGTTGTTCTGCGGGACGTGGTGAGCCCTTCGTATGGTTCACCCACCCAGGGGTGCCGAGTGTGGCTCTAACTGATCTGCTGTTCGTAGCTAGAAACGATTGGCCGCTCGGCGCCCCACGACGACTCGGCTGCTAATTAGGAATTGCGAATGATCGCTGAGTAGGGATCTGACAGCGAAGTCGTCCGTGGGAGGCACCCGCAGCGCACTGTACGGAGGCACCACATGGCTGCGATCTGGGCTGGCATCGACGCAAGACAGACACACCACCACTGCGTCGCGATCGACGAGAGCGGCCGTCGGCTGCTGTCGCGGCGCGTCACAAACGACGAGCCCGATCTCCTCGAACTTCTCACCGATGTCCTGGCCCTGGGCGACCAGGTGACTTGGGGAATCGACTTGGCCGACGGCGGATCCGCCCTGGCCATCGCAATCCTCCTCAACCATGACCAGCTCGTCCACTACATCTCCGGCCGAGCCATCCACCGAGTCTCCGAGAGCTACCGCGGTGAAGGCAAGACCGACGCCAAGGATGCCGCGGTCATCGCGGATCAGGTACGTATCCGGCGTGACCTGCAGCCCTTACGCGCCGGCGACGAGACCGTCACCGATCTCAAGATCCTTACCGGTAGGCGAATGGACTTGGTGGCGGACCGCACTCGCACCGTCAACCGGCTGCGGGCGCAACTGTCCGGACTCTTCCCCGGCCTCGAGCTGGCGCTGGATCTCACGAACACCGGCCCGCTCACCCTGCTGACCGGCTACCGGACCCCGGCTGCCCTGCGTCGACTCGGCACCAAGCGGCTGGCGACCTGGTTACGCAACCGCAGCATTCGCAATGCCGACCAGCTCGCGCAGACGGCCCACGAAGCCGCCGAGCGTCAGCACACCAGCCTGCCCGGCGAGAGACTGATCGCGCAGATAGTGCACACGCTGGCGAAGGAGGTGATGGCTCTCAACCTGCAGGTCTCCGAGCTCGACAAGCTCATCGAAGCCCGGTTTCGCGACCACCACCACTTCGACGTGATCACCAGCATGCCCGGACTGGGCGTCATCCTCGGTGCGGAGTTCCTCGCCGCCATCGGCGGCGACATGACCGTCTTCGGCACCTCCTACCGCCTCGCCGTCTTCGGCGGCGTCGCGTGACTCCGGCAAGGTCAGCGGAAACCTGCGGCGCCCACAGCGATACAACCGCCGCCTCCAACGCGTCTTCTACACCTCCGCCCTGTTCAGCATCCGAAGGTGCGAGGAGTCCCGCCGTTTCTACGATCGCAAACGGGCCGAGGGAAAGCGCCACACCCAAGCCGTCCTCGCTCTCGCCCGCCGTCGCGTGAACGTGCTCTGGGCTCTTCTACACGAACAACGACGCTACGAGCCGATTCCGCCGACGGCCCTCGCGGCTTGACAAACGACATTAGGAATCGTTTCAGAATGAGGTTCGGAGTCGTCTCAAGCAGATGGTGCTGCAGGCGAGTTGGAGGTCGGCGCGTATCTCGTAGCGGATGCGGAGTGAAACGTTCAGCAAGTGGAGAACGTGCTGACCTGCAATTTTCCAACTGGGTCAGCATTCGGGTCAGCCTGCTGTCCCTGTCCCTGCCCCTGCACCGCACCCGCGCCAGTCAGTACGTCTGAGGCCCCACGCTTCACCTTAAAAGTGCGGGGCCTTCGACTTCTGCCGGTACAAGTGCGGCGTGTGGAGCGGTGCTTCTTCGCTGTCCCCGCGCAGTGGGGGTCGGTCGACCGCGCTTGCTACAGCAGGCGCAGGACCTGCTCGGTCTCCTCGTCCATGGAGGAGCCCAGCTCCAGGAGGAGTTCGTCAAGTTGCCGGATCGACGTTTCGAGGGCGGATTCTTCACCGAGCAGCGACAGCGCCCGAAACTTGTGGCGCCACAGACACTCCATCTCTCGTGCGACGGTCAGGCCGCGGGTGGCTGCCCAGAGGGCGTTGCGTGCGTCTGCGCGTGCGAGGTAGCGCTCTGCGAGGTCGTCGGCCGAGTCCACGATCTCGGAGGTCATCTCCTGGGCCAGGGATTCCGCCCATGCGTACCGGCGGGAGGGGATGCCGGAGAACGGCCGCCCGTGCACGAGTTCCAGCGCCTGGCGCAGTAGCTGCTCCCCGGCCGGGCCGTCGGCCGTCCGGCTGGAGTGGACCAGCTGCTGGAACCGTGCCCAGTCGCAGTCGACTTGGGCCAGCCGGTAGAGCTTGTCGGGCTGGGTGCTCACGTGGGGCAGGTGTTTGTTGCCCTGGGCGTCGGTGCCCAGCCATCTGCGGACGTCTCCGAGGCGGGTGTTCCGCGTGTCACGGGTGACGAGTCCGCCGGGTGCGAGGATCTCGTCGAGCTGGTGGTGGTTCGCCCCGGGGTGAAGTACCAGCCAGGCCGTCATCTCCAGCGCGAGTGTCCGGCGGTTGGACTTGATGGTGCCTCGGGCGCCGAGGAGATCGACGGTCCCGAGGACCTGCACCAGCGGGCGGTCCGGGCTGCCGGCAGGGGCGGACTCGCCGGGCCGCTCGGGAAGCGGGAGGGCCGCGTCGCGAGCTGGTGTCACGTCTTCTGGGGCAGCGGGTGCGGGGATCTTTGAGCTGACCCGGGGGGCGGGGTCGGACAGTGCCGGCAGCACGGGTGTTCCGGGCGATTGCGATGCGGTGGGCAGCGGCGCCGGTCCGGGCGCGCTCTTCTCGTCGACGGGCGGGGTTGCCGGGTCTTCTGCGTTGTCGGGGTCGTCGTCCAGGTCGGCGAGTGCGGCCATCAGCCCCGGCTTGCGGACCGGTCCGGCATCGTCGCGTGCGAGAGGTGACTCCGGTTCCGGGAGGACTACGGAGGCGGAGCTATGGCTCTCTACGGACGCGGCAGTCGCGGCCGGTTCTTGTGCGGGGGCGGGTGCGTCGCCGGGTGCGTCCGCGGTGAGTGCGACATCCAGGATGTCGGCGTACTCGGCATCGGAGCACACCGACAGCGCGACGTGGACCGTGGTGCCCGGAACGGTGACGTACGGCAGATCGGTGTCCACCGACCACGCGTCGCCCGCACCTTCCGGCACGGCGGTGCTGCTCGTGAGCACGGCCACCGCTGACCGCGGCTGCTGACCCAGCACTTCCCACAGCACATCCTGCGTCCCCTCGGGAGCCGGGCAGGAATCCAGGTCCGCCACGACGACCAGCGGCCACAGGTCACCCACCTCCGCCGCAGGAACCGGCGACCCGTCGCCCCCGTCACCGAGCCCTTCCAGGGCCTGCTGCTGCTCCGCGTGATGGGCCTGCAGGGCATGTACCGCGTCGGTCAGGTCCGGGTACGGGGTGACCCGGTCGCTGTCCAGCATGGCCAGTCCGGGGGCGGTGTCCTCTCCGGCGACCGCGAGTTCGAGCTGCTCGGCGAGCGGTGAGAGCGCCAGCGTCAGCGCGAGGGTTCGCAGGACCTCATTGCGCAGGCCGCCGGTGAGGTGGAGTGCGCCGATGTGCTCCAGGTCGATGAGCACGATCGCGCCCCGGTCGTCCTCGCCGAGTGCGATCAGCCCCGGATAGGGTGGGTCGACTTCCCGGCCTTCCTGCAGGGGCAGCAGTTCGCCGGAGTCTGCCGGGCACCACCACACCGTCGTCCGTGACGGATCGGCGGTGAACGGGGCGACCGCCGGGGCAGGGGCGGCCAAGTACAGCCGGACCCCTTCGGTGCCGAGCTGTACAGCGGCCAGCGTGGGCAGCGGCCGGTTCTCTTCGGCGAGGGCTGCGGCTGCGGTGCGCAGCGCACGGTCCAGCACGGTCAGTTCCTCGCCGGCGTCCGCGCTGCGCAGCGCGATTTCTGTGAGGGCGGCCTGGCCGGAGGGCATCGGGATCCGGCGTCCGCGACGGCGGCGGCGCTGCTGCAGGATCCTTCGGGAGGCCAGGGTGCCCACGAGTCCGGCGGCCAGGACTCCGGTGGCTCCCAGGCCGACCATGCCGGCCCGCATCCCGGTCGTCGTCTGCTGGTCCTCTGCGGCGGCGGTGGCCGACGGGTTCGGTGTCGGTGTGCCGGGTGCTGTGTTCGCCGTGCCGGGTGCGGGCGTCACGGTGGGGGAGGGCGACGCCGTGCGGCTCTGGCCGGGGGAGGGAGCGGTGGCTGACGGTGCCTCGGTTTCCGGGGTCGATTGCGCCGGCGGTGGAGTGTCCGCCTCGGGCGGAGGGGTGGCCTCGTGATCGTCGTGGGCGGGGGCCTTCTCGGCAGAGCCGGAATCGGAGCCGGGGCGGGGGGCCGCGTCCATGTCTGTGTCGGTTCCGGCGGGCTGGTCGCTGCCGGGCAGCGCGAGTTCCTGGCCCGGATAGATCCGGTCGGGGTCATCGAAGACCTGCCCGTACGGCTGCGGCCGGCCCTCGTTCGCTTCATACAGCTCGGGCCATCGGTCCCCGTCACCGAGCTCTTTCTCGGCGATCTTTGACAGGTAGTCGCCCGGCCGGACGGTGTACGACGTCTGAGAGCCGGCGGCTTTGTCCGGTGTGTCGGCCGTGGTGTCTGCTGCCTTGGTGGGGGAGGCGGGAGTGGTGTTGGTTGCGGTGGGGAGGCGGGCGTCGGCGGGCAGCGTGATGATCGCGCCTTTGGGCAGGTACTGGTCGCCGGCCGCGAGTTCGGGGATATCGGGGTTGAGAGCTGCGATGTCCTTCCACCGGAGTCCGCTGCCGAGATACGTCTGGGCGAGTTCCCACGGTGACTCCGTGGCAGAGGTGACGGTGTGCCGCAGCCCGGCCCCGTCCGGGCGGGTGCTCTCGTGCTTCGCTGATACGCCTGCGGTGTCCTGCCCGGTGGTGTGTGTCGCGGTCGCGGCGACTGCGGGAGTGACTGTGGCTGCAGAGGCGGCGGTCGGGGCGAGCAGCACGATCCCACCGATCAGGAAGCTGGCGAGGGACTGCATACCGCCAAGGCCCCTGATGCGGGGAGCGGATCGGCGGCGCAACACGGCCACGAGCTCCACCAGGACGGAGAACGCGAACGCCGCCCACGCTACCCAGCCGATACAGGTCAGGACCACGAGGAACAGCGACCCGTCATCCTGCTGGGTCAGCAGGTCCAGGCCGCCGGACAGTTCGGCCGGCTGGTGGCCCACCTTGAGCAGCAGATACGGCACGCCGCCGACCAGGGCCGCCAGGAGGGCCAGGCCGAGCAGGGCCCGCAACAGGGCGCCGACGGCGCGCAGCGGGGCGGGGATGCGGTGGGCCATGGTGGGGATCAGCCTCCAGCTTGGGTCTGCAGATGGGCCTTGGCAGTGCCGGTGACGTTGATCGTTGCCATGCCGATGAACTGGGCAAAGTAGGTGGTGTAGGTGTCGTGCACGGTGACGTTGAGCGTCTGTCCGTTGTCGCTGATCCGGACGTCGCCCTGGACGTTGGCGGCGGCGAGGTAGTCCTGGGCGGCCCCGACGGCGGCGTCCGGGTCGATCGTGATGGCGGTGCCCTCGATCGCCTGCGCGGGGTCGAGCTGCTGGCCGGCGGTGCGGGCGGCCTCCTGGGCCAGTGACGTGGCCCGGTTCCCCGCGTTCAGAGCTCCGCCACCGTCCACGAGCAATCCCATTACCATCAGGATGGCGATCGTCGTCAGGGCGAAGAAGACCGACATGGAGCCGCGGTCACGGCTCTTCACAGCCGCGTATCGCGCGGCCATCCGCTTGCGGAGTCGGCGCATCATTGACGCCCCCGGTAGGTGTCGATGGGGCTGGTCCACGATGCGCGGAGCGTCTTGCTGCCGGGCAGGCCGGGCAGACCGATGTCGGACAGGTCCGCGGTGCAGGCGATCGTCGCGGTGACGTTGGCCTCGGCTCCGATATCGAGCGAGTAGCCCGCGGTGTCCACCGTCACGCTGGAGGTCCGGCACGTGATGCCCTCCCCCTCCAAACTGCGCGAGGCCGCGGCCTGCGCTTTGCTCTGGGCGCTGCCGGCGTCGCGTTCCAGGGAGGCGGCGCGGGCGGCGGCGCGGGCGGCGGAGTCCACGGCGCCGTCGGCGTCGATCACCCGGCCGAACGCCACCATCAGAAGCAGCAGCGCGATTATCACCGGGGCGAGGACCGCAGTTTCCACGGCGTAGCTGCCCCGGTCACGACGCAGGGCAGACCGCACTCGTCGGCGTTGTGTACGGGCGGTCATGGTGTGGTCCAGCGTTCGACGGGGGCGTCGGCGTACTGGGTGACGTGGAGCTCCAGACCGGGGACGAGGGTGGCGACGCTGCCGCGCACGGTGATGCGGATCTCTTCGGCGGAGCTGCCCGCCGAAGAGACGCTCGCGCCGCGGACGCTGCCCCCGAACCGGGCGAGGAACGCCTGCGCCTCGGCAACGCCGTCACTCTCGCTGGAGCCGAAAGCCCGCCCTGCCTCGACTCCGTGGCGTGCCGCAGACTGGGCGGCCTTGCGGGCATGGAAGTACAGGCCGACCTGGATGGTGGTGAAGACCAGCGCCAGCACCACCAGGGCCAGCATCGCGAATTCGACGCTGGCGAACCCGCGGCCGTCGCGCCACCGCCGGGGAAAGCGTGCAGCTAGGCGATTTCTCGTGCGGTTCACGGCCGCTCCTCCTCTTCGACCCTCGCGTCCTTGGTTCATTGGGCCGAGGCCGTGGGCGGCTTACCGGCCTGCGCCTGCTGAATACGCTGGACCACCATGTCGGTGAGAGACCGAAGCCGGTCGGACGGGATGGCCGTGCCGGCCTTCCACGTGTACTCGATCTTCGCGATGACGGCGCCCTGCCGCACGTTGATTCCCTTGCCGGTCCAGGTCGGCGCTCCGTTCGGCTGCTTGATCTCGAAGCCGTCGATCTCGTCACCAGGAGGGTTCTCGCCCACTTCGTCGACCGTGCCTTCGCCATGGAACAAGCGGGCAGCTGTCGTGCTGTTGGAGAAGGAGATGAGCCGGATCGCCAATTCCTGATCCTCAAGGTTCGTGAATGCTGCCAGCCCCACGGCGAGCGCCTCACCGCACCACTCGTCCGGCCAGCCCTCGGACTGGCAGTACGTGGCATCGAAGTTGCCCCACGCCTTGCGGGTGCGGGACTCGTCCAGATCGACCGGGATGCTGAACTGGTTCGGCAGGGCCGCTTCCAACTGCCTGGTAAGCAGCACACGGGGTGCGGGCGTGTTCGCCTTGTCTTCGCCAGGGGCGGTCGTTCCCTTCCCCGCCGGGGGCGGAGGGGTGCTCTGCGTGCCGCATCCGCTTCCCAGGAGAGCCGTCAACAGGATGACCGACGTATATGCGGCCAGACTGGCGGTACGGGAACGCGGGACTCGGATCACTGACGGTTCCTCTTCATCGACGTGATGACGGGTGGATGCGGTGCTCGGTCAGCCGCCGCTGATGATGCCGACCTTCTCGGCCACCTTCGTCTTGATGGCCAGGGCGACCCCGGCGGCCACGACGATGACGACGGCGGTGATCACGGCGACCTCGGTGGTGCCCTGGCCTTCGTCTCTGGCCGTCTTCAGCCGTCCCCAGTGGGCCTTGAGCAGCAGGGTGAGCGCTTCGATGTTCACGGTTCATTCCTCCGGATCAGCTGACGAGAATGGTGAAAGTGAGAGGGATCATGACGAAGACGAGCATGAGGACGACGCCGAACGTCACGGGCAGGACCATTGCCGCTGACGCCTCGTTGGCCTGTGCTTTTGCGTCCGACAGCATCGCGATCCGCAGCTGACGGGCCTGGGCCTGCAGGGTCGCGTAGACGGCGGCGCCATCACCTGCGAGGGCCAGGGTGTCGGCGGGGCGCGTGAGTTCGGGAATGTCGAGCTCTTCGCCGAGTTGCTTGAGGGCGTCCCACACGGTGACGCCGGCGAGGTCGGCCTGGTGGAAGACCTGCCGCATCCTGACGAAGATCCAGCCGTCGCCGGCTTCCGCGGTCTCGGTCAGGGACTGGGCGGCGCCCGAGTTCGCGATCCGCGCCAGCGCGACGCGCTCCAGGTAGGAGGCCGCGGCGTGCCGGACGACGAGGCGGGCGGCTGCGGCGTTCCGGGCAACTTCCCGGCCGGGCAGGAACCAGAACAGCGCGGCCAGGGCCAGCGAGACGAGGGCGGGAAGCGTGAACGGGAACGCAGCCCCGGCGAGTGCGAGGAGCGCTTGCATCAGCTGCGGGAGCAGTAGTCCGTACAGAGAGAACAGCACGCGTTTGCCCAGGTGCTCCGCCGGGCTGATCCTCAGCAGGTTCAGGTCCTTGAGCGGCAAGGGGATCCGGCCGCCGAGTTCGCCGAGCAGCCGGCTCCCTACGCGTTCACTCAGCGAACCGGTGACGGCAGGCGCTGCGGACGGCAGCGCTGCTTGGGTCTTGCTGACGTCGAGCCGGTCCAGCGCGGAGGCGAGGTCTGGCTTGGCCGGCCAGGCGGCCCGTACGGCGAGGCCGATCAGGGCGCCGGCGGCGGCTGCGGGCAGGACGGCCTGCAGGGGGATCACCGGACACCTCCACTGGCGTGGACATCGGCGGACAGTCCGCTCGGTGCTGCGGCACCGGACGCGGCTGGCAAGTCAGTGGTGGGCAGCGGAGCCAGGAGGCGGGGGTCGGGCTTTGTGCGGGCGATGCGGCGCAGCCACGACAGCGTCCAGGCGAACATGGCGCCGAGCACGGCCAGCACGAGTTGCCCGGCCGGTGACTGGTACCAGCCCGACCAGCCCTCATTGAGCATGCAGCCGACGACGACGATCGAGATGACCACCGAGACCATGCGCGAGGACTTGCGGACCTTCGCGCGGTCGGCCTCGATGTCGCGGGCGTCGGCGGCCTGCTGGTGGATCGTGACCGCAAGCGCCTCCAGTGCATCGGAGAGACCGGGCCCCTTGTAGACGGCGTGGCTCTGGAAGAGCAGTACGACGTGGTCGGAGACGCCGTCGGCGAGCTCGTCCGCGAAGTGGGCGAACGCGGTGTGTGCCTCCATGCCGGAGCGCAGCCGCTCGGACAGGGCCTGTACGTTCGCTGCGATCGGAGCCGGGGCGTTCTTCGCCGACGCGCGGATGGTCTGCGGCAGGCTGATTCCGGCGGTGTGAACGCCAGCGAGGTGGTTGAGCCACTGGCCCAGGGCTTCGAGGCGTTCGATGCGGTGCACGGCCGCGGTGCCCGGGTTCAGGATGAACGGGAACCCCAGGACTGCGGCTCCGGCGAGGAGTCCGTGGACGGGCCATCCCGTCCATGCCCACACCACCAGGGTGACGATGGCGGCCGTGAGGACCAGGTGCCGCCAGCGGTTTTGCCACCTCTCCGGCAGGTCGGACCGGGCGCGCTGGAGGCGTTCGGCCAGGCGGGAGGTGGGCTTGACCGGGTCGGGTACTCGTCCGCGGAACTCACGGACGGCGGCGACGACGGCCAGCACGGCGAGAACGGCGCAGCAGGCCGCCATCAGGGCCAGTTGGGATGTGGTCATGCCGGCCCCCAGGGGAGCGTCGCGCCGGTGAGCCGGGTGCCCTGCTCGGCCAGCTGCGTCAGGTCGGAGTACGTCATCGTGCACTCACTGTCTGCAGGGCGGGTCCCCACCAGCTGTGCGGGTTGTCGGTCAGCCACTGCCGGGCGAACTTCCCGGTGCGCTCGAGTTCGCCGATGAAGGTCGGCATGTTCTTGTAGACCGCCCGGACTTCGGTGCCGTGCGGGGCGAACAGCTCGCTGGTCGTGGGGCGGCCGCCCTCGCCGACGACGTCGTGGATCTCGTAGATGTGCGAGACGTACCGGTGCTTTTTGCCGCCGATTGCTGTCTCGTCCAGGTAGGTGAGGTAGACGACGACGTCGATGGAGGAGGCGATGAGGTGGTGGGCGGCTTCGGTCGCCATGCCGGCCTCGGTGCACAGCTGGACGAGGCGGCTGATGATGGCGTGCGGCCGGCGGACGTGGAGGGTGCACATGGATCCGGAGCCGCCGGCGGACATCGCCTGCAGCATCGGCACGATTTCCGTGGATCGGACCTCACCGACGATGACCCGGGTCGCGTTGTACCGCAGGGCCGTGGCGAACATGTCGCTGATGGTCACTTCTCCGGCCAGCTTGTCGCCGTGGCGTTCCCCGTTGGACTGCCGGGCCTCGAAGGCGTAGGTGATGGGGCCGGGCTTGGGGCCCTCCTCGTCCAGGTAGAGCTCCCGGTCGGATTCCAGCGTGACCAGCCGCTCGGCGGCCGGGATCTCCCGGCCCAGCGCACGCAGCAGCGACGTCTTCCCCGCGCCCATGTCGCCGACGACCAGAATGTTCATCTTGGCGTGGACGCAGGCGGTGAGGAACGCCTCCAGCAGGGGGTTGATGGAGCCCCACTGGACCAGCTCGGCGATGCCGTGCTGACGGATGCGGTGCTTCCGGATGACGACCGACGGCCGCGTGGTGAGCAGCGAGGCGGTCACACGGGAGCCGTCGGGCATGCGGAAGCCGACCATGGGGGTGGCCTGCGTCAGGGCCCGCTCACCGTGACCGGACAACCTCGCCATCCGGTTGACCCACGTGATCAGCTCTTCATGACTGTCGGCGACCTTCTCGATCGTGCGGCGCGGCCGGTCGTGGTACTCGACATGGGCGCGCAGCCCGTCGACCATGACGTCCTCGACACCCTCCTCGTCGAGCAGGGACTGCAGCCTGCCGCCGCGGTACATGGAATCGAAGACCGCGGTGCCGATCACGCTTTCCTGCTCGGCGGTCAGCGGGGTGTTGCCGTGGGCGTGCTTGGTCGACCAGTCCGCGACCGCAGTGGTGACCAACGCCCGTGCGAGGGCCCGGCGGTCGGGTTCCTCCAGGTGCTTGTCAGGATCCTGCTCACTGAGCGCCTTCGACACCTCGCTCTGGAGAGCCTCGATCACCTCCCAGCTCACCGGGAGCTCGCCCGGCAGTCCGGCCAGACGAGGCACAGCGGCCGGACTCACTACCGGGGGAGCGGCAGGTGCCTGCGGTGACTGGGCGGGCGCGGGCGTCCGGCGCTGACCGAGATGCCCGGACAGCAGCGAAGCGAGCTCCTGGCGGCCCATCGGCTCCGGATGCCCATTGGTACCGGGCCGCTGGTGGGTATCAGCCACGGTTCCCTCCACGCTGCTCGGCCAGGCGCTGCAGCACACCCGCCAGCTGCGGGTTGGCGGCCCGGGCCGGGTACTCCTGCTGGATCCGGCGGCGCGAGGTGGCTGCCTCGATCTGCTCGGTCGCGGTGCGCGCGTGACGGAGCAACGGACTGCGGGCATATCCGCGCGGCGGCTGCCCCCCGGCGGTGAGGTACTGAGCGGTGCCGGTGTCCCAGGGCAGGGCCCCCAGGACAGGCACCTTCAAGGCGTCGCTGACCTGGTGGGCCCGGTAGGCGCCGCCCTCGATGAGCAGCAGGCCCAGGGCGTCGGCGCCCGAGCCCCGTTCCTGCAGCTCGGTGCGCAGCGGGTCGATCACGTGCCGGGCCAGGGTGAGGGACTGCTCGGTGCCGCGGACTACGAGCAGGACCAGGTCGGCTTGATGGAGCAGCGGAGCCGGAGTCAGCGTGGCGTGAAGGTGCCCGGACTCCAGCGCCAGGCGCCCCGCGTCGATGAACACGTCGTATCCGGCCTGGGCTGCCAGGACGTGCAGGACATCCGACAGGGCCGGCCACGTCCGGCCGAGTGCCGCCGCCTGGGCGGGATCGGTCAGGCCGGGCAACAGTTTGCGGTGACCGGCCTCGTCCAGCGGCCACAGGTGATTGACGAACGCGTTCGACAGTGCGTCGGGCCCGGTGCGCTGGGCTGCGGCGAGGTGGTAGAGGCCGAATCCCGCTGTGACGTTTCCGTTCAGGAGTCCGGCACGGATGGTGCCGCCGGCCGGGTCGCATTCGGCGAGCAGCGAGGGACGCTTCGAGGCCAGGGTCAGGGCGAGCGCGGAGGCGGTGACGCCGCAGGACTTGGCGGAGACAAGTACGGTCACGGGCATGGTCAGTTGCTCCGCGGTTCGCGGACCAGAGCGATCCGCCCGGTCGAGGCCCGGGTCGCCAGCAGCGGCCCGTCCGTGGGGGAGACGGCGAGGTTGACCACGATCGTGCCCGAGGCGTCCGGGCGGGACACGGAGACCACGACACCGTTGATCGATGACGGCGGCGCCTCGGCTCCCTTGGCGTCGGACTGCTCACCCTGGGCCGGGGTGGTGACGGCGAGCACCTTGTCACCGGGAGCCAGAGCGCCGGCCGGGGCCTGGCCCCGCTTGACCTGCACACCCACCTGCTGCTTGTCGTCGCCCAGCCCGGTGCCCACGGACAGCTGGGAGGCCGTCAGCAATCCGCCCTGGCGCAGATCCACGGCAGGACGCTTCCCGACCATGCTGCCCCGGTCCGAGGCGGGGACCGGAGTCAGATGCGCATCGGCCGACACCTCCGCCACGGTGAGATCGTCATCCGTCAGCGCCTGCCCGGCCGGGACATCCCGGGCAACGGCAAGAACCCGGGTGCGGTCGCTGGCCGACGTGACCGCTGCCGCCGCGCCGAGCCCGGCAACAGCCGCCAGGACGATGCAGAGCGCGGCCACCGACCAGCGGCGCTCCCGCTTGACCGGTGCCGTCGTGGTGATGGGGATGTCAGGGCGGGCCGGGGCGGCGGCGCGGGGCGCCGGCGGCACGGCGACGGGGGACTCCATGCGGTGTTGCCTCTCAGAAATTCTGCAGAGAAGAGAACGGTGTTAGTTGAGGACCTGGACCTCGGCGACCGTGATGTCTACGGCACTGTCGCGGATCTCGGTGAGCTGGCCGGTCTCCCCGCCGCCGGTCCAGTCGATCGTCCAGGTCGACGTCGCGGTGACGTGGTACTTCCCGGACTCCTGGACGGAGGAGGGCTGGGTGTAGCGGTGGCCGCAGTCCGGAGACGGCTTCTTGCCGTACTCCGCCCTGTACGGCGTGCCCGCGGTCGTGCAGGTGACCGTCGCGCCGTCGCCCATCGTCCACACGATCTTGCTGACCTTCGCGGTAGCCGTGACGGTCACAGCTCCAGCCGTGGCGGAGGCCGTGTTCGGCCCGTACGTCTCGGCGCCCTTGCCCGTCCACATGTAGACCGGCATGCCGACGACGCCCTTGCCGCCGGGCTTCGGAGTGATGCCGATCCGAGGGCCCTTCAGCAGCATTTTGTCCACGGCCTGCTGGGCCACGACGGCAGGATCAACCTGGGCCGCGGGAGGATCGGCGGCCCAGACCGTTAGGGTAATAGCGGCATCGGTCTTCCCGGGGGCACAAGTCTTCTCGTAGACCGCACCGTCGCCCGGTTCGTGCCCTTCCCAGTCCATGCTTCCGGCCGGCGGCTGTGGGTCGGCCAGTTTGTATGTGCAGGGCATGCCACTGGCGGGACCGTTCTTATGGCTCCCTGCCTGGTCCCCTCCGGGACGGCCACCAGGCTTGGTGCCGCCGGGCTTGCCGGAGCCAGGCTTGCCCGGCACCGTAACTCCGGCACACGTCCACTTCCCGCATCGTCCTACGTCTATGTCCGGCTTGGGGTCGGCAGCGTGGGCCTGGCTGGGTGTGATCAGTGCCAACGCAGTTAAAGCTACCGACCAGGACAGGGCGCGCCGACCGCTCAGCATGCCTTGTCCTGCGGCTCGTCCCGGATGACCTTCCAGCCCTCAGGCCAGCGTTCCACCGTGGAGACGACGACGAATCGGGTCAGCCGACTCGTCGGCAGGGTTGCGGGCTTCTTGGTTTTGGCGTTGATGACCTGCCAGCGGTCGATGTCCAGGCAGCTGGAGATGGTCACGTTGGGGATCTTGCGGTCGATATCGTGATTAGTGACCGTCGGGTTCCGCACGGAGACCTCACCGACATGGATCATGTTTCGGGCGTGAGTGCTCTTCGCGTCCGCCTCGGCTGACGCCAACGCCGAAGACGCGGCGTACTGCTTCAGGTCGGTGTTCTTTCCGCTGATGTCCGCGTAGAGGCGTTCCATTGCCTGCCAGTACTTCTTGTACGTGGCGATGGCCTCGTTCTTAGCTGTCTCGGTAGCGTCTGCCGGCTTGCTCGGCGTTTGCTTCACCGAAGCGGACGGCGAAGGGGCTTCTTTCGGGTCATCTGCTTTACCGGAACTGCACCCGGTTGCGGTCGTGAGCGTGCAGGCGACGGCGAGCAGGGTTGCCGAACACACACGATTTCGTTTGCGAACGTCTGAGTGCCCCGATCGCACTGACTGCGCCACTGTGCCTCCCCTTGCATATGCCACGGTGCCCCGACCTGCGGCGCGCGCTGCGAGTGGCAGCATGCGCGCGACGTGGTCCGGAAGCCGACCGTGCGGTCTGGTCCCATATAGTACGCAAATTCCGGCCAACAGCCCAGCCTGTTCTTCCAGTTCAGGTCTATGGCATGCGCCGTAAATCGGCACAATCCCGCGTGGCGGGATCCCAATGCCAGGGATTCCGCATCTGGCACGCGAAGCGGAACGAAAGTTGAACGCAGAACGGCGTGAATGCGGGAGCCAGTTTTGTCGACTCGTCGGCATTGGTGAGGCATTCCGGTTCACTTGCTCACTCCCGGCTCGGCATGCGGTGCCAGCAATACGTCGGTGGGCTCGGCATCACCCAGTACCGGCGTGACGATCGGTGCGAAGGGCCCGTGTCTGTCGAGGAGTTCGGCGGTGGTGATACCGGCGCGCAGCTGACTCCCCTGCGCGATGCGGGGGTTGGCGGAGGCCAGTGCCCGCAGGTCCTCGGTGCGGCGCTGAAGAACCCGTTCAGATGCTCCTGAGAGGACGATCAGGAGGCGAGGGAATGCGGGATACCGCTCGCGCCACGCCTCGCGCGTACTCGCCTGCTGGCGGCGTCCCGACAGCTGCGGCGTGTAGGAGGCGTAGCGGGCGTACGTGCCGAGTTTCCGGCCCAGCCGGGCCACCTGCATCGTGGCCCGGTCGATTTCGAGGAAGAACGTCAGGAGCTGGCGTCGCCCGTCTCTGGTTGTGCGGGTGTAGCGCAGCACTGCGTCCGGGACGAGGAACGCGTCGTCGCCGAGCCGGTTGTCGCCGTCGCGGACGCGGTGGGCGAGTTCGGGTTCCCAGTCCAGTGGGCCGCACTCATCGCCGAGGCGTCCGGCCCACTCGGCGAACGTGATACCGGTGTCGACGACGGCGAGGGTGTGCTCCTGGAGCTGGGAGGCGGCTGCCCTGGGGCTGATGCGGTACGAGCGGGCGGTCACCTCGTCGCTGGCCTCCACGATCTCGCAGCCCAGCGGGGTGATGTACCAGAGCTGTTCGCAGCGTCCCATCCGGCCGGTGCGCCGGTCGGTGGACTCCGCGAGACCCATCGCACGCAGGTAGCCGAGCTGGCGCAGCAGATACACCGGGCGCCTCGTGTGCGGAGTCAGGAGCCGGTGGAGCTGGCCGGTGGCAATGAGCCGGTGCTGGTACAGGATCGGCAGCAGCTGCTGCCCGAAGCGGGACAGACCGGCAGTACGAGCCTCGGTAGCGGTGAGGGACATCAGGCGACCTCGCTTCGTCCGGCGGTCTTGGCCGGCCCGGCAGGGGTACGGCCGGTGAGATGGGTGAGCAGCATGTCGTCCAGGCCCGGGAGGTGGTCGTCGTCGCCGTCGAGTACGCGGAGGATCTCGCCGACCGGGCGGCGCCTCAGGTTGTGGTCGATCGCGTCGACCAGGGCGGGCAGGAGGTCGGGGCGGTGGTAGTCGGCCAGCACCTGATGAACCGCGACGCCCCGCACCCGGAACGGGGTGGTGCGCTCACCGTGCAGCATTGTCGACATCACGTACTGGTACTTCGCGAGCTGCTCCAGCACTGTGGACGCGACCCCGGCCAGACGCTTGGTGACAAAGGCTGCTTCACTGCTGTCCGCACTCGTCGCGGACAGCAGGGACTGGTTCTGCATCAGGGCCTGCCGTGTCTCCTCGGACAGCCGCATCACCATCTGCGTGAGCCCCATCAGCCGCAGCTCGTACTTGCGCAGCTGCTCCAGGATCGCGGCCACGTATCCGCGTGAGGCGCCGTCGATCGCGGTCAGCTCGTCCGCGAACGCGAACATCGTCTCCAGGTCCTCGGGAGGCACACCCTCGCGCGACAGCCCGGCCAGGAACAGATCGAACAGCAGCAGGCTCGTGATGATCTGGTCACCGCCGCCGGTGCCCGAGCAGCGCAGCAGCACCACCTTGTTCTGATCCATCGCCTCCCTGACGTTATAGCTGGATTGGGGCTGCCCGAGGAACGCCCGCAGGGAATCGGACGTCTCCAGCTGCTCCAGCATCTGCGTCACGACCGGTACCGCATTCCCCTCGTACTTCGGGAACGTCTCGCGCCAGAACCGGGACAGCCGCCGCGGCAGCTGTTCCAGCACCTGCATCCGCCACAGCTCATCCGTCAGCAGCCGCGTGATCGAGAACAGGGTGGGCTGCAGGTCGGGCTGGCCCCGTTCGCACATCAGCAGCGCCAGATGGGCCAGGACCTGCACCGCGTGGGACAGGATGGCCCGGGCCCGCGGCGCCTTATCGCCCCATCCCTGAGCCGAGGCCAGGCCGCCGACGACGGCGCCCACCACGTCCTGGATCTGTGTGGCGTCCCGGCCCTCCATCGACAACGGGTTCCACGACGCGATCCGCGCCGCCGGGTCCTTCACGCTCAGATCGATCAGCTGTACCCGGTCGGTGACCGCAGGGTGCGTCAGGTACGGCAACGCGCGCTGTACGGCCGCACCGTGCGGATCCAGGAACCACACCCCGAACCCCGCATACGCCAGCGTCAGCGCCTGCAGGAGGGCGAGCTCCGACTTCCCGAACCCGGACCGGCCGAAGCTTGCGCCGAACAGCACATCCTTCTGCGGGACAGCCGCCAGCCGCGCCCGCCCGTCCGCACCGGTCACCATCCCCAGCGGCACCACACCCTGCTGCCCGGTCCACTCCGGCAGCCGCGACGGCGCCGCCGGCACCACACCCCCGGTCCGCACCACGTTCGACGGCATGCAGCGCACCGACGGCGGCTTGAGCAGCGCGGCGATCTCCCGCGACGTGACCCACTGACGACGCGAAGGCGCGAACTCACCCGACGCAAAGCGCCTCTCGAAACCCCGACGGCGCCACCACACGCCGCTGTACGGACGCCACGCACCCACACGCGGCCCCACAGGACGCCACCAGTTCTCCCCCGACCACGCATCCATCACCGCCATCACCTGATGCAGCAACCCCTGCGCCCGAGCCGGATGAGCAGCAACCGTCCGCACCATCACCTGCACCGCGAAAACCTGAGCATCCACACCCGGCAGGAACTTCCCCACCCCCTCCGCCAGATCAGACGACCGGGAAACCCGCCCCGCCCTCCGGCCCTGACGGCCACGCGAACCACCACCGTCCAGGCCCGCGAACACCTGAGACCACAGCGACCCACCCGCCCCCGCCCGCTCCCCACCGCCCAGCTGCTCACCGAACGCCGACGGGCCCCGCTGCTGCGCACGCCGCACCAGCCGACGCCGCCACCGAGCAACCCGCCGCCCGGCCACCGGCACCAGGTCCACCACGAGCTCAACGAGCTCACCGCGCTCACCGTCCGCGTGAGCGCATGCGGCGGCCATCAGCTGCAGAGGGTCCGGATCCAGTCCGGCGGCCGTCAGCTGACGGTGATCAGGCCGGGCCAGAACCAACTCCGCCCGTGCCACATACAACCGGCCGCCCCCGCCGCCTTCTTCGCCTGCATCCGTACGGTCGTCCACGCTGGCGCTCTCGCCGCGCAGAGCCTTCTCCAGCCGAACTGTCACGCGTCCTCATCTCCATCGTGATCTTCCGTGTCGAGCGGGGCCACACCGTCGAAACGGATCCGGGGCACCTCGTCCTGACTGACCCCGGGATCCACGACGTCCACATCGGGAAAGGACCGCAGCCTCAGCAGCGCTGCCGCCCGTGCGGGGCCCTCCAGCCGGTAGGACAGCCGGCCGTCGTCACTGGAAAGCCGGATCCGCACCCCAACGGCCCGCCGCGGCGCCCACCCCACGACCGCCGGAACCCTCGCGAGGCGCGCAGCGTGCCGCTCGACCTCCTCCAGCGACGGGTCGAAGTCCGCAGCCGGGACCAGGGCAACCACAGACCGATCCCGCAACATGGTCCGAGCCCGCCGCAGCCACCACCGCCGTGCCCACACCCCGACGCACGCAGCAGCAGCAGCCCCGACCACTACCCACCACCGGGCGCCCCACAGAGCCCCCAGCAACCAGCCCGGATCAAGCCGGCCGACAGATGCGAGCCACCCCATCAGAGCCGCCACCCACGACGCCGGATCCGGGGATCTATCCCGCACACCAGGTCAGCCAGCGCCAGCCACACCCAGCGCGCACACACCGGACCCGACACCGCCGCAAGGACCGGCACCAACGGCCAGCCGCGCCGCTCCTCGACCGCCTCCGCAGCCGGGTCTCCCAGTCCCCAGGGAAGGTTGTGCAGGTCCCCGCCCCACCACCACCCGCGCACGAACCCGACCATGAACACCACCGCGACCAGCCACCCGCACAGGCTGACCAGCGTCTCGACATCCGCATCCAGTCGACTGCGCCCTGCTTCATTCCGGAACTCAGTGGTGTGCCGTGCCATACGCACCTCCCGCACGGGACGGCCCATTGCCGTCTCTTACCTGCGCAAGGAGCCCACCGGCCCGAAACGTGACAGGCGAATGGGAAGAGATCTGGTCGGTCTTGTCTGCGCGCATGCGCTGCGGGCTGAGCAGTAATCAGGCTCCTGATTACCGGAGCAGATTGTCGGGATGAGCACGATGCGTCGATGTCTCGGCACAGGTCCCGCCCCCGTGACGTCCTTGAGTACAGCTCTCTGGGTCCTGTGGCTCAACCTGCCCTCGGGCGGCGATGCGGGTGCCGGCCGCGAAGACGGCGACGTCCTCGGCGGAACTGGGTTCGCTCCCGGCCGTCAACGCCGATACGTATAGAACCGTGAGCCCGCCCGGGCCCGGACACCCAACTCGCCCATCCCCGGGAGTAATCCGTACGATCAGCCGCTATGAGCACCGCACGTCGGCCGCTGGGCCGCGGCCCGCAGCCCCAGGCCCCCGTCGTTTCCCAGCCCACGGGCCCCGTCCGACGCGTCAGCGCGGCCGAGGCAGACGTCGAGGCGGCCACGCTGTACCGGCCAGGCGGACTGGAGCACCTCGCCCGGCTCCGTGAGAGCGGCGTGCTCGGCTCCCCGGATCAGTCTGTCTGACCTACCCCGCTGGGTTACTCGCGGAGATTTTCGACCGGCAGTGAGGCGCTCAGCGGCGTCCGCTGAGGTTCCCCCGGCGTGCGGGGGGTGCTGATCAGCTGGTCAGGGCGGGTTGACGGGGTTTCAGGTTCGTTCGTTCGGCCGTTGCCTGGTCGGCG
>NZ_JBICXE010000068.1:0-24013 GCF_043200155.1 Streptomyces sp. NPDC048473
GAACCAGATGCTCCACCCGACGCGTCGGCACCATCGTCCAGGCCGTCCACACCCTGATGACCTGCGGCTATTCAGGATGAAAAAGGTTCACTGACGTCGCCTCGAAAGCCCTGGTCGCGGACTTCACGGAAGATCTGGCTGGCGGGAGTTGTGACAGCCCCCAGCGAACCTCTTGTAGATGTACGGCTTGAAGTCGTCCAGCAGCGTCGGAGGGAGGTGACCTTGACCTGTAGATCGTCGAGATCTGGAGTTCTGGCATGGCGTCGGACCGTGTAGTAGTCGAGCTGCAAATCCCCGCTGATTCCACGCAACGAGAATCCCTGGAAGAGGAGTTCGTGCACGGCTTGGTGCCGTTCGCGGATACCGGCAACGATGTGGCACGGACGGCCGTTGACGTCCGTGGTTCCATCTGGGACCAAAGGTGGGTCCGCTTCCGAAGAGGCCGGCCCGTATCGGCGAACGCGGACCGAACGCATTTGTAGTGTCCTGTCACGGTCTTCTCCACAGCTCGTCCGAGGTTGTTCCGCAGGCGCCAGGCGTCCGCGACCTGGACGGCCTGCGGTGCCGCCGCGCGGGCGGCCTCGGCGTAGGTGGAACCCCGGTCCTGCCAGATGACCTCCACCTCAGGATGGTCGGCGAGCCAGCTGGCTACTGGCGCGGCTTCCCTGCCGGGCATCACATCGATCGGTTGCCGGGCTTCGAGGTCCACAAACAACGTCGCGCACGTTTGTCCCCGCAACGGCGCGAACTCGCCGCCCCCAAGTACCCGGACCTTGCCCGCCCGAGCTGTCTCCTGCCTCCACAGCATCGTGTCCTTCCCTGCGGCGAGACCGATGAGACGAGCCAGCCGGGCCCCGGGTCTGCCGGCCAGAGCCGCCGCGACCCGCAACCGCTCATACCGACCGTGCACCCTGCCGCCCGACCACCCTCCGCACTGCGGGCAACGAGCACCTCGAAGGGCAGTTCCGTATCGGTCACGAAGACGCGTCGAGCCCTGCCCGCCGTGTGGCCTCTGCCTCGTCCCTGATCTCATCGATGCGTTGGCGCCGTGTTTTCGCTTCCAACTGCGCGTGCACCAAGCCATACGCAGTTGTCAGTTTGGCCGTGGTGTATCCGGTCACGCCCGCGGCGATCCGGTCCGCCTCCCGGACGACAACGTCCGCACCCGCCCGAGCCAGTTCCCATGAGGTGCAGAGGCCGGCGACGCCGCCGCCGATGACTGCGACGTCTGCGGTCAGGTCGGTGCTGGGGGGGCGGATAGCCGGTACGCGGCGTGGTGGCGATCCACTACGACTCGTCAACAGTCCGGCGTTCTGTAGCCATGACTCCTCGGCTTCCGCTTTGACCGGAACATTGAGTGCCCCCCGTTGTGCACGTCGTGATGGAGGAGGGTCAGGTCATGAATCAGTCTGCCGGCCGCCACGAAGCTGAGGCAGGAAGCTGGTGCTGTAGAGGTCGAAGAACCCCTGCTGATCCGGTCCAGGCGCGCCCCGCCCCCGCACGTACTCATCCACGTCGTCGCCGACGTTGTCACGGACTATGTCTTCGGTGACCCTCGGAGGCCTGCTCGAAGTGAAGTGTTTCGGGGCCAGCAGTGCCGGAAAACTGCGGTGGCCTCCAACCGAAGGCCAGATAACGCCTCCAGCCAGAGAAACGTTTCCCCTACGAGTCGCTTAGCGGCGCGGCCCTACTGGGCTACCAGTAGTGCCTTCGACCAGCGACGGCGTGCCCCAGCGATCCCAAGATCCACAAGACAACCCCTATCACCGCGAGAACAATCCCGATTGTCCACAGTATGGAGATCCCGGTCACGAACCCGACGACAAGCAAAATGATTCCGAGAATGATCACAACGTACTCCTATCTCGCCACGCCCTCTGTTTTTACTGTGATCCGAGCGCACCGCAAAGGCAACTGCTCAGGGAATGGACACATGCGCCTGCCATGACCTGTTCTCCGACGCCGGGCCGTCGGAGAACAGGTCAAGAGTGAACACCGGCGTTCCACCACTCGCGAAGCGCGCATGATACTGATCGCCGTTTGCGTTCGTCATCGGCGCCCAGGGCCTCAGTGGAAGCGATTCCCTCCTTGGGGGATAGCGTGCCCACCGCTCACAGCGTTTCTTATGCGGCAGCGATGGCGTTATGCAGCCAGCAGGGGGCTACGGCACGCGGTGTAGGAGGCTGTTCCCGGCGCTGAAGCAACGGTGCGAGCTCCGAGATGCGCTCAGCCCAGGCCGTATATCATGGAACGGCGTCTTGTGAAGGTGACGCGGGCATCATGTCGTCTCCGATTCCGGAGCGGGAACATGGCCGTAGGCGAAGAGGACGAGACAGGGCGCGTCCGGCGTCCGTCCAGCAAGAAGCCCGTCAAGAAGACCGCCAGGAAAACCAGCGCCGGACGGGCCAGCAGCCGCACGAGCGAAACGAAGCGTGCGGCCCGTCGGGTTTCGGCCCCGCGGGCCATGCGGTATGCGGCTGAGCAGCTCCAGGAGCTTTTGGGGCGAGCACCCGAGTCCGTCTCGGCGGTGAAGCCGACGGAGGGCGGCTGGCAGGCGGACGTGGAAGTCTTGGAGCTGGAGCGTATCCCCGGCACTACCAGCGTGATGGCGAGTTACCGGGTGACGCTGGACGAGGAAGGCGAACTGCTGGCGTACGAGCGCATCCGCCGCTACACCCGAGCCCAGATCGACCCGCGTGGCTAGGGCCGGAATACGAGTGCTGCACCGCTCGCCGGACGAACGGAAACGGCCTCCTCCCGGAGCCACGTGTGAGCTGCTGAAAGGAGGCACCATGACTATGGTGCCGCAGGGCGGAGGAACCATTTCCAGGGCCGGTGGAGGAAGGTCGGGGAACCTTTACGACATCCTCGAGCTGATTCTGGACCGCGGCCTGGTGATCGATGTCTTTGTACGTGTGTCCTTGGTGGGCATCGAGATCCTCAAGATCGATGCCCGCATCGTCGTGGCGAGCGTGGATACCTACCTGCGCTTCGCGGAGGCCTGCAACCGCCTCGACCTGGAGGAGGGCCGCAAGGCTCCGTCTCAGCTGACCGACCTGGTCGGCGAAGTGACCGAGGGCGGAGCGCAGGGCAAAGCCAAGGGTGCTCTGAGCGGGGCCGCTGACGTGCTGACCGATGCCCTGAAGGGAGGACATGACGACGAGGAGGCCGAGCAGCCAGAAAAGAGGCGCAAGGAGCCCGAGGAGAGGCGGGAGCGGCCGCGGCGTCGGCCTGCCGCCCGACGCCGCGAGGAGTGAACCATGGCCGTATACGTGTATTCCATTGTCAGGGCCACCCATCCGCAGCGCTTGGAGGGCCTCCACGGGGTGGGGGACCCGCCTACGGCCCTCCGCACGGTGCGCACCAAAATGCTGTCCGCGGTCGTCAGCGACGCGCCCGAGGAGCTGCGTCCCAAACGCCGAGACCTCAGCGCACACCAGGCCGTCCAGGAACAACTGATGGCCGACGGCACCGTTTTGCCGCTGCAGTTCGGCTTCACCACCACGGACGACGACGCTGTACGAGCGGTCCTGGAGGACGGTACGGATAAATTCAGCGAACGCTTGCGGGCGCTGGAGGGCTGCGTGGAATACCACCTGAAGGCCGCCCAGGACGAGGATGCGCTGTTGCGCCAGATCCTTCAGGAGTCCGACGAGGCGCGCGAGCTCAACGAGGAGATCAGAAGCGGCCGCAGCAGCCCGGAACTGCCGCTCGCCCTCGGGGAGCTGGTCTCCCAAGAAGTGCAAGCGCGGCAGGATCGGCTCGCCGTCGCAGTCCTCGATGCGCTGCGCGGACTCGCGCGGGAAGAACGCTCATCGCAGCCGACCGGGAACGACTTCTTGAATGTGTCCTTCCTTGTGAAGCGGGACAACGAGAAGACCTTCCTCGGAGCGGAACAGGACATCGCCAAGGAACTGGGCGCGGACTTCGACCTGCGACTGGTCGGCCCGCTGCCCGCCTACAGCTTCGTCTGAGGAGTCCTCATGGGACTGCTGACTCAACTCGCGACTCTTCCACTGGCGCCGGTGCGCGGCGTGGCCTGGGTCATGGAGCGCGTCGTCGAGGCCGCGGAGAACGAGTACTACGACCCAGCACCCGTCGAACGGGAACTCGCCGCACTTGAGCGAGCGCTCGTGGCGGGAGACATCGACGAGGAAACCTTCGACCGGCGCGAGGACGAGTTGCTGGACCGGCTGGACGAGATTAGGGCCCATGTCCAGGGCGTCGATACCTGATCGCGGCAGCCGGCGGAACGGGCGCATTGCCACGCGCTCCCGTCGAAACTCGGGGACACCAGGGAATTGAGGTGCAGCGGCCGTGACCGAACCCGTCGCCAGGAGGCTGGGCGACCTCCCGTCCAGGTCCGCCCCGTATGGCCAGGGCTCCTCGGCCAATCTCGCCGACATCCTGGAGCGCGTCCTGGACAAAGGCATCGTCATCGCAGGCGATATCCAGATCAACCTCCTGGACATCGAACTGCTCACCATCAAGCTGCGCCTGCTGATCGCTTCGGTGGACAAAGCGAAGGAAATGGGCATTGACTGGTGGGAGCACGATCCCTCACTGTCGTCACGCGCCAACGACGGCTACCGCTCACTCGCCGAGGAGAACAAACGGCTGCAGGCTGAAATCACGGCGCTGCGCGAAGACCGTGAGCTGCCACAGGTCAAGGACGAAGAGAGCCGCGCTGTGGCCCCCCGGCGCACCTCACGCACCAAACGAACAGAGCCCAGCCCCCGCAGCGAGAGGCGGGACGAGCCATGACCGAGGCCATCACCTATGCATACGCCGTAGCACGCGACGCCGACGGATCGCTGGAGGAAGCTCTGTCCCGGCTCCCTGGAGTGGCGGAGGCGCCGGTGCATCTAGTGCGTGTAGAACACAGCGATGATGTGGTGGTCGCCGTGAGCCCGGTACCCGAGCGGGACTTCCAAGAAGCCGCGCTGCGAACGCATCTTGAGGACTTGGACTGGCTGGAGTCAGTCGCCCGCGCCCATCACCGGGTGATTGAGGCCTTGGCCGCCCGCACCGCCGTCCTGCCACTGCGTCTGGCGACGGTTTACCTCGACGACGAGCGGGTGCGGCTCATGCTCCGGGCTCGCTACGAGGCATTTGCCGGCAGACTGAGCGACCTGGCAGCGCAGGTGGAGTGGGGCGTCAAGATCTACGTCGAAGCGGCCGCGGAGAGCGAGAGCCCGGCAGCCCCACCTACAGATGCGGGTCTGACAGATGCGGGTCTGAGCCCCGGGCGGGCCTACCTCAGCCAGCGCAGAGCACAGCGACACGCCCGCGAAGACGCCTACCGGGGCGCCGAACAGGCAGCCGAGAGGGTCGAGGCCGCCGCCCACGCTTATGCGGTTGATCGCGTCCAGCACCGGCCGCAGCAAGGCGAACTCGCCCGCGGGCCGGGAGAGAACGTCATCAACGACGCCTACCTTGTGCCGCTGCAGCACGCCGAAGACTTCCGCGCCGATGCCATGCAGGCCGCAGAAGGACTCCCCGGGGTACGCGTCGAAGTCACCGGGCCGTGGGCCCCGTACTCCTTCGCCACCCTCGCTGAAGCCGAACCGCTGAAGAGGGCCACGCCGTGAGGGCGGCGGGCAGGCCGGAGGCCACGCCGAAGGAGCCGCTGCCGCAACGGCAGATCGCACTGATCGACCTGCTGGACCGGTTGCTCAGCGGAGGCGTGGTCCTCACCGGTGACGTCGTACTCTCCATCGCCGATATCGACCTCGTACGCATATCGCTGCGCGCGCTGATCGTCTCCATCAGCGAACAGAATCCTTCGCCCTGGCATGCCATCTCAGCACCCATAGGAGACGACCATGACAGGTGAGGACCGTCCGCCCGGAAGCCGCCTCGACGAGATCGCCGATGCCGCCGCCCGCGCCTTCCGCATGCTGCCCGCAGTGCCGCAGGACATCTTGCCCCGGGGCGGCGCGGAGGTACGAAGGCCGGCCCACCGGGTCACCACCGCCCCGGACACGGTGGAACGGGACCTGATCAAACTCGTACTCACACTCGTCGAGCTGCTACGACAACTCATGGAACGCCAGGCCCTTCAGCGGGTCGACGCAGGAGACCTCACTGAGGAACAGGAGGAGCGCCTCGGAGCAACTTTGATGATTCTGCACAGTCGTATGATTGAACTCTGCTCTCGATACGACCTTTCCATGCAAGATCTCAATTTGGATCTCGGACCTCTCGGAACTCTGCTGGCACCACCCGAATGACCCCAGGGAGAACGACATGGGTATCGGAAAGAAGTCCAAGAACATTGGCAAAATCGCAGAAGGAAAAACCAAGGAAACGGTCGGGCGGGCCGTTGGCAACGAAAGCCTGGAGGGAAAGGGGAGGGCCCAAAAGATGAAGGGCAAAGTGAAGCAGGCAGTGGAGAAGGGAAAGGACACCTTCAGGCACTGAAAGAAAGACATGCAGCACTGACCCGCCGCCGCACTCCGAACAAGGGCGGACTGGCGTCCAGCAGATCCAGTGTTGGCTCGCTGCAATCGACGCAGCTGGCGGCGGGACAGTGCGCGCTCGGTGTACAAGGCGCTGAGGAGGGTGTTTGTTCTGCGCTCACTTCATGTATGTCCGGGTGGACCGAATATGCAACGGGCCACTGAAACGAATGTGCCCGGCGAACGTCTCCGTAACCACTGGCCGCCGTTTCTCCAAACGCCGACGGGTATGGCAAATCACACGCCCGTCGGAGTCCATGTTGTGGGCTACTCCGAGTCAGCCCTGGAGAAGCTGTCCGCCCTCTACTCGATGCGGAAATTCTGGTTGTGAGCGGATCCTGATTCCGATGTGGACGAGGTGGAACGCGAAGCTGGGAGCCTCGTCGCAAGGGCGATGGAGACGCACGCCAAGGAAGGGAAGCACCGTGAAGCTCCCGGAAATCCGAGGCGAGGTGTCCGCCGCTCTGATCGAGGCGCTCGGCCGGGAACCGGGTCGGCGCAGCCTGCCCGACATACGCCGGGTAGCGGGTGCCGACCCGTACGGCGACGACCTTCAACTCGCCCTGTATGTCTGCTACGAGTTGCACTACCGCGGCTTCGACGGTGTGGACGGCACCTGGGAGTGGGATCCGGAACTGCTCAGGGTGCGTGCCGAGCTGGAGCGGGATTTCGTGGCGGTTCTGCGCGCTGACGTGCCGGTGGCTAAGGACGCCGGCAGCGCGCTGGACGAACTCGTTCTGGAGCCGGTGGACGCCGAAGGCGTGTCGTACTTCCTGCGGGACGAGGGCGAGCTGTGGCATCTGCGCGAGTACGCCGCCCACCGCTCGCTCTACCACCTCAAGGAGGCCGATCCGCACGTGTGGGTGATCCCGCGCCTGACGGGCCGGGCCAAGGCGGGAATGGCCGCTGTGGAGTACGACGAATTCGGAGCGGGACGGGCGGAACAGGTCCACTCGAAGCTGTTCGCCGATCTGATGGCGGCCCTCCGCCTGGACACCTCGTATGGGCGCTACCTCGACGCTGGATCGCGGCAGATGCTCGCGACCGTCAACCTCATGTCGCTCTTTGGACTCCACCGCTCACACCGTGGTGCGCTGGTCGGTCACTTCGCCTCAGTGGAGACCACATCGCCACCAGGGTCGCGGCGCCTCGCTCAGGCATTGAAGCGGGCCGGTGCCGGGCCTGCGGCCATCCACTTCTACGCGGAGCATGTGGAGGCCGACGCCGTGCATGAGCAGCTCGTACGGCATGAGGTCGTTGCCGGTCTGCTCCAGGAGGAGCCGGATCTGGCACCGGACGTCGCCTTCGGTATCGCGGCCACCGGATGGTTGGAAGACCGGTTCGGGGAGCAGTTGCTCGGCGCATGGCGGGGCGGCGAGTCCTCACTCCGTGTGCCGCTCTGAGGCCGGCGGTGGGGCTTTCGGCCTCTTCCGGCCGCGGTGGCTCGTGTCGCACCAAGGGAAGATGAGGCTCCGCCGACAGGTACACAGTGCAACAACAGGCCGGTCCGAGCGAGCAATGGTGCCGTCCTCCTGGACCACTTCGACAGGCCCCTCTACGAGCATGGGTCCGCCCGGTTCTTGCATGACACGGCGTGCAGCTGCCCGAGGTGCGGTCTCCGGTTCAGTACGGCCGTTCTGCACGGATCACCACCAGTTCCTCTTCCTCCTGGCCGGCCTCGATCAAGCCCTGGGCCTCCAGCCAGCTGGCCCGTTCTCGCAGGACAGGTCCGAAGGGAACGAACCGGCGGTCGGTAACAGCCACGCCCAGTCCCGCTTCAGCCAGCCGCGCCAGGGTCATCGCGGGGTTGCTCAGCACGGAGTGGACCGCGAGCAGCACACCTCCGGGGCGCAGCAGAGCTGGGACCTTGGCACAGAGCCGGTCGAGCACCGCGCGGCCGTCGATCCCCGCCTCCCAGGCCCGAGCAATACCGCGACGCGGTAGGCAGGCGTTCACGGACGGTACGTACGGCGGGTTCGCCAGCACCAGGTCGAACCTCAGGCCGGTTACAGGCTCCGTCAAGTCGCCCCGGCTAGTCCGGATCACCCGTGCATACCCGGACAGCAGTGCGTTGAGTCGTGTGGTGAGCACCGCCGCGGCCGACGTGTCGATGGCGGTTACACGGGCAACACCGAAGCGGGCGGCAGCAATCGCCGCTGCACCGGTACCGGAACCCACGTCGAGCACCTCGGCTCCAGGTGACGGATGTTCGCGCCGCAGAGCGGATACCAGCATGACTGTGTCTTCCTGCGGCGCGTAGACACCCGGAGGCTTGAGGAACTTCAACTGTCGTGCCCGTCTTTCAGAGATCGCAGGGCGGGTAGCAGGGAGACGCGCTACGGCTGCCACGACGAAGGTGTCGACGTCGTCACCGCACGGGATGGAATCCGCAATGTCGTCCGCCAGCACGAACTGGGGGACCTGGCAAATCCGGCTGGGGCAGCTCTGGTTTGGCCTTCCAGCCGTCGGCCGGCCAGCGGAACTGGTCGTGCGTCCGTGCGTCCGTCACAGCCCGGTCGGCGTCGTAGCAGCCACGCACCTGTGGCCACTCGGAAGCAACATCACGGCTCCTTAAGCCGGGTGGCCGCCGCGCCTGACCGCCACCATCCTCAGCTGCACCCGGCAACCTCAAGCGGATACGCGCCATGACAGCCGCACAACAAGCCCGGATGCGGTCCGGGTACCTGGCCCACTCTGCGACCGGGGCCCATCGTCTCCATCAGCAGTCTTTGCCGCGGGCATCTGCCCTGAGCGTCTTTTCTCGCCGCGTCCCTCTGCCTGCGGGCCCTTGTCGTCCCGCCGACGGTTTCCCGACTCTGCCCTTCGCTGGAAAGGCCCTGACGTATCCACCTTGCGCCGATCACTCTGGGGCCGCAATCGGTAGGACGTCACGCTCACGAGTCTCCGGGGAAAGAAGGACCGGAAAGAAGGACCGTAGCGCCCCGGTCAGTCAGGCGGCTCGGGGACCGGGCGGGTTCCGGGGCCCGGAGGTGGCTCCGGGTCTGGCTGGGGTTGAGGTTCGCTGGGGCCTGGTTCGGACGGACGTTGTGGGTCGTGCGGCACCGGATCCGGCCGGCTGGGGACGGGTCCGGGGCCTTCAGGGGTGGTTTCCGCGGTCATCGCTCTCGTCCTTGCGTTGTGCGTCAGTCGCTGAACTCGTGGATGTACGCCGGGAAGGTCGGTCGCTCCCCCGCGCACGTGCAGTCTCCGCGCGGCCAGCCTGGCGGTGACCGATTGCGTCGTTGCGATCTGCGACCGACTGGCGGCCGGGCTGTCCGAGGTCCCGGCGCGAGGTTCTGGAATGGTGGGATGGGCGGCGTACAGCGGCGATGCGCAGGCTCAGCCCCAAGACGGCCAGCGCCCCGACGGCGATGCCGTAGAGGAATAGCGTGCCGGTGGAACCGGTCACGTGGCATCCGAATACCGAGAAGCCGTCGGTCAGATGGTGTGCCTGCCAGAATTGGCGAGAACGCCAGCCATGGCGACGACTACCGCGGCGATCAGGATGATGAGCCCCAGGATAACGACCATGGCGTGCTCCGGGAATTTGCGGCGTACAACCACACCAAGTCCACAGAAGCGCAGGAGACTCAGACCACGACGTCAGGCACGGCGAAAAGCAGGTTGCGGGCTCCCCGCACCAGCGTGTCACTTTCGGAACTTGGTGGTGTCGCGAGCTTCGACGTACGACTCTCGGCGGGGCACGAACAGTGTTGTCTGGGATCGATGGGGTCAGTCGGAGTCGGAGCGCGGTTGCTGCGGGTCGACTCCCGTGGATGCGGAGGCGTCCCGGGTGCCGCTGGGGCGTTGGGACCGGCCCCTGGGGCCGGTGTCGTGCATACCGCTCTCGCTGGTTTTCCCGGCGCGTTCCTGACCCGGGCGATGTGTGCTCTTGACTGTGTTGCCGGGGACCTCCTCGGTTTCCTCCTTGGAGATCTTCCTGCCGGGGCCGGGCTTCGGCGCGTACTCGTCGGGATGGAAGGACCGGTGTGCGCTTTCGTTGGCCTCCTGATGGGTCTCGTCCACATCCGACGACCAGCCATGCTGGTGGGCACCCTTGTGACGGCTTGGTCCCTCGCCATGCGAGGGCTGGGACGACTTCTCGTTCTTCGGCATGACCGGGCTTCCTTTCGAGTCTCCGCGACCGCGCGGATGGCGGTGCAGTATCCAACTGGAAGCATAGCCAAATCGAACATTCAGGCATCTATTACGCAAAAGGATGCACTGATCCACCGGGATCGAACCCTCTTTCCCAGTTGCTCGTGTGCGCGACTCGGCCCGCGTCCGCTGCCCCGCCACCGCACCCGCCCGGTCAACCTGCGTGAACACGTCCTGGCCGCCGGGCGTAAGAAGGCGGTGACGGTCACCTGGCGCAGGGGCTCCAAAGCCGCGATGCCCTCCCCGATTCATGTTCCTGCGCATCCGGCTCGCGGGACGCCGTCCAAAGCCCGCGGCCGATCCTGACCTGGCTGATCGCGCAATGGCCCGAGGGCAAGGACGAGCCGGTCAAGTACTGGTTCGGGATGCCTTCGTCCGTGCCCACACCTAGCGGTTGCGGTGCCCTGGAGTGCTGACCTACCCGGAGCGCCGCTGGTGCCTATCGTGAAAGAGCACATGATCGACATAGCGTCGTGGGCAGGTGGCATCGTGGACGCATCCGGGATCGACTACGAGGCGGTATTCCAGGCGCTGCCGGGCGCGGTGGCCCTGTTCACCACGGACCTGGTGTACGTCGACGTCAACGAGGCATGTCTGAGCAGCATGGGGCGTACCCGTGGCCAGGTGGTAGGCCGCTACCTGTTTGATGCCTTCCCCGACGACCCCAAGGACCCCGCCGTAACCGGTATGCGCAAGCTGCAGGCATCGCTGCGGCGGGTGGCTGCCATAGGGAAGCGCGACGCCATGACGCTGCACCGCTACGACGTGGAGCACCGGGACCGGCCCGGGGTGTGGGAGGAGCGGTACTGGAGTCCAGTCAACGTCCGCTCGAAGACGACTGGCAGAACTCGCTTTCAGCGGGCGGACCGCTCCTCAGACACCTCTCGGCCATCGCAGTCAGCGCCCACGCGGCGGTACCGCCCACGGGACCTCGTCGTCATCGGGGTCGGCGAGACGGACACGTCCCTCGGCAACCGGACACTCGATCAACTCGCCTGGGATCCCCCTGGGACTTTTCTGAGACTTCCGGCCGCATCAACGGGCATGACCGTGAAACAACCGAAAGACCATTTGCACAGGTCAGCGCCCCGCGATCACCCAGCGTGGCAGGTCACGGCGCTCCACTAGTCTCTTCCGGGACATTTGATCGACGAAGGCCGCCGCCCCCTTCCTGACCAGGCATAACGCTGGTTCGGAAGGGGGCGGCGGCATCTGTGGGACTTCTCTGGGACTTTGCGCCCGAGCGGGGGCTGCTGCGAGCTACGGTCCGGCCTCGGCGCTGTCCGGGCCGAGGCTACGTGAAGATCGCGTCGATGGCGGCGGTGCCTCGCGCGCCCGCACGGGGCAGGAAATGGGAGTACTTCCGCAAGGTGAATCCAGGATCGGAGTGGCCCAGCCAGCGTGCCAGTGAGACAACCGATTCGCCGGCCTCCAGCTCTTCGGAGGCGTAGAAGTGGCGCAGGGCGTGGAAGCCGTGCTCACGGGACGGCTCCCACACTCTGGATCCGCTCCGACTGCTCTCCTGTAGTGGAGCGATGACGCCCGCTCCGGCCAGGGCCGACTTCCAGACATACGAGTTGAAGAAGTTCCGGTTGACCGCCTTCCGCTCGCGTCCCGTCACCAAGAGGCTGTACGTCCTCGGCCCGCCGGTGCTTGGCTTCCACAGGCGTCTCAGGGGGACGAGGATCGTCCCAGGGCAGCGTGACCGGCACTGGCGCGAAGACCTCCATGTGCCGCTGGACGGCCAGGGCCACACTCTTGGGCAGAGGCACGTCTCGCACCTTGCGGCCCTTGGGAAGCGCGAAGCACAACTTCGTCCGCACCATCTTCACCTGGCGCCGGACATGACGACTTCCTTGGCAAAGTCGAAGTCATCGGCACTCAGTCCCAGCGCCTCTCCTTGCCGGAGGCCCAGGCCCGCTCCGACCTCGACAAGGACTCGGTACCGGTCCGGCATTGCCGCACATCGGCCAGCACACGCTCGGGATCCCACGCCTCAACTCTGCCGGGTGCCGCGGCCGGCGGACCGACCGTGCTGGAGCGGCACGGATTGCGTGCGAGTCGGCGGTCCTCGACGGCGGCCTGCAGGACGCTGGACAGCGTCGCCCAGACGAGGCGGATCGAGGTCGGGCCGAGGTCCTTCTCGAGTCGCTTCTTCCAGCTGCGCAGCGTTTCCGTGCCGACGCCGTTCAGCGGCTGGGATCCGAGATGCAGATATCCGGGCCAGCATCTCCGGCGAAATCACCCCATACTCCGGGTCGTTGTTGCGCTTGGACAGTCGCCGCAACAACTCATCGTGATCGGCTCGGCGTCGCAACGGCCGCCAGACACACGCCTGTCAGGATCAGCCCGAGCCAGCCGCGTTCGACCCGCAGGCCGAGACCCCTTCTCGGTGGTGTTGAACACGGCAACCTGCCTCGACATTGAGGCGGGCAAACCCGAAACCGATGCCCTCGTTCCTCATTGGAACACCGACGCGTCAACACCCGCTCTCCTAGCGGACGTCATCCGGCAACGGTTCCGCAGGGACCCGCCGGGCCTGACGGCAGTCGCGCGGAGGTGAGGAGCACTGCACTACCCGTCCGATCCGCCCCGAATGCCGAAGTTCAACGCTGCGTAGTCAGCACCAAACCAGCACGGGAGTCAGCACCAGGGCACTAAACCATGCCGAACAACGCAACTCGGACAGGCGCCTGTCAGCCTTCAATACGGTCCTCGAAGCAGTCTCAACATGCCTGTCATGGTGGCCCCGCGCACACCCGACCCGAGAACTATGGTGTCCCGCCACATGTGCCTCTGACCTGCACGTTCCTACGGTGTGGCGACACGAAACCGTCCCCGCCAACGTCCGGAAGTGGTGTTCATGGCTGCCTCGGCATCCGCCCCGCCGACCACCCGCTCACTCAAGCGCATCGTCGCCGCAAGCCTCATCGGCACCACCGTCGAGTGGTACGACTTCTTCCTGTACGGGTCAGCTGCCGCGCTGGTCTTCAACAAGCTGTTCTTCCCCGAGTCCGAGCCGCTCGTCGGCACGCTCCTCTCCTTCCTCACCTACGCGGTCGGCTTCGCCGCCCGGCCGCTCGGTGCCCTGGTGTTCGGGCACTACGGCGACCGGCTCGGCCGCAAGAAGCTGCTGGTGCTCAGTCTGTTGATGATGGGCGGAGCGACGTTCGCCATCGGGCTGTTGCCGACGCATGCCACGGTCGGGGCCGCCGCCCCCGTACTGCTCACCGTCCTGCGGCTGGTGCAGGGCTTCGCACTCGGTGGTGAGTGGGGCGGGGCCGTGCTGCTCGTGTCGGAGCACGGGGACGCCAAGCGGCGCGGGTTCTGGGCCTCCTGGCCGCAGACGGGGGCGCCGGCCGGGCAGTTGCTCGCCACCGGGGTGCTCTCCGCGCTCACCGCGCTGATGTCGGACTCGACCTTCGGGGCATGGGGCTGGCGCATACCGTTCCTGCTCTCCGGTGTACTGGTGGGCGTCGGCTTGTGGATTCGTCTCTCTGTCGATGAATCACCGGTGTTCAAGGCGGCGCTGGCACAGGCCGAGGAGCGCAAGGCGGTCGCCGCGGTGGCCGAGAAGATGCCGCTCGTCGCCGTGCTGCGGCACCACTGGCGCGATGTGCTGATCGCCATGGGGGCCAGGATGGCGGAGAACATCAGCTACTACGTGATCACCGCGTTCATCCTCGTGTACGCGACGACGGCCGCGAACCTGGACAAGCAGACGGCGCTGAACGCCGTGCTCATCGCCTCCGCCGTTCACTTCGCGGTCATCCCGATGTGGGGCGCGCTGTCGGACCGGCTCGGCCGCAAGCCCGTCTATCTGGTCGGGGCGGTCGGTGTGGGACTGTGGATGTTCCCGTTCTTCGCGCTGATCGACACGCAAAGCTTCGGAAGCCTGCTGCTCGCCGTGACGGTCGGACTCATCTTCCACGGGGCGATGTACGCGCCCCAGGCGGCCTTCTTCTCGGAAATGTTCGCGACCCGGATGCGGTACTCGGGTGCATCGATCGGTGCCCAGTTCTCGTCGGTCGCGGCCGGTGCCCCGGCGCCGCTCATCGCCACCGCGCTGCTCGCGAACTACCACAGCTCGACACTGATCTCGCTGTATGTGATCGCCGCGGCACTCATCACCGTGCTGGCGGTCGCCTGCGCCAAGGAGACCAGGAACCGGGATCTCGCGGACATCGAGGGGGCCGTCGCGGAGCCGGACGCGCCCTCGACGCTGCCGGCCGACGCCCGCACCGTCTGAGCCGTGCTCGCCGGGCGGGCCTGAGAACCGGGCCCGTCCGGCGAGCGCCGGATGTCACTGCTGGGCAGTGGGCTCGAACCAGGTGGGTTCGTCGGTCAGGGACTGCTTGATCCTGAAGAGCCCGAACTCGTTCAACGGCGGCAGCGCGTCCACCGGGAACCAGCCCACCTCCAGCGACTCGTCGTCGTTGACGCGCGCCTCGCCACCGGTCGCCCGGCAGCGGAAGGTGACGTCCAGATACTGGCAGCGGTCGCCATTGGCGTACTGCACCGGTGCCAGGGCCTGTGTGAGCACCACCCGCTCCGCCACACAGCGCACAGCGGTCTCTTCGTACACCTCGCGCTCCGCCGTGGCCGCCGGCTGCTCACCCGGCTCGCAGATGCCGCCGATGACCGACCACTTGCCGGTGTCGGAACGGCGTCCGAGGAGCACTCGGCCCTCGTCGTCGAAGACCACGGCGGTGACGCCCGGCAGCAGGAGCAGCTGTCGGCCCGCGGTGGCGCGGATCTCGCGGATGAAATCAGGAGTAGCCATGGGCTCGACCCTACGTGGCGCGCGAGTGGATCAGCGGCTCCGCCGGAGCCGAGCCGAACGGACGGTGACCCAGCCGAGCCCCGCCACGGCGATCAGTGCGAGTACTCCTTCGGGGAGCGTGCCCATCCGGGTCGCGGGTGTGAGCGAGGACCTCAGCGGCACCTTGTCCACAAGCGCGTCCGCGGTGAACAGCTTCGTCTTCTGGACGATCGTCCCGTCCGGGCGGATGATCGCGCTGACCCCGCTGGTGACGGGGACGACGACGGACCTGCTGTGCTCGACCGCCCGCACCCTGGACATGGCAAGCTGCTGATAGGTCATCTCACTGCGCCCGAAGGTGGCGTTGTTGCTGGGTACGGCGATCAGTTGGCTGCCGTGCTCGACCGTGTCCCGTACGGCGTCGTCGAACGCGGCCTCGTAACAGGTCACCAGCCCCACGTTCGTACCCGCCAGATCGAAGACGCCGACCTTCTTTCCGGGGCCGAAGTCCCGCTGCACACGGTCCACGTCGGAGCTGAAGAGGCGTACGAAGGAGCGCATCGGCATGTACTCGCCGAACGGCTGGATGTGGCGCTTGTCGTATGTGCTGACAGGCCCCTTCTTCGGATCCCACTGGATGAGGGTGTTGCGCAGGTTGCCGGTGTCGGGCTCGACGACCGCCCCGATCACGGTGGGTACGCCGATCGCCTTCACCGCGTCGTCGATCACGATCCGGGCGTCGGCGTTCCGGTAGGGGTCGAGGTCGGAGGAGTTCTCCGGCCACAGGACGAAGTCGGGCTGGGGAACCTTGCCCGCCTTCACCTCCTGGGCAAGCTGTTCCGTGCGGCGCACATGGTTGTCGAGGACGGCGCGGCGCTGGGCGTTGAAGTCGAGTCCGAGCTGCGGCACGTTGCCCTGGATCGCGGCGACGGTCGCGGTGCCGTCCTCGGCCGAGTCGTCCACGAGCGGCAGGGCGGCGAATGCGGCGGCCACGGGTACGAGGACGGTCGCGGCGGCTGCGGCGACAGCGGCCCGGGGCATGTGACGCGTGCTGCGGTAAGTACGGAACTGACGTACCGCTTCATACAGACCGAAGCCGCACAGCACCACGGCGAAGGAGAGCAGCGGCGTGCCGCCCACAGCCGCGAGCGGCAGGAACACGCTGTCCGCCTGCCCGAAGGCGATCTTCCCCCAGGGAAAGCCGCCGAACGGCACCCTGGCCCGGATCCCCTCGTCGAGGATCCAGACGGCGGCGGCCCATACCGGCCAGCAGGCGAGGCGGGAGACTGCGGCGATCCCGATACAGCCGACCGCGATGAACAGCGCCTCGGCCGCTGCGAGTGCCAGCCACGGCACCGGACCGACCTCTTCGCCCGTCCAGTGCAGCAGCGGCAGCATGAAGCCCAGTCCGGCGAGGAGGCCGAGGCCGAACGCGGCGCGCAGTCTGCGTTCGTGCAGCACCCAGCCGAGCAGGGCGAAGCCGGGCAGAACCAGCCACCACAGGGGTCGGGGCGGGAAGCTCAGGTACAGCAGCACTCCCGAAATCACGGCGGCTGCAGGCCGTACGAGCCGCGGCAACAGCCGTCTCCCCCGGGGCGTGGGGGTGGATGCGGGTTGCTGCGGGTCGTCGACTGGGGTGATGGTGGCGCTCACCCGGCGGAGTCTACGGTGGTCGGCTGTGTGCCGGGCAGTCCCGATCACGTGATGGAACCCTTTATGCCGGATCGTTTCGTCACTTTCCCGCACAGATCCGGGCCGCTGCCATTACCCTGTCCGCCAGTCCCCCACCGATCGGCCGGATCCGGCCGGTCGCGAACGGGACGGTCACAGGTCGGGGGCGAACGTGACGACTGCACCAGCGGGGCGGGGCCGGGCGTGGGAACGCGGCAACGCTTCCGACGGAGCCGGGGCCGTGATCCTCGCCGCCTGCGCGATCTGGTCGTTGATCAGCGCCGCCGGACGGGAGACCGGTCCGGAGGGTGTTCTGCTGGCTCTGCTGGCCGTCGCCGCAGGTTTCGCCTGTGGACGGATCTGCGGAACGCTGCTGCCGGTGGCGACGGCCACGGTTGCCGCCGTGGGGGCGCTCCTCATGGGGCTCCTCTCGCGTCATGGCATGCCGGGCGCCACCGCCACGGTGGACACGGCGCCCGGTCACGCCGGGGCAGCCGCCGCACTGCTGGTGCTCGCCGCGGGCGCCGCCTGCTGCGCGGCGGCGGCGGCCCGGCAGGCACCACTGCGGTTCACCCTGCGGCTGCTGGCCCTCGGCACGGCCTGCGCCGCCCTGGCGCTGCGCTCGGTGGCCGGATTCGCCGCGGCACTCGGGGTGCTGCTCTGTTCGCTGGCCGCCGCCAGGATGCGACAACGGCTGCTCGGTCTCGCCGGGCTCGCGCTGGCCACCGGTCTCGTCGTCGGTACGTCATGGGCTGTCGCCGCGGACGCGCTGCCTCAAGGCCTCATGGTGTCCCTGAAGGGTCCGCTCACCACGAACCGGGTGCTGCTGTGGCAGGACGCGTTGGAGCTGGCCGGCAGACATCCGGTGCTGGGCGTCGGCCCTGGACGGTTCGCCGAACTGAGCCCCACCATGGAGCAGACCGCCCACTCCGACGGCAAGCCGCACTCGGCGCCTCTACAGCAGGCGGCCGAGCAGGGGGTGGTGGGGGTGGTGCTGCTGGGGTCGGCCTTCGGCTGGCTGCTGTACGTGCTGTGGCGGTCGCCCCGCACCACGGCCGTCGTTCTGACGGCGGGCGCCGCGCTCACCGCACTCGCGGTACTGGCGAGCGTCGGCAATGCGCTGAGCTTCACTCCGGTGACGGCGGGAGCCGGGCTGCTCGCGGGGCTGGCGTCGGCCCGGCGGCCCATCGGCGACGGTACGACGGGGGCGGATGGTACGGACGAGGCGTGTGGTGCGGACGGGGCGGATCAGGCACGTAGTCCGGACGAGGCAGATGGTGCGGCCTACGGTCCCGGTGGCGCAGCCCGCCGCACACGGCGAGCGGACCACACAACCCCGCTCTGAGCCGGACCCGGATCCCGCAGCTCAGCGCATCAGGCCCCGGCCGGTGCGCCGGTCGCCGGCAGGTGCAGGCGCTCGCGGATGAACCGTACGCCCGTTTCCGCATCGTCGACCGTGATGGTGAACGTCCTGCCGTCACCGAGCCGGAGCACCAGGCCCTCGCCCCTGCGGACCACCACGGCCGTGCCCTGCTCGGGGCGCCAGCGGTAGCCCCAGCCGCCCCACTGGCGCGGGGTGACCTGGGGGACGAATTCCGCGCCCACCACATGGGTGAGCAGAATCCGGCGGCGCGGCAGGCCCATGTGACCACAGCGCACTTCGAGGGCGTCGCCGTCGACCCTGACGGCCACGTTCACAAAGGCGAGGGTGCCGAACAGCATGAGCAGTCCGGCGGCGACGCAGCCGATCACGGACATCAGCAGCGGGGCGATTCCGGAGGCCCAGTCGGAGGTGACGGCCAGCTGGACGCCGAGCGCCAGACATGCCGCGCCTGCGGCGGCGAGTACCCACTGGGCCCGGTTGGTGGCCCGGCCGATCCAGACGTCGGAGTGGGAATCGGCTCCGGTGTGCCTCGGTTTTCGGGAGTGGTCCCTCATGTCAAGCAGCGTACTTAAGAATCCGCACGCCGGGGATGGGGTCACTGGCCTCCGCCGGGTCAGCGGGCGGGGCTGACGGCCCCCAGCAGCTGCCCCTCGGCGTAGGCCAGAGCGGCTTCCGGCAGGTCTCCGGTGCGCCCGCTGAGGAGCACGGTGAGACCGGCGGCCGGTTCGGCCGACGGAGCGGGTTCGACCCCGATCCGGCGCAGTGCCTGGGCGGCGACGGCACCGGCGGAGCCGTGCAGCGCGACGGGAGGCAGACCGGGCTGCCGTACGGCGGCACGGATGCGGTCGGCGACCAGTTCGTAATGGGTGCAGCCCAGGACCACGGCCCGCACATCGCGCGGGGTGAGTGCGGCGGCTGCGGCGATGGCCCGGTCGATCGCCGGTTCGTCCGCGTGCTCCACGGCGTCGGCAAGACCGGGGCACGGGACCTCGGTGACGGCGACGGAGCGGGCGAATTCCCGGATGAGTCCGCGCTGGTACGGGCTGCCCGTGGTGGCGGGCGTGGCCCAGATCGCGACGGGACCGCCGGCTGCGACGGACGGCTTGATGGCGGGAACGGTGCCGATGACCGGCAGTGCGGGTTCCAGCTCGGCGCGGAGCGTCTGCAGGGCGTGTACGGAGGCCGTGTTGCAGGCGACGATCAGTGCGTCGGGCCGGTGGGCGGCGGCCGCGCGGGCCACGTTCAGCGCGCGGGCGGTCACGTCCTCGGGGGTACGCGGCCCCCAGGGCATGCTGCCGGGGTCGGAGGAGAGCACCAGATCGGCGTCGGGCCTCAGCCGGCGTACCGCGACGGCGGCCGCGAGCAGGCCGATTCCGGAGTCCATGAGCGCGATCTTCACCCGGTCACCATAGTCGACCGCCCTTGCGGTTCCGTCACAGTGGGGCAGACTGCGGCGAATGAGCGCCGTTGCCTGGATCGCCGTGGGATCGCTGGCCGCATGGGTGTGGCTGCTGCTGGGACAAGGGTTCTTCTGGCGGACCGATCAGCGGCTGCCGCGCCGGGAGGCCCCGGAGCGCTGGCCGTCCGTGGCGATCGTCGTACCCGCACGTGACGAGGCCGACATGCTTCCGGTGAGTCTGCCGTCGCTGATGGCACAGGACTATCCGGGGGCCGCGGAGATCTTCCTCGTCGACGACTGCAGCAAGGACGGCACCGGGGATGTCGCCCGTGCGCTGTCCGTACGGTACGGAGGCCTGCCGGTGACGGTGGTGTCGCCCGGTGAGCCGGAGCCCGGCTGGACGGGCAAGCTCTGGGCCGTGCGGCACGGGATCGCGCTGGCCCGGGCCCGGGAGCCGGAGTATCTGCTGCTGACGGACGCCGATATCGCGCACGAGCCGGACAGCCTGCGGGGGCTGGTCGCCGCCGCCGTGTCGGGCGGGTTCGATCTGGTCTCGCAGATGGCCCGGCTGCGGGTGTCGAGTGTCTGGGAGCGGCTGGTCGTGCCGGCCTTCGTGTACTTCTTCTCGCAGCTCTATCCGTTCCGGTGGGTGAACCGGGCGGGGGCGCGGACGGCTGCGGCGGCCGGTGGATGTGTACTGCTGCGGACCGCGGCGGCGGACCGGGCGCGGGTGCCGGAGTCGATCCGGCAGGCGGTGATCGACGATGTGTCGCTGGCGCGGGCGGTGCAGCGCAGCGGCGGGCGGATCTGGCTGGGGCTCGCGGAGCGGGTGGACAGCGTGCGGCCGTATCCGCGGCTGGCGGATCTGTGGCGGATGGTGTCGCGGAGCGCGTACGCCCAGTTGCGGCACAGTCCGCCGCTGCTCCTCGGGACGGTGCTGGGGCTCGCGCTGGTCTATCTCGCGCCGCCCATCACGCTCGTCGGCGGGCTGCTGGGCGGTGCTCCGGTGGCGGCATGGGCGGGCGGGGTGGCGTGGGCGATGATGGCCGGGACGTACATGCCGATGCTGGGCTACTACCGGCAGTCGCTGTGGCTGGCGCCGCTGCTGCCGTTCACCGCTGTGCTGTATCTGCTGATGACGGTCGATTCGGCAGTACAGCACTACCGGGGGCGGGGCGCGGCCTGGAAGGGGCGTACGTACGCCCGTCCCGAGGCCGCGCCGGACCGTTGAGCGGAGCCGGCCGTGGGCCGATGGCCGCAGTGCCGGCCGGACTCCCGGGGGGTCATTTACGGCCGGGTGTCCAGTTCATGCCCCATCCGTAGGCGTAGTCGATGGTGCGCTGCGGGCTCACTCCGCGCTCGGGTACGAGATAGCGGGCCTCGCGCCGGACCGTGAGGTCTCCCCCGTTGTTGGTGAGGAGCGCGAGCGCGCAGACGGTGGACGGGACGGTGCATTCGTCGAGCGAGAAATCGATCGGGGCTCCGTGCTGGGGCTGGAGGGTGACGGTCGCATGGAGATCGGCGAAACTCCGGGCGCCTTCATAGATGGTGACGAAGATCAGGACGCGGCGGAGCTTGTCCTTCTGGTCGAGGTTGACGGTGAGGTTCTCGCCGGTGGACACGGCGCCGGTGCGGTCGTCTCCGTCGAGATGGATATAAGGGGGCTGCCGGAGTGCGCCGAACGCGTTTCCCAGCGCCTGTACGACTCCCTTGCGGCCGTCGGTGAGTTCGTAGAGGGCGCAGAGATCAAGATCGAGGTCCGCGTGGTTGGCGACCGCTCTGCCGAGTTTGCTTCCCCAGCCCTTGAACTGTTTGCGCACTTCCCAGTTGAGATTGACCCGGAGGGCTCCCGAAGTGCCGCCCTGTTTGGCGAGGGAGACCGATGGCGCGTCCTTGGTGAGTGTCACCTTGGACAGACGGACGGGCTGGGCGGCAGGAGGCACGGGGGGTGCCGGTTGTGCCGGTGTCGGTGCAGGCGGAAGCACCGGCGGGGGTGGTGGCAGATGGTCAACCCGCGTTCCCCGCTGGGGCTGTTGAGGCGATGGGGGTTGTTGATACGGCTGGGGCTGCTGTGGTTCATCGACAGAAATACCGAAGTCCGTCGCGAGACCTTCGAGGCCGGTGCTGTATCCCTGACCGACGGCGCGGAATTTCCAGGCGCCCTGGCGCCGGTAGAGCTCCCCGAGAATGAATGCGGTCTCGACCGTCGCATCCGCACTGTCGAAGCGGGCGATCTCCGAGCCGCCCGCCGCGTCCATGATCCGTACGTACAGCCCCGTCACCTGCCCGAAGGTGCCGCCGTCCGCGGAGGCTGCCAGGACCACGCGCTCGATGGCCGGCTCGATGCGCGCCAGGTCGACCGCGAGGCTGTCCGTCACCCCGTCACCGGCGGTCCGCTTGCCCTCGTGGCGTACCGCGCCGGATACATGGGAGGGCTGGTTGTAAAAGACGAAGTCGGCGTCGCTGCGCACCTTTCCCGACACGAGAAGGAGCGCCGAGCCATCCACGTCCGGTGTCCCCGGGGATGTGCGCCACCCCAATTCGACCCGCACGGCGTGAGCCGCCACCGGAACATTGGCTCCTTTTAGCATGGTCATGCCCGCCCCCATCGCGAGTCCGGCTGCCCGAAGACTTTTCCCCGCCAACCTAACCCCCTGCCCCTCCCGGGGCCCACAGTGATGCAGCCACCGTCCGGCGATCCGCCGGTAACCCCCCGGGAACTCGGCTTTTACACGATCTCAACGCCTCCGGACGCCCTTCTTCCCAAGTTCGCTCGCATCGAAGATCGGGGTTCACTCACAACTCGTAAAACAACCCTCTTATCGGACTCCCCAACGGGAACCCTTCGACGGAGGGCTCCTGTGTGGAAACCAGTGCCGTAGCAGACAACGTTTGCCCTGTTGTGATGTGACGCGCCGCCTGGTTGCTGTGTCGGGCGGCGGGTAGCCATCACTCTGGCGGGGTGGCAGAACGAGTACGCGTACGCGAGATCGATGACGATGAGGGGCAGCGACTGCTGCGGATCATCCGCCGAGGCACCGGGTCGGTGGTGACCTGGCGGCGGGCCCAGATGGTGCTGCTGTCCGCGCAGGGCATGCCGGTCGCGAAGATTGCCGAGGTGTCGTTCACCGGTGAGGACCGGGCCCGGGATGTGATCCACAACTTCAACGCCGACGGCTTCGAGTCGCTGTACCCGAAGTACAAGGGCGGTCGCCCCAAGACGTTCACGTTGCCCGAGCGGCGCGAGATCAAGAAGATCGCGAAGTCCAAGCCGACCGAGCACGACCTGCCGTTCTCGACCTGGAGCCTGTCCAAGCCGGCGGACTTCCTGGTTGCCGAGGGGGTGGTCGACGACATCAGCCACGAGGGCCTGCGCATCCTGCTCCGTGAGGAAGACGTCTCCTTTCAACGCCTGAAAACGTGGAAGACCTCCTGCGACCCCGACTACGCGCCCAAGAAGGCCCGCGTCGAACACCTCTGCGCGATCGCCGACGGCGAGGTCATACCCGAGGACGGCGAGCCCGAAGTCGTCTTCTGCATGGACGAGTTCGGGCCGCTCAACCTCACGCCCCACCCCGGTCGGCAGTGGGTTGAGCGCGGCGGCAAGCACAAAGACCCCCGCCGTGAACCACGCCGGCGGCGACGGGCGACCTACAACCGCTACGGCGGAGTGAGGCACCTGTTCGCCGCCCTGGACCTGGCCAAGGACAAACTCTACGGCCACATCAAGCCGATCAAGAGGCGGACGCAGTTCCTGGAGTTCTGCCGCTACCTGCGCACTCTGTACCCGTCGACGGTGCGGATCGCGATCGTCTGCGATAACTTCTCCCCGCACCTGACCACGAAGAGGTGCCAACAGGTCGGCACATGGGCCGCGGCGAACAACGTCGAGATCGCCTACACCCCGACGAACTCCTCCTGGCTCAACCGGATCGAGGCCCGGTTCACGGCCCTGCGCTACTTCACCCTCGACGGCACCGATCATGCCACCCACAAGGAGCAGGGCAGCATGATCCGCCGCTACATCATCTAATGGGCACCGAAGCGGACGACCAACGCCTACGCGCCGTCGCCAACAGGGCAAACGTTGCCTAATTCCTTCGTAGCAGCGCCGAGTGGGGACCCTCAGTTCCTTCGTGCTGTTCGAGTACCGCACCGTGATGCCTGAACGTTGCATG
>NZ_JBICXE010000069.1:0-23828 GCF_043200155.1 Streptomyces sp. NPDC048473
ATCGGCATCCCCCTGGCCTTCGACGTCGCCGGCGAGGACGAAGAAGACGTAGCCTCCCGCACCCGCAGAGCCCTGCGCGACCGCATCAACGAAACGTCCCTGCTGGACCGCTGCGTGGACGACATCAAGCGCCTCCTGCTGCACGACGACACAGGCTCCGCGGTCTTTGGTGACCAGGATGTCGTCACGCTCCAGAGCGACGGAGACCGCAAGGTTCCAGCGGGCCGCAACTACGGGGGCACGGACTGCGGCGAGGACGAGGCGATGCTCTGGTGACCGTGATCGTCCTCACCAACTGCCCTGCCGGCCTCAGAGGCTTCCTCACTCGCTGGCTGCTGGAGATCTCCGCGGGCGTCTTCATCGGCAACCCGTCGGCGAGAATCCGCGACGTGCTGTGGAAAGACGTACAGCAGAACGCGGACCAGGGCCGGGCTTTGCTCGCCCATACGACGAACAACGAGCAGGGCTTCACCTTCCGGACCCATGACCACAGCTGGCACCCGGTCGACCACGAGGGACTGACGCTGATCCGACCCGGCCAGCACCTCGACGACCATGTCGGTGGCCACCGACATCCCGGTCTACTTCTGCGACCCGGCCAGTCCCTGGCAGCGCGGCTCGAACGAGAACACGAACGGACTGCTAGGGCGGCCGCTCACGCCGCTTCATACCGGTGCGCCCGACCGCCGCGCCATTCAACCCAGTGCGGGTCGTCGAGGAGATCCCAGGCGTCATCGAGGCCGGCACGCCTCAGGAACTCGACGAGGTCACGGTCATCATGGGCGACCCCTGCGATCTGTCCGTTGATGGCGACATTGCGCCCGCCCGATGGGGACAGGTCGTGGACGACTACCGGCGCGCTCATGCTTTCAGGGTGGCCCGGGGCGACGGCGGGCGCATCCGGCTGGCCCAGGTGCGCAGGTCCCGGTCCGGCGTGAGGATCGGAGTGCGGGCGGCGGCCCGACACTGATGGTCCCGGGAGGAATGCATGCCGTCGACGATCTATAGCGGCGCCATCAGCTTTGGCCTGGTCACTTCTCTGAACTAAGAGGCCACGCCGATAGGCACGGGCGAGGCCCATTGGCCGACGGGGCAAGCACAGGTTCCGTGATCATGGAGCTGCGACGCTCTGTGACCACCGGAGATCCTGTGCCTGCGATGCCATCATGTCGGCCAGCCCGGCCACGGTCGCGCGGTCGTTGAAGGCGCTGCCGATCAGGAACAGCGGCGCGCCCTGGCCGGTCGTGTCGACGGCGAACTTGGTGCCGTCCCTGGAAGTGATGTTCGTCCTGTCGGCCTTCGGAGCGTGCGGGGTGGGAGACCGAGGCCGATTGCCGCCTGCGCGGGCGGTCGCTACGGCCGGGCGAAGGTCATGTGCGTGACGCCGCTGGGGGTTGTCACGGACTCGGCCTGGAAGCGCTTCTCGAGTCCTTCGAGTCCGTCCCACAGGCGCTCGCCACGGCCCAAAACGATCGGGACGACGGCGATGTGCAGATGATCGATGAGGTCTTCGACGAGGAACTCGCGGATCGTGATCGGCCCGCCACCGATCCTCACGTCCAGGTCGCCTGCGGCCTCGCGCGCCTGACGGAGTGCCTCCTGCGGCGTGGCGTCGATGAAGTGGAATGTGGTGCCGCCCTCCATCTCCACCGAGGGGCGGGGGTGGTGGGTCAGGACGAACACCGGGGTGTGGAAGGGCGGGTTGGGCCCCCACCAGCCGTTCCAGTCGTCGTTCTCCCATGGCCCGCGCTGGGGGCCGAACTTGTTGCGGCCCATGATCTCTGCTCCGATGCCGACATCCCAGGTGCCGGCGATGGCGTCATCGACCCCAGTACTCCCGTCCGGCTTGCCCAGCATCTGCTGGAAGGTCCTGGTCGGGAAGAACCACTCATGGAGCCGCGTGCCGGCGTGGCCGAACGGGGCGTCGAGACTCTGCCCTTCACCAGTGGCGAATCCGTCGATAGAGATGGAGAAGTTGTGGACCCTCACGCGGGACATTGCAGGGACCCCTGCCCTCGAAGCGATGTGATTGCGAACTGCAATCACTAGCCGTGGGCGAGCCTAGACTCGGTGATGGCAGAATGCAATCACTGGAGGTGGGCATGCGAGACAAACCGCGGTCCGGATGCGCGGTCAACGCGGCGGTGGAGGCACTCGGGGACCAGTGGAGCCTCATCGTCCTGCGCGACGTGATGTTCGGCGGGCGCCGACACTTCCGCGAGCTGTTCAGCCACTCCGAGGAGGGGATCGCGTCGAACATCCTCAGCAGCCGTCTCAAGGCCCTCGTCGCCGGCGGTCTCCTCACGCAGGAGCAGGCCGAACGAGGACGTCGAGCGACCTACAGCCTCACAGAAGCGGGCATCCAGACAGTCCCCATCATGGTCGCGCTCGGCTCCTGGGGAATGCGGCACCGCCCGACCACACCCGAACTCAGCGTCCGCGCTCGCCTCTTGGAGGACGGCGGCCCGCATCTCTGGGAGGACCTCATGGATGAACTCCGCGAGGCGCACCTAGGTATTCCCCGCCCGAACCCCAACCACCCCCGGGCCTCCGAACTCCTTCAGGCAGCCTACGAGCAGGCACTCACGGAGGCGCACTGACACACCCCTCCGGCCAGCATCAAGATCGCTTGGAGTACTGGTCCTCCGCCGATACCCATCTTTCCGCGCGGGCGGCCTGACGATGGTCTTTAGAGTCCGCGCGGACAGGCGGCAGGTCATGCTCGGCGTCGGGGGCGTTCCTCCCAGCGGTGGGTGGTCCATGCCTGCCGGATCAGGCTACGGACGGTGATGATCGTGTCGGCGAGGTCGAAGAATGCGTCGATGACGGTGGTGCGCCGCTCGTAGCAGCGGGCGAGCCGGTGGAAAGCGTTCTGCCAGGCGTGAGTGCGTTCGACATGCCAACGCTGACTGGCCTGGATGGGCGCCTTCTCCCTCTTGTGCGCGATGCGTCCGTGCAGGCCGCGTTCGTTGAGCAGAGCGCGAGTCTTGTCCGAGTCGTAGCCGGCGTCCAGGTGCACGGTGATGTCGTCGGGCAACAGCCCCAGGTCGTCCAGGCGGTCCAGGGTCGGGGCGAGCAGCGGGGAGTCGTGGCGGTTGGCTCCGGCCAGGACGCGGCCCAGGGGAATCCCGTAACCGTCCGTCATGCCCGAGCGTTTGAGGCCCTGTTTGCCGCGATCGACCGGTGAGCGACCGGCCGCCTCGCCGCCTCCGGGGGCCTTGGTGATGGAGCCGTCCACGGCGATCTGATCGAGGACGAGGACGACGATCCGGTCGTAGGACTCCAGCGCGATCTGCTTGAGCCGGGCGAACACGCCCAGTCGTATCCACTCGTCGCGACGGTTGCGGATCGTGGTGGCCGAGCAGGTCGTGTCGGCGATCGCCTGGTACGAGCAGCCGAAGCGCAGGAGCTGCAGCATCTTGTCGAGGACGATCCGGTTGCTGATGCGTGGGCGGTGGCATCCCAGCGGATGGGTCGGCGCGTACGCCGATCGCTCAGGCAGCAGGGCGGCGAATTGGCTCCAGAGCGGTTCGGTCAGCCAAGATGGCAGTACAGGCACAGGTCTCCCCGGTGATCACAGAGCGTCGCAACTCCATGATCGCCAAGACCTGTGCCTGCCTTGCTGCCGGGGTGCCGCCACCGCGCCTATCTGCGCGGCTTCTTACGCCCGCCGTCCAGCAGCAGGCCCCGCAGATAGACCCCACCCCACCGTCGCTGATCCGCCCGCGCGAACGGCTCGAACATCTCCGCCGCGAAGTCCTCCAGATCACACCGGACCGCAGCCAACTCCTCACCCAGCACACCCGATCAACGACACGACCGATCAAGAAGACACGCCATCTCGGACCGCACATGACCAAGCCCTACTAGAAGCGGCCACCAACCGCGAGTATCGGATCGCCGTGGAGCTGATGATGGATACCGGTCGTCGGCCCGACGAGATCAACCAGCTGCCCCGGGACTGCCTCATCGGCCCTGTTCTCGTATAGCTACCGCCAGGTGGTGTGTAGCGCTGCGTAACCGCTGTAGGCCTCGTTTCCCTGTACGGGCCGCCTCGTTGAGCTGAACGAGTGATGGCGAAGGGGCGGGGTGGATGCGGCAGGACTGGGAGCCGGAAGACCTGATTGAGGTCTGGACGCTGCTCGAAGACGACATGAAGAAGGTGCGGAACAAGTCCGGGGCGACCCGGTTGGGCTTCGCACTGTTGCTCAAGTTCTTCGAGGTGGAAGCCCGGTTCCCGGAGTCCGCCAAGGAGATGCCCGCCGCGGCGGTGGAGTACGTGGCCCAGCAGGTGAGAGTTCCCGCGGGGGGCATGGGCGGACTACGACTGGCAGGGCGACCGAATCAAGCGGCACTGCAAGGAGATCCGGGGTCGTGAAGTACACCACCGCCCTGCGCCTGGGCACCGCCGAGGCCGAGCAGGTCCTGCACCGGTTCACCCGCGGCGGCCCCAAGCACCCGACGTACCGAGCGATCGAGGAGCTGGGCCGGGCGGTGCGTACCTCGTTCGTCTGCGACTACCTGGCCGACGTCGAGATGCGCCAGGAGATCCACGCGGGATTGCAGGTGGTGGAAAACTGGAACTCCGCGAACAAGGACCTCTTCTACGGCAAGGACGGCGACCTGGCCGGTGCGGGCAAGGAATCCCAGGAGGTCAGCATGCTCGCGCTGCACCTGCTCCAGTCCGCGCTGGTGCACGTCAACACGCTGCTGATGCAGGAGGTCCTGGCCGACCCGAAGTGGGCGGACAAGCTCACCGACGCGGACCGCCGGGCGCTGTCCCCGCTGTTCTGGACCCACGTGAATCCCTACGGCCGGTTCGAGCTGGACATGAACAGCCGTCTCGATCTAGACCTGTCCATCCGGGCGACGGTGCCCAGCCCGCGCACTGCGCAGGGGGAGGCAGCAAGCATCCCAGCGTGACGCTCCGGGCCTGGCCGGAGCCGTGCCGAGGACGACGTTGCCCGGGACGCTGAAGAGTCCCGGGCAACGTCGTGAGCGGCGGCAGGGCTGTGCCAGGAACGGACCAGGAAACCGGTGTTGCTGTCAGACGTGCTCAGCCGGGCAGCGTGACGAGCCCCGTCTCATAGGCGGTGATCACGAGCTGAACCCGGTCCCGGGCGCCCAATTTGGTGAGCAGGCGAGAGACGTGCGACTTGGCGGTGGCCACCGTGATGAAGAGGTCCTCCGCGATCTCGGTGTTCGACCGGCCGCGCCCGACCAGGGTCAGGACTTCCCGTTCCCGCTCGGTGATGCCCTCGACCAGCCGTGGGGAGCGTGCCGGGGCGGCTTCGGGGCGCCCGGCGAACTCTGCGATCAGACGACGCGTGACACCCGGGGCGATCAGCGCGTCGCCGGCGGCGACCACGCGGATCGCCGCGAGGATGTCGTCGAGCGCCATGTCCTTGACCATGAAGCCGCTCGCTCCGGCCCGGAGCGCACCGTAGACGTGGTCGTCCTCGTCGAAGGTGGTCAGGACGAGGACGCGGGCGGTCGCCGGACCGGCGGTGATCAGTCGAGTGGCCTCGATCCCGTCCATGCCGGGCATCCGGATGTCCATCACCACGACGTCGGGGCATATGTCCCCAACCAGTTGGACCGCCTCGGCGCCGGTGGACGCCTCACCGACGACCTCCAGGTCGGGGTGGTCGGCCATGATCACGCGCAGGCCGGACCGCACCAGCGGCTGGTCGTCGACGAGCAGGACGCGTACGGGACTGCCGGTCATCGGGCCTCCACCGGAACTCCGGCGGGGTCGGGCAGGGGCAGCCGCGCCGCCACCCGGAAGCCGCCCTCGGGACGCGGCCCGGCGCTGAGGCGGCCGTGCAGCAGAGCGACCCGCTCGCGCATGCCCACGATGCCGAAGCCGTGGGCCGGGCCGTCCTCGGTGGCGCCGCGCCCGTCGTCGACGATTTCCACGGATAGTTCCCCGTCCCCGTACTCGATGGTCACCCGGCAGTGTCCGGTGCCCGCGTGGCGGACCACATTGGTCAGCGCCTCCTGGACGATACGGTAGGCCGACAGGTCGATGTCGGCAGGCAGCGTGCGCTGTTCCCCGCCGCGGCGCACGTCGACGCGTACGCCGGCGTCCGCCGTCGCCGCCGCCAGCCGTTCGAGGTCCGCCAGACCGGGCGAAGGCGTGAGCGGTGCCCGCCCCGAAACCTCTGCGTCCGGGTCTGCCTGGCGGAGTGCCACCAGCGTGCGCCGAAGGCCCGACAAGGTCTCTCTGCTGGTGGCTTCGATGGCTCGCAGCGCCTCGTGGGCCTCCTCGGGCTGTGTCCGGATGACCCGGCTTCCCACCCCGGCCTGGATGGTGATGATGCCGATGCTGTGCGCGACCATGTCGTGCAACTCCCGTGCGATCCGCAGCCGTTCGGCGATGACGGCCTCGGCCACCTCCTGTGCGCGCAGCTCCACCGCGTGCTCGCGGCGCTCGCGGCTCAGTAGACCGACCGTGCAGGCCGCGGCCATCGCCAGGAGGGTGATTACGAGGTTGACGGTCAGGCTGTCGCCGTGCGCGAAGCCGCCGACGAGCAGGAGCTGGACGACGAGGGATGCGGCCGCGGCGACGGTCGAAGCCCGCCGCGCGCGGGTGGCGACGATGAAGCCCAGGACGAGGTCCACCGCCAGATACGACAGGAACTGGCCCTGGTACGAAGCCGACAGATCCACACCGGCGGAGCTCAGGGGCCCCACCACCACGGCCGTGGATCCGAAGAGCGCCATGGTCAGGGCCAGGACCGGCCCGCGTCGCAGGACACCGACGAGCAGGCTCGCCGCCAGCAGTGCCCCGATGCCGTGGACCGTGCCCGAAGCCCGCGGCGCGCCTCCTATGAGCAGACCCACCGCGAGGACGTACAGAACACCTCCCACCCAGGCCATGACCTTCGTTCTCGTCATCGGCGGTGTGCCCTCTCGAGGCGGTGTGCCCACTCAAGAGGAAGGTCGTGCCCTGCGACGCGCGCAGGCAAGGGGGTGGTCGGTATGTCGTTCATCCCGCGAGGCTATCCAGCCGCCGACTCTGCGGCATCGGCCCGTGGACGTACGCCTACGGGCGAAGGCGGCCGCAGGTGATTGCCGCCCACGGCCCCATGACCGGACGGAGCCCTCCCGGCAGGGTTGTCCATGTGATCGAAGTCAACGAACTCACCAAGCGCTACGGCGGCAAGACCGCCGTCGACCAGCTGTCCTTCACCGTGCGGCCGGGCCAGGTCACCGGCTTCCTCGGCCCCAACGGAGCCGGCAAGTCCACCGCCCTGCGGATGATCCTCGGCCTGGAAGCCCCCACCTCGGGCACCGCCACCGTCAGCGGAGTCCCCTTCCTCAGCCACGCCCGGGGACTGCGGCACGTCGGCGCCCTCCTCGACGCGGGTCAGGTCCACGGCGGACGCACCGCCACGGCCCACCTGTCCGCCCTGGCCCGCAGCAACGGGATCTACCCGCGCCGTGTGGACGAGGTCCTGCACGAAGTGGGATTGACCGATGCGGCGAACCGCCGCATCGGCGGGTTCTCGCTCGGCATGAAGCAGCGCCTCGGAGTCGCCACCGCCCTGCTCGGCGACCCGCCGGTGCTGATGTTCGACGAACCGGTCAACGGCATGGACCCGGAGGGCGTGCTCTGGATGCGCCGCCTCTTCCAGCGCCTCGCGGCCGAGGGCCGCACGGTCTTCCTCTCCAGCCACCTCATGTCGGAGATGGAGAACACAGCCGACCAGCTCGTCGTCATCGGTCGGGGTCGGCTCATCGCCGCCGAATCGGTACGGGACTTCGCGGCCCGCAGCACCGGCCTCGGAGTGGTGGTGGGCACGCGGCAGGCCGCCGAGCTGACGACGGTGCTGACCGCCGCTGGCGCATCGGTCGAGCCGGAGGGATCGGCGGGCGCCGAGAAGCTCGCCGTGACCGGACTGCCGACGGACCGGATCGCCGCGCTCGCCTTCGAGAACGGGATCCTGTTGAACGAGCTGACCTCCCGAACCGCCTCGCTGGAGGAGGCCTTCATGGAACTCACCGCCGACAGCGTCGAATACCAGGCAGGACAGCCCCGATGACCACACAAGCATCTGCCCTCGCGACCATTTCGGCCGCGTCCCCCGCCGGGCCGCCCGCCCGCTTCCGCGACCTGATCGCCTCCGAGTGGATCAAGATGCGGTCCCTGCGCTCCACCCCGTGGGCCCTCGCCTTCATCACCCTGTTCGTCATCGGGTCCGGCGCCGTGGCCACACTGGCGGACAAGGCCGCGGGCTCCGAACCCGGTAGTTTCCTGGCCTACGACGCCTTCCCGTCGACCGGTTACATGACGCTGATGCTCGTCGCCGGCAGCATGGGTGCCCTCACCGTCGTAAGCGAGTACAGCAGCGGGCTGATCCGCACCACTACCGTGGCCGTCCCCGCCCGTGGTGCGGTGGTGCTGGCCAAGGCGGTCGTCACCGCCGTGCTGTGGACCGCGGTCGGCACGGCCGCCTCCATCGGATCCTTCCTGGTCTCCCAGGCCATCCTGGACGGGCACGACGCCAGCGTTCCGATCACCCACCCCGATGTGTTGCGGCCGCTGGTGGCATCCGCGTTGCTGGCTCCAGTGTGTGCCTTGGTCGGTCTGGGCCTCGGCGTTCTGCTCCGGCATGCCGCCGGGACCATGCTCACCAGCGTCTTCACCCTGCTGATGCTGCCCACCATGTTCTCGGAGAGCAACCGCTGGTCGGCGGACGTCAAACACACGATGGTGTCGGCCGCCTGGACTCGTCTGGTCCAAACTTGGGAGCCGGATCCCGGGTCCCTGGGCTACACCGCCACGCTCCCCGGCTCCTGGATCGTGTACGCCCTCTGGCCGCTGGTCGCGGTCGCTCTCGCGGTGCTCGTCGTACGGCACCGCGACGTGTGAACGTGCCTCCGAAACGCGCGTATCGCACCCCGGAGGCACAGGGGCAAGGCCCTCGAAGCTTCTCGCAGCCCTAATGAACGTCTCTCATAAACGACCCTTTCCCGGAGCGAGATCGACAACGGTCGGCGGAAGCGGTCCGGATCGCGGATTCACACGTTGCGGCCGGCGGGCAGAGCTGCCCGCTCCGTTTCCGCTGCGTGGGCTGCGATCACTTCAACACGGACGTCTCCTACTTGCCTGACCTGGAGGCGTATCTCGCGGACCTTCTGCGCAGCCGCGAGCGGCTGATGTCCGCTTTCGAGGCGGACGACTGGGCCCGCAGCGAGGCCAAGCCCTCCGACGAGGAGATCCGCCGCGTCCGTCGGCTCGTCAATCGGGTCAAGGCGGACCTTGACGACCTGAGCGTTGAGGAACGGGTGCAGATCGAGCAAGCTTTCTCGATGGTTCGCCGAACCCGCACCGTGATGCTGGGCATGCCCCGCGTCGGACAGCCGCTGCCCGATATTCGTCCCTGGAGATCCCTATGAGTTCCGCCATGGCCGACGGGCGCCGAGCTGACTCCGAACGGCGTCGGCAACGAGTGACCAAAGCGATCAAGGCCGCGGCCAAGGCCAACGCCCCCATCAGCGTGTCGAGCATTGCCCGGCAGGCTGGGGTCGACCGCACTTTCCTCTATCGTCACCGCGACCTGCTTGCCCTGGTCCACGCCGCCGAGCTGGAACCGGCTCGGCGAGACCCCACGGCTCCATCGCCGGTGAGCCTGACCTCGCTCCAGACCGACCTCGCGAACGCTCATGCCCGCAACACCCGGCTCGTCACTCGCGTCCAGCAGCTGGAGCGACGGCTGTCGGAGCTGATGGGCGAGCAAACTTGGCGCGAGTCGGGGCTGGGTGTCCCCGCCGATACCGAGGAACTGCAGCGCACGATCGTGCGGTTGGAACTGAGGAATGTCGAGCTCTCGGCGAGCATCGAGGAGCGGGAGGGCGAACTGGCAGGCTGCCCGAGCTGCCAATCGTGAGCTGACCCGATCCCTGAACCAGCGCGGATGACCAGCAGGCTCAGACATCACGCGATCGGGCTTGCTCCGTGAGCCCGATCGCCTCACTCGAATCAGCGATAGCACCACACCTGTTGCATCAAGTACTGTCGCTCTCACCGACGCTGAGCTGCACAAAGTGGCCATCGCTCGCCTCGCGCCGCACCACTCACCCAGAGAAGGCGGAACATCTCGGAGATGTGCACGGTGCTCCCGGCTGCGCGTAGGCGAGCAAGGTGTACGGGGCCCAGCGATCTGCGGCTGCGCCGTGTGGGCCTCCGGCTGCGTGCTCGCCGGCCTCATGATGCTCGGCGACAAGTCCCGCAAGCCGCAGAAGCAGGGCTGATCCTTTCGGCTTTCCCCTTTGAGGGCATCCGCCGTGACCGAGGTCGCGGTGGGTGCCTCGACGCGTTCTTCAGGGCGTGGGTGCGGTGAGATACCGCTGGACCGTGGGTCCGAGCCAGTCCACGATCTCCTCGCGGCCGAGCGCCATGCTCGCCGGGAACCGCAGCACGTAGCGCGTCAGCGCGAGCCCCAGCACGGTCGAGACGCACAGTGCCGCCCGCGCCTGCGCCTGCTCCGGCTCGTGGCCCAGCCGGCGGGCCAGCGGGATCAACTGCTCGCGCAGCACGCTCTGCATGCGATCGGCGGCGGCCGGGTCGGTGGCGCCGACCCGCATCAGCGCGGTGAGCTCCCCGTTCCCCTCCCACAGGGTGAGGAAGTGGCGCACCAGCGTACGGCCGATCTCCTCGCGTGGTTCGAGGGACAGTCCCGGCAACCCGGGGTCGATCGCGACGGCCGCCGCGAACAGGCCCGCCTTGTTGCCGTAGTAGCGCATCACCATCGACGGGTCGATCTTCGCGTCGCGCGCGATGGCCCGGATGGTCGCCTTCTCGTAGCCGTCCGCCGCGAACCGCTCGCGGGCCGCGTCGAGGATCGTGGCGCGGGTGGCGTCGGAACGCCGTGCGGCCTGCTGGTTCTCCGTGGTGCCGGTCATGCCAACAAACATAGGCCAACATGTGTTGACAGTCCAGAGTCATGGCTCTACGTTTGCCAACACGGGTTGACCAACAAGCGTTGGCAAGGTCGCGGTCGTTGGCGGCCGGCGCCGGCGATGCCCGTTGAACGTCCGTCAGATCTGCTTCGTGCCACAGGCGCCGAGCGGTCGTGAGCGTCACCGGATCCAGTACGGCGATGGCCGGCCGCAGTGCCGTGGGACAACCGATAGCGAGAGGAAGTACCGAAGATGGCCAAGCTGCAGAGCCTGGACCCGAATACGCCGATGTTCGCGCAGTTCAAGGAGGAGACCGGGCCCATCGCCCTGGCCAACACCTTCGTCGTCCCGAAGGAGAGGGCTGAAGCGTTCCTGACCCTCTTTCGGAGGCAGGCGGAGTTCATGAAGGCTCAGCCGGGATTCGTCTCCCTGCAGATGCACAAGGGGACGGCGGACAGTCAGCTTCTGATGAACGTCGCGGTCTGGGAATCGACCGAGGCTCTCGCCACGGCGTTCGGCAGCCCGGAGTTCCAGCGCATGGCTGCCGAGTTCCCCGACGACATCGTGTCGTACCCACACATTTTCGAGCAGATCGACGTATGACACGTCAGCTGTAGCCGGGGGAGGGCAGCCGGAGAAGCCCTGCCCTCCCCCGGGCAGTTACGCATCCGCACCATGCCGGGTCGCCAAGACCGCCGACCAACCCACCACGCGTAGCCCCGTCCTGACAAGGAGTCCCTATGGCCGTGGAACTGATTCACACCATCGTCCCCGCCCGTGACCCGCAATCCTCGGCGCAGTTCCTGGCCGAAATCCTCGGCCTGAGTGTCGATCCGCCGGTGGCGCACTTCACGCCGGTCAGGCTGGCCAACCAGGTCAGCCTGGACTACGACCAGCTGGACGGCTTCGAGCCACACCACTACGCGTTCATGGTCAGCGAGCAGGAGTTCGACGCCGCCCTCGCCCGCATCCAGCACGGTGGAATCACCCACTACGGCGATCCCGCATGCCAAGAGGATGGGCAGATCTATCACAACAAGCGCACCGAAAGCCGCAGGGGCACTTACTTCCACGACCCCGACGGACATCTCATAGAAATCCTCACCCCGGGCGGCGCGGGGTCGTGAGGCCGATGGCGGCCCAGCGGATCACGGCTTCGCTGGTGGTGGCGGGATCGCGGCAAAACCGGCATCAGCAAAGACGAACCGGCAGGCCGGCGCGGTCAGAGATGCCCCGAGTAAGGCGATCTTGTCCGCCCCACCCGCACCGGTCCGCGTCATCTGGCACGTCATCGACCGCCCCAGCTACGCCCGCCGCTGAACCCTGCCCCACCCCAGGCTGAACGTCAAAGGAGAAGCACCATGTCGCTGAAGAACGTCAACACGGTCCTGGCCACCGTCGGCGCCCTGTTCGTCCTCTACCTCGGGCTGTCCTTCATCCTGACCCCCGAGACATCCACTCCAGGCGTTGGCCTGCCGAACTGGCCCGCCGGCGACGGCGACGGCTTCCTCATCATGAAGGGTATCCGCGAATTCGCGATGGGCCTGGTCATCGGCATCCTGCTGGTGACGGGCCACCGCCGCGCTCTGGGCTGGGTCCTGCTGATGGAGGCCGTCGCCCCGTTCGGCGACATGATCAACGTATTGGCCCACCACGGCTCCATCGCCGCCGCGTTCGGCATCCACGGCCTGACCTCGGCGCTGATCGCGATCACCGGCCTGCTGATCCTCCGCGAGACCAGCAAGGCCCACAAGGCCCCCGCCCCAGCGCCCGCCGCGCAGCCCGCCTGACAGTTGCATGCCCCGAAGGGGTGGCCCGGCCACATGGCCGGGCCACCCCTTATCTGTCAGCGACCGCCGGGAAAGGCCAGGCGGTCTTGCGCATGGTCGACGCGCTGCCGGCGCCGCGAGTGGTCGGCGTCGACGAGTACGCCACCAAGACGTACCTTGACGACCGTTGGAGCGAGGGGTGCACCAACGCCTGGAAGCTCTGGGAGGAGATCGTGTCCCTCGGCTACAAAGGCAGCTACCGGCGCGTCCGCGCCTACCTGCACAAGAAGCGCACCTCGCCACGACCGGTGACCGCCCGCCCTCCCTCACCGCGGACGGTCACCGGGTGGCTCCTCCGACGCCCGGAAAGCCTCACCGAACTCGAACAGCTCCAACTCAAGAACGTCCGCACCCACTCGTGTCCGCCGCAACTCGCTCCCCGATGGCTGCACCGGCGATCTGAGCAAGCCCCAGGTCCTGTACACCTTCTCGGCCAGGCGTACAGCCACTCCGTTCGAGGCAGACCCCGGGTGATCACAGAGCATGGCGCTCTGTAATCACTGCGGCCAGTGCCTGTTTCGCGACTGGGCTCCCCACCGCGCTACCTGCGCGGCCTCTAACTTGAAGGTCCTCTTGCCGTGCTGATTCGTGTCGCGATCTGGCTGAAGCGGGGCATGCCGAGGTCGATCACTTGGCGTTGACGGACTTGCTCTGCATCGAGCTGGGTGAGCTTCTCCTCTGCGCCGGCGAGGCTGACTTGGAGTCCCTCGATCTCACCGAGCCAGCCTTCTTGTTCCGCTTCCGCGATGCGGTCGACGAGGTTGTCCCGGATCTCGACCAGGCGTCCTCGCTGGCCAGGATCGGGACGTAGCAGCGAGCAGCGGACGCAGGCTTCTCTGAACTAGGCCGTTTCCTGCGGGTCACCGTCGGAGCTGTAGGCCAGCGGTCCCGGGAACGCCACACCCACCTCACACCTGCTTTTCCCCTGCATTACGGCTCGAAGGTTGCGATGGAGTAAGCGATGAGAATCGCCAGAATCGCCAGTCCAACCAGAAACCCGATGGCCGCAGATCTTTCAGAGCGCTCCCTGTGGGCTCGGTCCTCTCTCAAATCCTGCCTGTGCTGAATGCGCGCATAGATCCCTGTCGCGGCTGGGTCTTCGGCCAGTTCATCCATGCCGCGTTTCATCAGGCGCGCAAGATCTTGATCCGTGACCTTCCTTGACGGGTCGGGAGCGGAGTCATCTTCCATAACCCACCTCGCGCTTATCTGCTTTGCGACATCTTCGCATCTAGAACAGGCTCGTCAAGCTTCCCTGCTTATGCTCAAGGGGCTTCAGGGCCCCGAGACGTCCCGTTGGCGCAGACGCCGTCATCCCGAAGATACTCACGGCTCCCTTCGGAGCGTCGGGATCGGGAGGTCGGCCAACGCGCTGCTTGCGCGTCCGGTGATCTGCGCGAGCTTGTTTTCCGCGCCGGCCAGGCTGACTCGAAGCCCCTCGACCTCGCCGAGCCAGCCTTCGCGCTCGGCCTCGGCGATGCGGGCGATGAGGCTGTCGCGGATGTCGATCAGCCGCCCCCGTTGGTCCGGGTCGGGTCGAAGGAGCGCGTATCCTCGTCGTCGCCGATCGGGCACGGCACCGCCCATGGCCCCCAGCGGGCTGGTTCCTCGGCCGCCCACTGGGCGATGTCGAGGTAGAAGGCCCGGACGCGGATTAGCTCGTCCTTGGCGTTGAGCCGCGGGCTGGAGATCTCGATGCGCGTCCTGTCGGGGCCGTTGGTGGTACGCCTCTTGGTCTTCAGATCCTCTTTCCAAGCGCGGACCACCGCCGGCGGCAGCCGCAGGGAGCCGATGCCCGGCGACAGTGCTTCGATCCGGGCCCAGAACAGGCCCGCGAGAGTACGGGAGATGGCATCAAGGCTGGCGAAGTCGAGTGAGGGTTGTCGCTCGCGAAGGTAGTCCACGATCAGGTCGCGGACCGTCCGGCATTGGAGCTGGTAGCGGTTCATCAGCTCCTCGATGCTCAGCTGGCCAAGGGCTTGCCCGAACGCCCGGATCGTCGCAGGGGCGTCCTCGGGGAAGACGCCGAGGGTCCGCAGCCGTAGGTAGAAGTCGACCTTCTTCTGCCCGCCGCGGACGTGCACCTGACGCTGAACGTCGACGAGTTCGACGCAGTCGCCAACCGTGATATCGCTGATCAGTCCGCCCTTGCAGGCCAGCAGGGTCGCGATCCGCGTCGCGGCGATCTGGGCATCCTTGCGGGCGCCGGCGGGTCCGGACTCAGCCAGTCGGCGCAGGCTCGCGAACCCGTCGGGGTCTCGCATCTCCGCCATCGCGGAGGCCAGATGTCGGTGTGTGCGGGTGAGCATCCAGGGAAGACCGGGGCGGATGACGTCTCCGCAGATCAGTATGAGCAGTCCCGAAGACAGGTCTTCGCGGTCGCAGGACGACGAGTGGCCGCACTCGCACAGCCACCGCAGCGGAAGGTCTGCCCAGGCGACGCCTGGAAGGTCCTCCGCGCCGCCGGCCGCCCACCGCTCCCGCCAGGTGTCCCCGGGCAGGCTGGACAGCCAGCGCAGCAGCTTGGTCACTCCACGTCGGCGGCCGGCCCTGGTGCCGTTGCTCGTCGGGGAGAACGGCGGTGCGGTCAGCCGCCGCAGCGTCTCCTCCAGGGGCCGCGTGGTGTGCGGCCACCGCGGCTCGGCCGTGCGAGCCGGAAAGCGTGCCCTCAGCTGGCTGTTTCTGGCCTGTGCCTGCTCGGCTGTCGCGTTCGGGACCTCCACCGGCCGACGTGTCGCGTGCTTGACGGCGGCGGTCATGATGTCCTCCCGAACAAGACGTCCAACGACGCCGGGTTGTGTCGACCACGACGTGCCGCTTACGCCCGTTGACCAGCTTCCCGCCGTCGAAGCCGCGGCTGTCGCCGCCCACGACGGCATCCGCCTTGACCGACTGCGAGTTGATCACACCGGCCGTCGGCTCGGCATCCCGCCCCGCACGCGTGCGGACCTGCGCGCGCAACCGGTCGTGGAACTCCCCGACCAGGCCGTGGTCGCGCCAGCGGCGGAAGAAGGCGTAAACGCGGTCCCACGGCGGAAAATCGGCCGGCACCGCCCGCCACTTGATCCCGTTGTCCACCAGGTAGCGGACCGCATCGAGCATCGCCCGGTGGCAGTACGCCTCCGGCTGGCCGCCCCGGCCCCGCATCCAGCCCGGCACCGGCAGCAGCGGCCGGACCGCCACCCACTCGGCGTCCGTCATGTCCGACGGATAACACCGCCGCGACCCGTTGTCGGCAGCATTTCCGAACCGTGCGCCAGACAGTCACACTCCCGGGCGACCGAACTGGACTGCCCGGCCATCGATACGGAGAACTGCGGCACCAGGGCCTCCTGCTTCCACTCGATGATTCGACACCAACGAGCTGTTCAGGAGGCCCTGCTCTTATGCGCCGAACCCTCCGCGACCACCCGATCGGGACCTCAGCTCGACACGCATCCCTCAAGATCGGAACGACAACAGCTACTCAGCACTCAGCACTCAGCTCTCGGCGTCGGCGACCCTGATCATGATTGCGGCCGCTTGCAGCAGCACTTGCTGCTCGCCGGGCTGCAGCAGGCGCCGCAGTGCGCCGGCCAGCCACGCTTCCCGCGCCGCCGGGATCGTCGCAATCAGCGCGCGTCCCTCAGGTGTGGCGCTGATCAGCATTTTGCGGCCGTCGCTCGGGTCCTGCTCGGACGTGATCAAGCCATGGGCGCGCAGCGCGGAGATTGTCTCCGCCATCGACTGCCGGCGCACGTGCTCGGCCTGCGCGAGTGCGCTGGTCGTCGTCGGCCCCAGTTCGACGACGCGGCCCAGGGTTGTCAACTGCGACCACGTCCACGGCATCTCGTCCGGCGCGCTCTCGCTGCGCAGCCGGGCCCGCAGCCGCATCATCGCCTTCGTCAGCTCGACCGCGGTCTCGTTCACCAGGTCTTCTTCGGCGCCCATGGACCGACGGTAGCAGATAGGCAGGCAACCTGCTATATTAATTGTCAGGGAGCCTGCCTATCTGAACGCGGCACCGGAACACGGGCCCGGCGAGCGGGCTCGCCGCACCGATCCACTCGAGTATCAAAGGGGGTTTCGCCATGGGTTCGACCAGTCGCGCCGGTACTCGAGCCGACGCGCGCATTCCGGATGGCGACGTCCGGGCCCGCACCGGCGCGCACACGCCGGGTGCGGAGCCGTGGCGTCGGCGGCCTTTCGGTCCGCGGTTCGTCGCGCCGCTGCTCATGGGCGCGACACTCAATCCCGTCAACAGCTCGGTGATCGCTACCGCCCTGGTCGCCATCGCCGCCGCCGTGGGTGTGAGCGTCAGCCAGACCGCGATCCTGATCTCCTGCCTGTACCTGACCAGCGCGATCGCCCAGCCGACCGCGGGGCGCCTGTCCGAGGAGTTCGGCCCACGCCGGTTGTTCCTCGTCGGAATCGTCGTGGTCTTCCTGGGCGGCATGCTCGGCGGAATCGCCACCGGCTTGCCGATGCTGGTCGTCGCGCGCGTCCTGATCGGACTGGGCACCTCCGCCGGCTACCCGGCCGCGATGCTGCTGATCCGCCGGCGCGCCACCGCGATCGGTCTCAACGCGCCTCCCAGTAAGGTGCTCGGCAGCCTGGCCATCGCGGGCGCCGTCACCGTAGCGGTCGGTCCGGCGATCGGCGGCCTGCTCGTCGGCTGGTTCAGCTGGCGCGCCGCATTCCTGGTCAACGTGCCCTTCACGATCCTCACCTTCGCGATGGCCCTGGCCTGGATCGCCAAGGACCCCGACGTCATCAAGGGCCGCGCGCCGCGCGAGGTCCTCGCATGCATCGACGCGCCCGGCATCGTGGGCTTCGGAGCCGCGATGACGTCGCTGCTCGTCTTCCTGCTCTCACTGCCCGACCCGCGGTGGGCGGCGCTCGGCCTCACCGTCGTGTTCGCCGCCGCACTCGTCTGGTGGGAGCTGCGCGCGACCAACCCGTTCCTCGACGTGCGGCTGCTCGTCTCGAACGGCGCGCTGACCCGCACCTACCTGCGAAACGGGCTGAGCCTGCTGGGCGTCTACACCATGCTCTACGGGCTGACCCAGTGGCTCGAGGCCGCACACGGCCTGTCCGCCTACGCCGCCGGGCTCGCACTGCTCCCGATGGGCCTGCTCTCGGCGATCGCGGCCCGGATCGTCGCGAACCACGTCAATGTCCGCAGGCCGCTGATCGTCGCGGCGGTGCTGCTCGTGCTCGGCTCGATCGGATCGCTGTTCCTGACCAGCACCACACCGGTGATCGCCGTCATCGGCGTCACCGCGCTGTTCGGCATCATGTCGGGCGTCAGCAACCTGTCCAACCAGACCGCCCTGTACCGCGAAGCGCCCCCCGAGAAGCTCGGCACCGCCTCCGGCCTGCTGCGCACCTTCGGCTACGTCGGCTCGATCACCTCGGCGACGATCACCGGCATCGCGTTCCGCTCCCACGTGAGCGACTCGGGTCTGCACCACGTCTCGCTCATCCTCATCGCCATCGGCGCCGTCGTGCTGCTGATGACCGTGTTCGACCGGCACCTGAAGCCGGCGTCGGACGAAATCCCTTCACCTCATAAGGAGAACAGCCCCATGTCCGAGTCCAGCACCGCCCCGACCATCGTCCCGTCCCGGACCGCACTGCTGCTGATGGACTATCAGGGCGCCGTCCTGGACGCCATCCCCGACGCCGAGCCGGTACTCGACCACGCGCGGCAGGCGCTGGGCTGGGCACGGGACAACCAGGTCCAGGTCGTGTACGTGCGCGTCGCTTTCACCCCGGAGGACTTTGCCCAGGTTCCCACGCACAACAAGGCCTTCGCGGCGGTCGCCGAGAACAGCTTCCTGCTCGATGGGACTCCGGAGACCGAACTGCACGGCTCGCTCGAAGTGCGCGATGACGACATCGTCGTACGCAAGACCCGGTTCGGCGCCTTCAGCAGCACCGACCTCTACCGCGACCTGCACGCCAAGTGCGTCGACACACTCGTCGTCGCCGGCATATCGACCTCAGGCGTTGTACTCTCCACCCTGCGCGACGCGGCCGACCAGGACTACCGCCTGTTCGTCCTCGCCGACGCCACCTCCGACCCGGACCCCGAGGTCCACCGCATACTGATCGACAAGGTCTTCCCGCACCAGGCCGACATTCTCAACACCGACGACCTCAAGACGCTCAGCGCCGCCTGACGCCGGCAGGGACCGGCATCGCGCTCGGCGAATACCGGGAGCCGGACGACAGAATCCCGTCCCGTACACGTGGCGCGGCGGTCAGCGTGAACGTCCGCCGCGCTCCCGTCCCAGTGGGCTCCGCTCCCACCGACCTTGCGGACCCGGCGCCGCACCTGCGGACGGGGTGTGGGGCCGTACGGGCTTCCTCTGTCTGACTGTCCGAACATCAGTCAGAGCCGATGACAGGCTAGCCCCTGCCCCCTGACCACACCGATCGGGACTCCCGTTCGAAGCGCACCTCTCAGGATCGGAAAGACAACAGCTACTCACTGAACCCTGACTGTCTCTTCTCAAATGATCTGGCCCGAAGCCAGCTGACCTGCGGCGACCAGATCAGCTGAGACAAGCGGCGGTTCGGAATCTCAACTGATCTGGTCCGGTGCGTGTGGATGCTGCACGTCGTCTCAGTCGATCTGGTCTGCTGGTCCTCAGCCCCTCAACTGGGTGACCTTCCCGGGGCGTCAGCAGTGGTGGGCAAAGGCTGCGGACATTGCCTTATGTAGGAAGGGGGCGGGCTCTGGGTGTGCGGGAGAGGGCGGGTAGACGGTCCTGCCCTCCTTAATGGTCTCCACGACGGTGATGTCCTTGATCTTTTGCTCGGGGATCGTGAGCGGGTTGTGGCTGAGGATCACAAAGTCGGCGAGCTTGCCAACCTCGATGCTGCCCTTGGTGTCCTCTTCGAAGTACTGGCGGGCGGCGTTGATGGTGATGGACTTCACCGCGTCCAGGGCCGACACGCACTGGTCCGGGCCCAGGACGCTTCCTGAGGTGCGGGTGACACGGGTGACCTGGCTGGACAGGATGGCGATCGAGTTGGGCAGGGCGACGGGGGCGTCGTGGTGTGAGGTGTAGGCCATGCCGCGGTCCACCGCCCACCGGGCCGGCGAGATGTTGACAGCCCGTTCGGGGCCGAGCACGGTCTTGCGGTACCAGTCGCCCCAGTAGTAGGTGTGCATGGAGAAGAACGACGGGATGATGCCGAGTTCCCGAAACGCCTCGACCTGGTCCTCGCGGGCGGTCTGGCAGTGGATGGCCGTCGTACGCCGGTCCTGCCCGGCTTCCTTGGTGGCCGCGTGCACGCACTGGAGGAGTTGGTCGATGGCGGCGTCGCCGTTCACGTGCGCGATGATGTGCCAATTGTTGGCGAAACCCGCCCGGACCTGGGCCAGGACGTCCTTGTCCGGCAGGGTCGCATAGCCGCGGTAGTCCTCGTCCTGACCGTCGGGCGGGGTGAGGTAGGGCTCGGTGAGCCAGGCGGTGCGCCCCTGCGGCGAGCCATCCAGGACCAACTTCACCCCGGCCGCGCGCAGGCCCTTGGTGTACTTCCGGCTCGCCTGGACCGTGGCAGGGGATTTCATGGCCTGGTCAGCCTTTACGTAGACGACCACATCGGTGGGCAGGCCGGCGGGGTGGGCGTCCGCGACCTGCCGCAGGAGGCCCAGGACCTCCAAGCTCGCTGCCCCCTCCTGCACGGTCGTGAAACCGAAACTCGCCGCCGACAGGAGGCCCACGGGCAGGAACTGCCCGCTGTCGATGGGGTCCATCCCGGCGACGGCCAGGTCGGCGGCGGGGTTGAACGCAGTCTCCTCCAGTACCCCGTTCGGCTCCCCGTACACGGGTCCGGATTCGGTCCCGCGCTCCAGCCTCCGCCGGATCACCCCGCCCTCCGGGTTCGGTGTCATGGCGGTGTACTGGAGCCGTTCGAGTCCCAGGCTGTTGACCACTCCCAGATGGAAGGACTGGTGGATCGCCAGGACAGGCTTCTCGGTGGATACCACGTCCAGGTCGTGGCGGGTGGGGTGCTTGCCCTCGGTGAGCATGGAGTCGTCGTAACCGAAACCGACGATCCAATCCGAGCGTTTCCCCACCGCACTTTCGGCGAACTCGTGCAGCTTGCCCTGGAGGGACGCGATGTTGGTGACGTTGCCGTCGGGAGCGGCCAGGAGGTTGGCGATCGTGGCCTGCAGGCCGGTGCCGACCACGTGGCCGTGCGCATCGATGAACCCCGGCAGCAGGGCCTGGTCCGGCAGCAGGTCGTGCAACCGCGTGTCCGGCCCCCGCCACTCGGCCTGCGCCTGGGACAGGTTGCCGACGAAGACGATCCGGCCGTCCTTGACTGCCACTGCCTCGGGCGCTGCCGACTTCTCATCGGTAACCGTCACGATGGAACCGCCGGAGAAGATGATGTCGGCATCTCCAGACCGCGTTCCCGGCAAGATTTCCTGGGACATCACGCACCACCTGTTCCCCTGAGAATGATCAGCCTTCACCGCGAAGAGTAGTCGCTTGCATGCGGAACGTGATCGATCGAGGCCGGCCAGTAGCCGGACGAAGCCGACTTGACGCATCGCACACGAAACTCGCAGATCTACATCGAGACGGGACGCCAGCCGGCCAGATCATCTGAGACGGCGAGAGGATCGGACCCGCTCACCTGAGACCTACACCAGATCGACAGAGACGGGACGCTGACCGATCTCGCCGGAGTTTGACCAGTTGTGTTCAGTGGCTGTCTCCAGCGCCGAGTTTCAGCCGGGCAACGTGCGCCCACTCCTCAACCCCTGCGCGGAGTTCAGCCATAGCGGTCTCGAGTTGCCCCTGCGGGGGGCCAGTGTCCTGGTGAGTCCAGATGGCCTCGGCAAGGTCAGTGACGTCATCCACTGCTCGTCTTGCAAGCCTCATAAGTACTTCGGCCTGCTCAGCTTCCTCGCGACCAACAGACAGCCGCAGGGCCGACTCCCGAAACCAAAGGGTCTTGAAGCTCTCCGTCAGCGATTCCTTTGCCCCCGTCAGGTCGGCACTTGCGCCGCCCCCTCCACCCGACCGCTCCTCGACCACATGGCAGGTGGCATACATGTGAGCAATCGCCATGCGCACAGCTTCGATCTGCCCGAGGAACGAGGCGTATGCGTCTCTCCGCACCTGCCAGAGCGCCTCTTGCCGCTGCCCCCTCACTTGGGCTTGAACACCTGCCAATGCGGCTTCTACCTGTGCTGTTGCCGACTTGCGCGCGGCATGCCACCCAATAGCGGAGGTGAGCACAACTCCGCCTACGCCTATACCGGCAGCCCAAATGGCTGCTACTCCCGGATCCATACCGTGTGAGTATGCCGCTCTGGGGTGGAACTCCAGTGAGACGTATCAGGCAGTGATCAATCTTCGGCGAGACGGCAAACAGCGAGATGGGACAGAGGTCACGGCCCGGGGAGCGGCCGAGCGGATCGGGGCGCTGTGGTCTTACCCCGGAGTGGGACAGGTGTGGCCGACGCCTGGGGAAGAAGGCGGCGTGCGAGCACGGGTCTGGGCCGACCTCGCGCCTGAACCGGATGAGCGGTATGAGAGCCCCAAGCGGAGCTGCCCTTTGGGTGTCGCCGTTACCTGCGGTCTCAGGATCCGTTGATCACGGCATGATGAAGACGCCCCGCCTCCTCGCCGTGGCCGCACTCACCGCGGGTTTGACTGCTGCCGGGATCTCCGGTGCCAATGCCGTCGACGATGCCCGACACTCGATCTCAATCGTCGCGCACGTTCCCACCAACGGCTTCTATGTCGTACCCACCGACTATGACCTTGGGCGAGATCTGACGATCACCGCCGCCCGCCCGTCGGGCTACGCGCCTGGGGACTACACAGGGACTGTCGTGATGACGTTCGACGCGGTGCCCCCGGTTGGGGGCTGACACCAAGGGACGAGCATCCGCGTGAACGCCGACAGCACTGCCCGCTCGGTGATGTTCCGGGCGGGCAGCAACCTGATCAGCACCAGCAGCCAGAAGGTGAATTGATTAGGTGTGATCATCGCTAGCCGCGGCCACTGACACACCGTCGAGACTGGCATCCCCCGGTGGCAGGCCGCTCTGCCAACTTGAGTGTCGCCCCCTGTATCGCGCCGACTGCCGGCCTGGATCTCTCCAACGAGGTCCCGATTGCCGGCCGAGCGACCTTCGAAGCCAAGTACCTCTGACAACAGCGGTCCAACCCCCAGCTGCGGCCCCACCGGCGTAACACCGTTGGGGCCGCAGCTGTGCAGGTCGCCCCCCGTCAGTCAGGCTGAGACTCGACCAAAGTTCGATGGCACACGCTCAAGGTTCGCTGTCACGGGACACCCATCATGAGCGCTTCACCTGGCGAGTGAGCGCTTGAGTTGGCGGGGCTGAGCGCGGAGGTGGCGGGCCGGGGCGCTGGTCATGCGTTTCGCGCGGTTTGTCGGGAGATCCACGTTAGGTGAGGCTGACGATCCCGTAGGCGTTCAATCTCGCAGGAACGCCCTTCCCGACCTGAGATGATCAGTAGGACCGAACGAATGAACGCAGAGGTGGGAAACATGATCGTTCTGGTACTGCTCGGCGTCTTGGCTCTTGCTCTCGGCGGGTGCGTGTGTGTGGTGTGGGCGGAGCGGGGCGGGCCCCGCTGGGTCCGTGCCGTGGCGACCATGACGCTCGCCGCAGGCAAGGTGGTGCGCCGCTCTGAGAGGAACCGGCGCCCGGGCCTGAACGGGACCACCAGTGACGACGGCTAGAAGCGAACGACCCGCACGAGCGGCTGAGCACGAGCCATGGCACTGAAGCCTGATCCGCCAACTCCGACGCTCGACCCCGCCAACTCAAGCACTCACCCGCCAGGTGAAGCGCTCAGTCACAGCTGTGACTGAGCGCTTGAGGTGGCGAGTTAGCGCCCGACGTGGCGGAGGATGAGTGCTGCAGTTGGCGGATTCTCTGGGGCGGAGCGGGACGGTATGGAGCTCGCCATCACGATGGCTCGAAGGCTGTTCCTTGAGCTGTCGGCTCAAGGGGGGTACTTGCGGATTCCGGCTTCCGAACCGGTCAGCAGCCCGAATGGGGGGCGGAGACTTTCGACCGTGGCGGTAGAGCCACTCGTGGACGAC
>NZ_JBICXE010000070.1:0-22883 GCF_043200155.1 Streptomyces sp. NPDC048473
CGGCATGCGCATCCTGCGGGCCGACTCGCAGTTCTACAACGCCGGCGTCATCGCCGCCTGCCACCGGGCCGGAGCCCACTTCTCGATCACCACCGGCATGAACCCCTCCATCAAACGAGCCGTCCACAGCATTCCCGAGGACGCCTGGCAACACATCAGTTACCCGACCGCGGTGCCCGACCCCGCCACCGGTGAACTCATCTCGGACGCCGAAGTCGCCGAGATACCCCAATACACCGCCTTCACAAGCCGCAAAAAGAGCGAGCGGGTCACCGCCCGGCTGATCGTGCGCCGGGTCCGTGACCTGGCCAAACCCGCCGTCATGGGTGAACAGGGCGAGCTGTTTCCCGTCTGGCGCTACCACCCCTTCTTCACCGACCAGCCCGCCGCAACCCTGCAGGCCGAGCGGGAACACCGCCACCACGCGGTAATCGAGCAGGTCATCGCGGACACCAAAGCCGGCGCCCTGGCCCATCTACCGTCCGGGCACTTCCACGCCAACGCGGCCTGGCTCACCCTGTGGGCGATGACCTACAACCTGCTGCGGGCCGCTGGTTCCCTGACCTCCGCGTTCCACGCCAAGGCCACCACCGCCACCCTCCGCACCCACCTGGTCCAGGTCCCGGCCCGGATCGCCCGCTCCGCACGACGTATCACCCTGCACCTGCCACACAACTGGCCCTGGCAGCAGGCCTGGACACACCTCTTCGACACCGTCCACGGCCCACCCGGCTGACACGAACAGCCCCTGACCACCCGCCCACCAGGGCCCGACCGGAACCGAACCTGTGGAAAAGCTGGGCAGACCAGCAGACCCCACCTGCCCATCCACCGCCACCGACCCCAAACGGCTCACAAAACGATCAGAAGATCACCATCAGCGCACATCGGCGGATTGAGGCTAAGACGGCGTTTCTCCAGGCGGGTCTGACCAACGGCACCGTCTACCCGAACCGGCTGTACAGGCCGGAGGACCGCACGGGTCTGGGTGCTGCAACCGCCACCACGCCAGCGCCGTCACATATCACGAGGCGGGTTTCCGTCTAGCAAACACTGCGGATTTATCACTAAAACCGCCAAATGCACCCACAAGGAAATATCGCGAGATGAATATGTCTAGCCAGCTAGTGCAGCCGCCCATGGCCGCGGACCGGCACACCTACCGCATCACCGGCGGCGTGCCACTGAACGGGACGATCACAGCATCCGGTGCGAAGAACTCGGTGACCAAGCAACTCGTCGCCGGCCTGCTGACCGACGAGCCGTGCGAACTGCACGGCGTCCCGCGCATCGTGGAGGTCGATCTTGTCCTCGGCATGCTCGCCGAGCTGGGCACACAGGTCACCTGGCTCGACCAGCACACGGTCCGCGTGCACACACCCGAGGTATCGGGCACGTCCCTGTCCGCGATGTATTCCGGGGTCAACCGGATCCCGATCCTCATGATGGGGCCGCTCCTGCACAGGCGCGGGGAGACAGTCGTCCCTCTGCCCGGTGGCTGCACCATCGGCAAGCGCCCGGTCGACTTCCATCTGGAAGGCCTGCGCCAGATGGGCGCTGACGTCGTGGAGAGCCCCACTTCCGTAAAGGTTCACGCCGAGCGTCTCACCGGCGCCCACATCGACCTGCCCTTCCCGAGTGTCGGCGCCACAGAGAATCTGCTCCTGGCGGCTGTCCTCGCCCACGGCACCACCGTGATTCGCAACGCGGCCGTCGAACCCGAGATCGTCGACCTGATCCTGATGCTCCAGAAGATGGGGGCGCTCATCACCATCGACACCGACCGCACCATCACCATCGAGGGAGTGAGCACCCTCCGCGGCGTCGAGCACCACACGATCGCGGACCGCATCGAGATCGCGTCGTTCGCCACGGCGGCCGTCGCCACCAACGGCCGCATCGAGGTAAAGGGGGCCCGTCAGGAACACCTGGTGACCTTCCTCAACACCCTCCGCCAAATCGGCGGCGAGTTCGCCGAAACCAGCGACGGCCTGGAATTCTGGAGGGCCCGCCCTCTGACCGCCATCGACATCGAAACGGGCGTCCACCCCGGGTTCATGACCGACTGGCAGCAGCCCGTCACGGTCCTGCTCACCCAGGCCGACGGCACCTCGGTCGTCCACGAAACCATCTACGAAGACCGGTTCGGCTACACAGAACAACTGCGCCGCATGGGAGCCGCAGTCGAGCTGACAACCCGGTGCCTGGGCGCAACCGCCTGCCGGTTCCACAACCGGGACTTCCAGCACACCGCCAAAATCAGCGGCCCCAGCCACCTCACCGGCGCCGACCTCGAAATCCCGGACCTGCGAGCCGGCTTCGGCTACGTGCTCGCCGCGCTCGTCGCCAACGGCACGAGCACCATCACCGGCACCCGCTTTCTGGAACGGGGCTACGAGAACCCCGTCGAGAAGCTGACCGCAGTCGGTGCACGTATTTCCACCCAGCCCGCCTGACTGGCCCTTGTGCCGCCCGCCTGCGAGCAGAGCAGGCGGGCGGCACAAGACCCCTCCTCGAAGGACACATCGTGCCCGAGACAGCACTGCCCCCTGAGCGCGCTTTTGAGCCGGTCATCGACCAGCACGAGACCTGGCTGGCCGTCAACCCTGTCCAGGGATGTCCCAAGGACTGCGGCTACTGCTACCTGAAGGACAGGGGGCAGACCCTCGCGAAACCGGTAGAGCTGGCCAGCCCCGACCGAACCGTGGCGCTCCTGAAGGCCAGCCCGTACCTTCACCAGCGAGCCGTGCTCGCGCTCTACACATGCACCGACGCCCTGGCCACCCCGCGCAACCGCACGCACCTCATCGGTCTCCTGGACCAGCTCGCAGAGAGCAGCCTGCGCAACCCCGTCTGTCTCATCACGAAGTGCTCGGTCACCGAGGACGTGATCGCCGCCATCCTCCGAGCCCGCAAGGCCGGCATCCCCGTCATCGTGTACCTGAGCTACTCGGGACTGGGCCCGGACACGGAGCGCGGCATCGACCACGCGGCGCTACGCGCGAATTTCCCGCGCCTGCACGCTCACGGCATCCCCGTCATCCACTACTGGCGACCATTGATGCCCGCGAACTCCACCCCCGAGACCATCACCCACGTACTGGACTGGGCCGCCCGCTACGCCGCATGCTCGGTCGCCGTCGGTCTCAAGGTAAAGCCGGGGGCACGCGACCAACTCGCCGCGCTGTGGCCCGAGCTCGCGGCCGACGGCCTGCCCCTCAAAACCGCCGATGCTGTGTGGCCCCGTGAGACCTGGGAGCTTCTGGAGACCCTTCCCGCCCGCTATCCCGGCCACCCCATCTACCAGACCAATTCCTGCGCCCTCGCTCACGTCCTCAGCCGACCGGACTCCCACCTCGTCCATGGCACCAGCACCTGCACCGACAACCATTGCCCAGCCGGTCAGCGCCAGTTGTGTGCCAGCTCTGTGCCTCCACCGGTTTCACCCGACGCCATCCGGAAGCACCTTGTATGGCTCGGCGTACCTACGGTCCGCCCCATCCACTGGGACGCCGACCGACGTACCGCCACCGTGGAGGGTGCTCTCGCCCTGCGTGACTGCAACAACGCCGCGCAGCGCTTTGAGATCAGTGTTCAAGCACCGCGAGAGATCGGGGACACCTACTGGTCGGGAAAGTTCGGCGGCAACCAGCCGCTCGTCCTCGACACCCACAACACCAGTAGCGAGTAGCGGTCCCGAAGCCCAGCGCCTTCCCCCGCATCCAGGAAGCGTCGCGTCAAACCAGCCCTGCGGACGAGCGTGCCCGCTCAATGTCCGCCTCCACGCTCTTTTCCAGTTCGGCCATCGTCCTGAAGAACGCAGCCGGCAGGTCCACGTCGTGCAGGCGCGCCAAGATCAGTACGGACCACAAGCAGTCGGACAGTTCGTGCTCCAAGGCACGCCGCCAGTCCGGGATCTGCCTTGCCCCCTCAGCCGCCGCAGCGAGTTTAGCTAGATCGCCGACATCTCCGACGAACCCGAGCATGAACTCCTCCCGCGTCCATTCCCGGCCTACCAGTCGATTCCGCTCGTCGTAGAGCCCCTTCACCAGCAGCGCACGCTGTTCCATCTGCCCCAATGGAACGTTCATCGGAAACCTCCAGGAAGTAGTCCCTACCGAGGATGTCCTCACCATGAACTGACACCGTGACAGCCCGCTGGGACGGCGTGGCGCCCTGCTGATGCCCGCATCGCCCCTGATTTGTGGCGTCGACCAGAAGACGCTGGGGCACGACGAAGCACTGCCATCCGCCAAGTGCGCAACGCGATCGATCTTCGCGAACGTATCGCACACGCGGTTGGAGGAGTACTGGTCCCTCGTCGAGGAAAGTGAACGCAGCCAAACGTCAGAGGGTGAGGCTTCCGTGCCGTCTCGCGTGGCACGGTCAGCCGCGGGCCGGCGGGTGGCTACAGGACCTGTGCGGCTGGCTCTGACTATGCGGATGAACCAACGAAGCCACCTGCGAGGGTTTCCGCGGGTCAGCGCGCTCTTACGGGGTCCGGCGTGGGTCGGCATTTGGGCAACCTCCTGACCTGCGCATTCGGGGGTTTGGGTCAGCGATCGGGTCAGGGGCGCTGAGAAGAGTTCACGACATCACCTGAACGGGGGAGTTGTCGTGGCTGGAACACGGGTCTTTGAGTCGCTGGATGCCGAATGGGCGCTGGTCTGCGCCGAGTCCGGGCGCGCCGAGTTGGTGCTGGGCTGGCTGCAGGAGGGAGGGGTGCTCCTGGGCGGCGAGCGGGCGCCGGGTCTTGAGGATGTGCTGGCGGAGCTGGAGCGCCGGGACCGGGCGCAGGGCCGCGTGCACAGTGACCGTTGGTTGCGGGTGCTGCTGGAGCGGGCGGCCGGTGAGGGGGCCGGGGCGTTGCTGGCGGCGCGGGTGGTGGTGCAGGCGATGCTGCCGGGGGCGGTGCGGATGACGCAGCGGCTGCTGCGGGCCGGCCGGGATTTCGACGAGACGGGGCAGGTTGTCGTCGCGTGCCTGTATCAGGTGGTGCGCCGGTTTCCGCTTGGGCGGAAGGGCGGGGTGGCGGCGAATCTCCTTCTGGAGACGCTGCATTGGGCGAGCCGTGAGCTGAAGGCGGAGGCCGAGCTGGACGCGGTGCCGTGGCACCCGGTCCTTGAGTCCGCGGTCGCGGCCGGTGAGCCGGTGGCGGAGGACGATCCGGCGGAGGCGGCCTGGCAGACGGTCCTTGGACGGCAGGCCGCAAAGACCGGGCTGGTACGGGTCGGTGAGGTTCCGGACGGTGCGCGGGGTGAGCTGGTCGAGCTGCTGGTGTGGGCCGTGGCCGGCGGCCTGCTGGATGCGGAGCGGGCGCGGGTGATCGCGGACGAGTCCCGGGCCGGTGCACGGGAGAGCGCGGAGCGGGCCGGTGTGTCCGCGGTCGCGTGGCGCCAGCGGCGCAGCCGGACCGTGCGGCAGCTGCGGGCGGTCGCTGACCACTGGGTGCAGGCGGCGTGATGACGATTTCTCGGATTTCTTCGCTGGGGCTGTCACGTCTGGGGCGCGGTTGCTCCTTGGTCCGGGTGTGCGGGGCAACTGCTGCCGCACCCGGGCTTGGAAGGGGTGGGCGGGAGATGACGGATCCGGTGTTCGCGACGGAGGACGGTGCGGACGTCGTGCTGCTGATGCGGGCGCATCGGCGGCTGCGCGATCTGGCGGTGCAACTGGAGGTGGCACCGTTCGCGGACCAGACGGCGGCGACCATGCGCGCCTATCTCGATGAGGATGCCGCGCCGGCACAGGACGCGTTTGCCCGCTGGGCGGCGCTGCCGCAAGCGGTGCGGGACAAGCTGGCGGCGCGGATGCGGCAGGAGCGGCCGTGAGGCGCCGCGAGGAGCACGCGGAGGATGTGCTGCCGGCTGAGGCGGGCGGTTGGGCGCTGGGTTCGCTGGGCGCTGCGGCGAACGCGGTGACGGTGATCCGCCGCACGGCCTGGGCGCTGTTGGTGGCCGGGCCGGTCCTGGCGGGGTGGGCGCTCGTGTCCCGGCCTGCGGTCACGGTGCCTGCGGCGCCGGTGCGTCAGGAGCAGCCCGCGGCCGGTCAGCCGGCGGGGCCGGGCGGGTTCGCGGAGTTGTTCGTGAGCGCGTACCTCTCGGCCGGGGAGGGCACCGAGGAGTCCCTGGCGCCGTTCCTGCCGAATACGCGTGAGGTGAGCCTGGCGGCTGATCCGGGTGTGCAGCGGGCACAGGAGCTCGCGGCGGTGAGGGTGCGGCTCGTGTCCCCCGGGTACTGGTCGGTGACCGTGGCCGCCCGAGTGGTCCCGGTCGGCGCCACGGACGAGAAGAAGGCGGAGCCGGGGCCGGGCGGGGTCCAGGCCGGGCCGGTGCTGCGGTACTTCGAGGTCCCGGTCAGGACGGGTGCGGGCGGGGCCCTGGCGGCGGCCACGCTCCCGGCCGAGGTGGGCGCGCCGCTGTCCGGTGAGGCTCCGTTGCTGGCATACGGGCAGTCAGTCCCGGTCCGCAGTACCGATCCTGCCGCGCAGACGCTCGCGGGGTTCTTCGCCGCCTATCTGGCCGGCAGCGGTGAGCTCGACCGCTACCTGTCTCCCGGTACCGCCCTGGCCGCGGTGTCGCCCGCGCCGTACACGCAGGTCGAGGTGGCCCAGCTCGCCGAGGTCGGCACGAATGACCCGGGCAGCGCCGACCAGCACGGTGCCCCCGTACCGGACGGGGCGCGCAGGCAGCTCCTCGTCGACATCACCGCGTCCGATGCCGGCGGGCAGAAACGGCCGCTGACGTACGCAGTCACGATCACCGCGCGGGACGGGCGCTGGGAGATCGCATCCGTGGAAGGTGCCCCCGTGCTGAGCAAGGAGCCGGCCGGGGCCGAGAAGAAGGAGACCGCGCAGTGATGGACGTGACGGTACTGGCCGGGGCCATCGACGACGTCGACCAGCTCACCCAGAAGGCCACGAGTCTGCTGGTCGGCTCGGTGATGGCGTTCATGCTGGCCGCGTCGGTGGCAGTCACCTGGGCCAAGACGAAGTCAGTGGTGTCCGCGGGCGCGGCATTCATCGGCGCGGTGGCGCTGTGGTACGCGGTGATGAATGCCGCGGTGTTCCGCGACAGCGTGGGTGAGGACATCGCACCGAGCGGCTCCGCGGAGAGCGCGGGCGCCGGTCACGCGGTCGTCCAGGTCATCGAACCGGCGGCCGGTGAGCGGCGATGAGCAGCGCTGCGGCCCCGTCGCCGCCGGAGGTGCTGGTCGGCCGGTGTTACACCCGGGCGCGCCGTCACCCCTTGATGGTCGGGAAGTGGCCGGGCGGGCGGGGGCGGATCTGGGGTGGTCCGTACACGGGGCCGCAAATAGTGGTTCTGGCCGTTTCCCTCGCGGGCCTGGTGCTGACGCGTGGAGTATGGGCGCATTTCGGGCTGCTCAACTACGGCATCGTGCTCGGCGTGCCCTATGGGCTGTCGCTGCTGGTGCGTCATGTGCAGGTCGACGGCCGTAATCCGCTGGCGGTGGCGGCAAGTTCCGCCGGACTGCTGACCCGGCCGTCTGGAGGGCGCCTCGGCGGGCGCCCGCTCAAGGCGCTGCGCAGTCACCGGCCGCTGATCGGGGTGTGCACTGTCACCTGGTCAGCACCGCAGCCGCATACGGGGGGTGCGGGCGGGACCGCGCTCCGTCCGGTCCGGGCACGGGCGGCGGTCTCTCGTGCGATGGCCGCCGGCCGCAGCACTGCGGCAGAGAACGGCCCCGTGCCCGAGAGCCCTGTGACGGTCGGCCGGCGGCCAGTACCGGTGGCTGCGGCGTTGCTCGCCGCCCGCCGTGAAAGCCGGTTCAGCGTGAGTGATGCGCCCGTGGCGCAGCAAGGGGAGTGATCCGCGATGCGGATGCCAATCCGGCATGTGGCCGGGAACGTGATGTGGACCGTGCACGGTCAGGTGTGGGCTGTCTACCGGGTGGCGGGGGCAGATGCCGCTCACACCTCGCGGCGGGCCAAGGAGCAGCGGCTGGGGCAGCTGGAGGCGCTGGTCAAGGCGCTCAAGGGTGAGTCGATGCTGCTGAGTCTGTGCCCGGCCGTCGACCCGGCAAGTGTGGTCGCGAAGATGACGGAGGGCATCGACCTGGTGGCCTCTCCCCGCTACCGGCAGGCCACCAATGTGCTGCGCGGGCAGCTGGAGCAGCTAGAGCTGACGGGGCGTACGGACTGGCTGGCGGTGCCGCTGCCCATGAGCCGCGGGGAGTCGGCGCGGGAGATCTTCGCGGCGGCGCGTGCGGACGTTGCCCTGCAACTGGGGTTGCTGCCGCAGCCGGTGTCGGCGCGCGAGGAGGACGAGCGCCTGGCCCAGGCGCAGCGGCTGGCGTCGGTATGGCCGCCGGCCATTGCACTGCGTCCGGCGACGACGGCGGAGGTTCTGTGGATCTACGGGCACAGTGCCCGCCGCGGCATCCTCGAACCGGTGCTGCCGGACGGGGCGGCTCCTCGGATGCGGGGGCGGGGGCGGGGTGCGGCGGCGCTGGGCCAGGTGGTGCTTGCCGAGGGCGGCAACCTGCTGGACGAACAGGCCCTGAACGACGGTGAAGTGTCCGGTTCCGGCCGGGCTGGGAAGGGCGCGCGGCGGCGGAAGGCGGGGCGGGCGAATCCGTTCGCGCGGCGCTGGCTGGAGGTGACCACCGAGTGGGGGCCCTCGTATCAGGTGATGCTCCCGCTCTCCGAGATGCCCGAGGCGTTCGCGTTCCCCGGGTCCGAGTATCTGGCGTCCCTGGACTCCTTCTCCTTCCCCGTCGACTGGATGGTGCGCCTGCGCGTTTCCTCCGGTGCCGAGGCGGAGGCCAAGACGAGGCGTCAGGCCAATGAGCTGGCCAACCAGTACAACGAGCTGCAGGACGAGAACACCGGCACCGGCATCCCGCCCACCATCGACAAGGCGGTGGGCGGGCTGGAGGAGTACCGCGAGCGGCTGACCGCCTCCCGTACAGAGGTCGAAGTCCGTGCCATGGCCGTTTTGTGCGTATGGGGCGGCACCCCCGAAGAGGCCGAGCGGCGGGCCGGTGAACTGGCCGGGCACTTCGGCGGCAATGAGTACACCTTCAGCCGGCCGCGCGGCGAGCAGGAGAACCTCTGGTACGGGATGCTGCCCGGTACCCGCACCCCGCCGGTCATGGCCCAGTACTCGCAGTACCTGGTGGCCCGGGACTTCGCGATGGCCGCCCCGTTCACCGGCAGCGGGCTCGGCGACACCACCGGGCCCCTGTTCGGGCTGCAGCTGGCCGGCGGCGGGGTCCGCCCGGTGCTGACGGACTGGGCGCGCGGCCCCCGGGAGAACACCTCGGCGACCGCGGCGTTCATCGGGGAGCTCGGTGCGGGCAAGACGACCGCGATGAAGGCGGCCCTGTATTCCGTGCTCGCCGCGGGCCGCCGGACGCGGGGCGGTACCCGGCGCGGCCGGGCCGTGATCGTGGACCGGACACCACGCCAGGAATGGCTCCGCTACGCCCAAGCCTGCCCCGGTGAGACCGAGTGCATCACCATCGACGACCAGGCCACCATCTCCCTCGACCCGCTGCGCACGTTCACCGGACGGGAGGCGCAGCGGTTCACCGAGTCGTTCCTGACCCTGCTGCTCGGCCTGGCGCCGATGAGTGACGAGGGCATCGCCCTGTCCGAGGCGGTCGAGGCGGTGCTGGCCGAGCCCCATCCGTCGATGCGGGTCCTGGTCGAGGAACTCACCAACCGCGGTGCATCCGGCGATGCACATTCCGCCATGGCCGCCCGCCGCCTGTCCGCGGTACGGCGCAAGGATCTGGCCCGCGCGGTGTTCGACGAATCGCTGCCCGTGGTCCGCGGTTCGAAGGCCGACACCCTGGTGTTCTCGGTGTCCTCGCTCGCGCTGCCCACCAAGAGCGAACTGCGCGGCGGCGGGGACCGGCTGGACAAGATGGAGTTCGAGAAGATCTTCGGGCGTGCGGTGATGTACCTGATCGCCGCCCTGTCCCGGAAGATCGTCTACGCGAACCTGGACGAGTTCGCGCTCGTGGTGTGGGACGAGTGCTGGTGGCTGACCTCCAGCCCCGAGGGCCTGGCCCTGGCGCTGGAGCTGGTCAAGGACGGCCGTAAGCACAACGCCGGCGCCCTCTTCGGCGCCCACGACGACAACGACATCGGCCCCGACGACAACGAGAACGGGCAGATCCTGCGCGGTCTGATCCCCCGGAAATTCGTCTTCCGGCACACCGACACCAACCTCGCCCGCCGGGCACTGCGCTTCCTGGGCTGCAACCCGGACGACGAGGACCTGCTCACCCTCGTCACGACCGGGCTCTCCCCCAACAGCCCCGACCTCAGCGACGAGGAACGCGCCGCGCGGGCCGGTGAGTGCCTCCACCGCGATCTCACCGGCCGGATCGGCGCCATGCAGGTCACGCTGCCTGCCGACGAACAGGCCGTCGCCCACATCCACTCCCAGCCCATGCAGAGCGCAGCGGCATGAGCAGACGGGCCGCCGCACCGGCGGGAACACCGATATCGCGTCTCCGGGCCCTGGGCGGCTGTGTGCTGCGCTGGGTGAGGCGGTGGCTGCGCCCCGGGCGCAGCATGGTTGCTGGGCTGGTGCTGCTGGCGCTGTCGTGCCTGACCTCGCTGGTGCTGGCCACCGTGTCAGCCAGCGCCGCCCCCACACCGACGCCGACGCCTTCGGTCGCGCCGACGCTGCCGGGACCGGAGAACCCGCTCGATCCGAGCCCGCTCGTCCCCCAGCCGGGCGCCTCGGGCCGGCCGGATGACTCCCCGCTGATCCGGGACGGGGTCAAGGAGTCCAAGAAGCAGGAGAAGGCCGCCCGCGCGAAGTTCGACAAGCTGGTGGAGAAGTACAAGAAGGACCGTGCCGCCCAGGGCGGGGTGCTGTCCGCGTTCGAGGTGACCGACCGGGACGGGAATCCGGTCAGCTCCTACCGCATCTACGCCGACACTGGGGACTGGAACGACTGGGACCTGAGCGTCGAGGGCTTCCTCGTCGAGATGATGTTCCTGGGGAACAAATGGCTCGTCAGCTTCGCCTGCTTCCTCATCTCCTGGAGCCTGTCGTTCTCGCTGGCCGGGCTCATGCTCAAGCCGGCGCTGCAGGTGTCGACGTCGCTGTATGGCGGGGTCATCGTGCAGATGGGTCTGCCGGCCCTGTTCCTGACGTTCACGATGGTGGTCGCGTCGTGGCATCTGCTGTTCGGGAACCGGGTCCGCGGCTGGGGCGAGATGGCGGCGGCCCTGGTCATCTCCGCACTCGCGCTCGGCGCTCTCGCCTCACCCCCGCAGCTCCTGCTCAGCAAGGACACCGGCGCGGTCGGCACCGTGCGGGCCCTGGCCGTCGAGACCGCCGCCCTGGTCCTGGACAAAGAAACCATCGACACGAGCCGGCCGACCACCGACAACGACTGGGAGAAAAAGCCTTCCGGTACCACGGTGGGCGCGCAGGTCCGGTCCTCGCCGAGCGCACTGTCCCGCCCCATCACCGACGCCCTCGTGGACGCGTTCGTCGCCCGGCCGGCCATGCTCCTGTCCTACGGGCGGACCTTCGACGGCAGCTGCGGGAAGAAGTTCCGCGATTCACGGATCCAGCAGGCCGTGTTCGACCAGCTGGTCGACTCCAAGATGGAGAAAGGCAAGTCCTTCCTCAAGGACCTGCCGGGATTCGGGATCGCGCTTCCCGACAGCGTCAAGAACTGGATGGTCGACACCACGGTCGACAACGCCGCCTCCCAGATGCTGGAGCAGGTCCACGCGGCCGGCCCCATCAAGGCGTTCGAGAAGGCATGCGTACCGAACGCCGGAACGCTGAAAAAGGCGTCGATGGACAAGGTCGGCGACGCCGTCTTCATGCTCCTGGCCGCGTTCCTCACCTGCGCGTTCATCATCGTCCTCGACTGCGCATTCCTCTTCGCCCAGCTGCAGATCGCCATCGAAGCGATGATCGCGAAGGTGGCCCTTGCGGCCGGGATCCTGCCCGGCCCCGGCCGCGCCTGGCTGTGGGACCGGGCCGCAGCCATCGCCCGCAGCCTCGCCCTGATGCTCGCCTCCGTCGTCGCCCTGTCCGTCTTCATCGTCGTCGTCAACTCCGTGCTGAACACCCCGGAGAGCGACCTGCCGGGCGGGGTCACCGTCCGGTTCGTCCTCCTGGACTGCGTCTGCGTCGCCGCGTTCATCTACCGCAAGAAGCTCGCCCACTCCACCCGGGGCGTAGTGGCACGCGCCCGTCACCAGCTCGGCAACAGCCCGTTCGGCGGAGCCGTCTCCTCCGTCCCCGCAGGCCCGCCGCGGCGCGGCGGGCTCGGCAAGGGCCTGCTGCTCGGCGGGCTCATGCTCGGCGCGGCCCTCGCCACCGGAGGCACCAGTGCCGCACTCGGCGGCGCCGGACGGATCGGTACCACCCGGCTCGCCGCGAACCTCGGCGGCCGGCTCGCCCACGGCAGCGGCCGTGCCGTGGCCGGGCTGACGAAACTCACCGGCCGTACGGCCGTGGCAGGTGCCAAGGGAACCGCGAAGGCCGGGGTGTTCGGCCTCAAGGCCACCGTCGGGCTGCCGGTGTACGGGCCGCGCGCCACCCGCAGGGTCGGCGCAGCCGCGACCGCCCTGCCCGGCCAGGCGGCCGGCCAGATCAGCGGCGCCGTCCAGAACCTCCAGCAGGGCGCCCAGGCTCTCAACCGGAGTTACGTCCAGCCCGCCCAGCAATTCGCCGGGGAGTACCGCCACAACGTGCGCTCCCTCGGCCGGATCGTCCGAGGCCGGCCCGGCCTCGGCCCCTACACCCCGCCCGCGCCCGCTGCCCGCCGCACACCGGCACCAGCCACCCGCCCCGCCCCCAGCACACCTCCGGCCCGTGCTCCGCGCCCCGCACCCATCGCGCCTGCGGCCCGGCGCCGCCCCGCTCCTCCGCGCGTCGCCCAGCCGCCCACCAGCGCAGCCCAGGCCAGACTCCAGCAACAGCTCCACCGCGTCCGACAGCCACACGCCACCAACACCACTCCCCCGCCCCGTACACCGCGCCCCGTCACCACACGGCAGCCGCGCGCTGCCCAGGCCGCTCCGCCGCCCGTCACCCCGGCACCCCGTACGCCGCGCCCCGTCACCACACGCAGGAGGCCGCTCTCCAATCCGCCGCCGGAGATCTTCTATCCGCGCCCGTTGCCCCCTGAGGGACCGTCCGGTCCGGATCAGCCATGACCGGCACACGGAAGGCAGTCCTGGCAGGAACCGGGCTCCTGGTCCCGGTGGCGTTCGTGCTCGGTGTGCTGATTCTGTTCGTCGCCGCCGTCGCGAACGGCGCGGCCGGGCACGAGGAAGAGGAAGCGGACACGGCGCCGGGTACCGGTGCTGCCCCGGGGGCGGTGGCCGGCATCAGCCCGGTGATGCTGTCCGCCTACACCCGCGCCGCCGCCAACGTCCGCGCCCTGCGCCCGAAGTGCACGGGCATGCAATGGTCCGTCATCGCCGGAATCGGCAAGGTCGAGTCCAACCACGCCGCCGGGCGGAACATCGCAGCCACCGGCACCATCAGCCCGCACATCCTCGGCGTCCGGCTCAACGGCTCCGGAGCCGGAGGGAACACCAGCTCCTTCTCCGACACCGACCACGGCCGCCTCGACGGCGACACCGCATACGACCGGGCCGTCGGCCCCATGCAGTTCCTGCCCTCCACCTGGAACGGACCCAGCGGCCAGGACGGCAACAACGACGGCGTGAAAGACCCTCACAACGCATTCGACGCCGCGCTCGGGACCGCCGTCTACCTGTGCGGCACAGGCAGCACCGACCTGTCCAAGTCCGCCGACCTCCGCAAAGCGGTCTACCGCTACAACCACTCCGAGGCGTATGTCGACGACGTCACCGGCTACACCACCGAGTACGACCGGCTCCCCTCCACCGGAGACAGGACTGGTAGGGCGACCGGCCGGGCCGGCGCCGTCATCAACGCAGCACTGGCTCAGCGGGGTACCCCCTATGTCTGGGGCGGCGGCAGCACCACAGGCCCCACCAAGGGCGGCTACGACTGCTCCGGCCTCATGCTCTACGCCCTCTACCAAGGCGCAGGGATCACACTCCCCCGCACCTCCCAGCAGATGCGGCACTCCGGAACCCGAGTCCCCCGCTCCGACATCCAGCCCGGCGACCTTATCGTCATCAACAACGACGGAAACTGGGGCCACGTCGGCCTCTACGCCGGAAACGGCACTATGATCCACGCACCCCGCCCCGGCAAAACCGTGGAAACCACACCCACAACCGGCTATTGGACACAGTACGACTGGGACGTACGCCGAGTGCTGTGAAGCCTGTAGGTTCCCATTAGAGATGTCGTAATCCCAGTGTTCTGTCATCAACTTGTCGTACGTCGCGGCCCACCTGGACGTAAGCGCCTGACGTCGCCGCACACGCTCTCGATTCGAGAACCAGCCTTTCGCTTGGTTTGCGGTGGTTCCCCAGCACGTTTCGGCTGACCAAGTCCGCTGCCTCCGTGTTCCTTCCACGAACACAGGGGGTCGCTGTGGCACGCCGTTCCTGTCGCGAGGTCACGACAGAAGATGAGACACCGCAGGTCCGCTATCGGCAGGCCGATGGCGAGTTGATCGCAACCGCCCTGGACAGGGTGGATGTCAGCGAAGTGCTGGCGGGCCAGCCGGTTCGGCTCACGCCGAGCTTGCGTGGTCGGGCTCGGGGTGCTTCTAGGCGGCAAGGACGTCGTGCAGCTCGCGCACCGCGCTCTCCTCGCGGTGCTGGGCGGGGATCGAGTAGTACAGGTCCAGCGCGCGGTGGTGCACGAGTCCGGTGCGGTAGGCATCCGGGAGGGCGGCCAGGATGGCTACCGCACGCTGGCACGCCTGCTCGGTATCGCCGTCGTGGTGGAAGCAGGCGGCCGCATCGATGGCGAGCAGGGAGCGGGTCATGGTGCTGGTCGGCGCGGACAGTTCCAGCGCCCGCTGCTGGCTCTCGCGGGCTCGTGGGGTGTCGCCGAGTGCGGTGAGCGCGTGGGACAGGTGTACGTGGTGTTTCTGCTCGCCGTGGGTCAGCCACGTGTCGGCGCGTGCGCTGGCGTCGAGCCGTTCCATGAGCATGTCGGCGGCCGTGAGCGCCTCGCGGGCTCGATCTGGCTGGTGAGACAGGGCGTAGGCGCGGGCGGCGACAGCCGCGGCCAAGGTTGCGGCGGCTGTCGGCCGGTTCCCGGCGGCCTGCCGGGCCTGCTCGGCAAGGAGCGCGGCGGCCTGCGGGGCGCCGTAGTTGATCGGCACCATCGCTTCGCGGGCCAGGACCCACGCGTGCAGCTGTCGGTCGCCGGACTCCTGGGCGGCCTTGGAGGCGGTGGCGAACCACTTCCGGGCCTCCTTCCGGGCGCCGAGGTCGTGCAGCACGATCGCGATCATCCCTGACATCTGCCCGGCAGTGCGGCACACCCGGATGCGTGTGGCGACTGGCTGCGGGCTGTCGAGGAGGGGCCGGAGGTTGACGAAGTCGCTCGCGAGGTCGGCCAGAACCCGGGTTGGGGGCTGGCCATGGTAGCCGTAGCCGTACGCCTCGGCGGCCGTCTCCAGGTCGGACAGATCGGCCGGGGAAGTGTCGGCGGTGAGGGCGAGGTCCACCGGCTGGCGGGATTCGGTGAGGGCGGCGAGCGCCGTTGTGGTGAGGCCGGCTGCGAGTGCGCCGCGCAGCACCTGGCGGCGGTTCATTGGGTCGTCTCCATCGTCGGACTCCGGGTGCGGTCTCGGGGAGCTGTTCTCCCAGGGTCGCGCAGCAAGGCCCAGAAGGGCACCGGGAATCCGAAGCGCGTCCGCGACACGCTCGATTGCGTCCAGCGTGGTCACCGTTGCCTCGCCGCGCGCGACCTTGGAGACCCGATCGGCTTTCATGCCGGACGTTTCACCGATCCGGTAGTAGCTGATCCCGTGTTCGCGGGCCATGGCGAAGACCGTCGTGAAGTCACGGGTCTGGACGGCATGGACGAATCGCGGGTCGCTCAGCAGGCGGTGTGGAATCTGCGCTGGTGACGGCCGTAAGTCGTCCACTGGCCCCCCTTCGCATCCGTGGATTGCGGAGCGTCAGACCGACGATACCCCCACGGTGGGCCCCCATGGTGGGGCTTATCAACGGTGGCGGTTCTGGCTTCACTGGCGGATGCCAAAGGCGCGCCGATCGGCCGCTGATTCCCTTCTGTAGGAGGAACCTCATGGTGTCCAAGTCCGGTATCGCTGCCGCCAGCATCTCGGCTTCGGCCGAGGAGACCGACGAGCTCGCCGGGGCCGTGGTGGTCGCCGTCGACGTCGAGGACGAGGAGTAGTCCCCTCTCGCGTTCGCGTCCTGATCGGGGCGTCCCTCCCTTCTCATCGGTCCCGCGGGGCTCGGGGAGGGGCGCCCCTCGCGCTTGATCGTCTGGAGGTCGCAGTGATTCACGTGTTCGTCGGGCCGACGCTGCCACGGTCCGAGCCGCAGCTTGCCGCGCCGGACGTGCGGGTGTGGCCGCCGGCCCGGCACGGGGACCTGTTCGAGACGGCGATCCGGGGCGGCGACACGGTGGTGATCATCGATGGCGTGTACCACCAGGCACCAGCCCTGCGTCACAAGGAAATCCTGGCCGCGATGGGTCGGGGGGTTCAGGTCATTGGGGCGGCGAGCATCGGCGCGCTGCGGGCGGCCGAGCTGGCGTCGTTCGGCATGCTCGGCGTCGGCAGCGTCTACACCGCCTACATCCGGGGTGAGGTCGTCGGCGACGACGAGGTGGCGGTCGGCCAGGCCCCTGACGGGGAGTGGGACGCGCTGACCTGGCCGGTGGTCAACCTTCGGCATGTTCTTCACTTGGCCCGGTCGGCTGGGGTGCTCGACGGCGAGCGGTCCGTCGGGCTGCTGGCCGGGCTGCGCGCGGTCTACTACCCGCAGCGCACCACGGCCGCGGTGCGGGCTGTCTGCCGCCGCGAGGGCGAAACGCAGTTTGCCAGGTGGCTGGCCGAACGGTGCGAGCAGGACCGGCACTTCGGCGACGTCAAGCGCGTCGACGCTCTCATGGCCGTACGCGTCGCGCTCGATGGTCGGGCTTCGCAGCCCGGCGCTCAACCGCCGGGCACGGTGTGGGAGACGACGTATTTCCGGCGTTGGTCCAACGCCTTCGCCCGCGATCGTGTTGACGGGCTGGACCTGTGCACCGAGGACCGTCTCGTCTACCAGCAGGTATTCGACCCGGTGTTCAGTGAGACGTGGGCGGCCTACCTCGAACACCGCTCGCTCCATCCCGCCGGCGGGCCAGGCCTGCCGCTGGCAAGGCGGCTGGCCCAGGTCACCGGCGGAGACTTGCCCGCCGACCGCGTGTTCCACCCGGCGATCGACCTGCGGGACGAGATGACCGTGGCCCTGCTGCTGGAGGGCGAGACCGAACCCGACCGCCAGGCAGTCGCCCGGTACGCCAGTGCCCTCGAACGGGCCCGCCGCACCCGGCCCGGGTTCTCGACCGCATCCGTGCGCAACGAACTCACCCGCCACCTGCTGCTGAGGGTGTGGAAGTGCCCTGAGCAGCATTTCGACGCGGAGGCGTCCGCGCGGGGGCTGGTCTGCGGGGCGCGTGCCGTCGAGGCGGCCAAGCGGCTCATACCCGGACTCCTGGACGAGATGAACGAGACGACCGAGCGGACGGAGGCGGCCCGTGGTGGGCGTTGACGACGTGGTGACGCTGCCGGGCACGGTGCGCGCCCGGGCCCCCGAGCAGACGTGGGAGGCGGTGGCCGGACACCTGCCGGACTACGGCATCACCCGGGTCGCCGACCTGACCGGCCTCGACTGCATCGGGCTGCCGGTCTGGACGGCGGTCCGGCCCGCCTCGCAAACGCTGAGCACGTCCCAGGGAAAGGGTGCCACCGGCCTGCTGGCGAAACTCTCGGCGGTCATGGAGGCGATCGAGCTGTGGCACGTTGAACAGCCGCTGCCCGTCGCGGCCCACGGCCCGGCCACGGAGGTGGCCCCGAACTGCCCCTTGGCCGCGCTGCCGCTGACTGTGCCGTACCCCGGGCGCACCCTGGCCCGGATGGTGTGGGAGTGGACGCATGGCACCGGTCTGGTCGGCGGCGAAAAGGTACTGCTGCCGGTCGATGTTGTCCGGCGCCGGGCTCAACGGCCCGAGTGGGGCCCGGATCTGCTGCGGGCGACCAGCACCGGCCTGGCGTGCGGTAACACCCGGGACGAGGCGCTGCTGCACGGCCTGTTCGAGGTGGTGGAGCGGGACGTGCTGAACCGGGACGGGCAGTTGGGCGGGCGGCGGCGCACCCTCATCGCCCCCGGGACGGTCGATGACCCTCACGGCCGGGAGGTGATCGACCGGATAATGGCCGCAGGCATGGCGCTGGAGATCGCACTGGTGGACGGCCCGTACGGACTGCCGGTGTGTGTCGCCTATCTGTGGTCGGAGGACTACCCGGTCGTGTTCGCCGGCGGCGGCTGCCACATCAGTCCGGCGATCGCACTGACCCGGGCGCTGACCGAGGCCGCGCAGTCCCGGCTGACCGCCATTGCTGGTACCAGGGACGACCTCCCCAGCGACTCCAGCAGCCTCGACGCCTCACCCTTCGCCCCAGCGCAGACCTCCGGCCTCGCGCCGTGGCCGGAGGTGACGGCCCAATTCACTGCGCCTGACGGCGGCTTCGCCGACCAGGCCGGGGAGGTGGTACGGCGGGTCGCACGCGTCACCGGGCACGAACCGGTGGCCCTGGACCTGTCCGCCCCAGCCGACCCGGTCCATGCCGTGCACGTCGTCTGCCCAGGAACACACTCGCGGATCAGGAGATCGATGCCCCGATGAAAACCACCACGGCACCACCCTGCGCTCCCCGTTCGCCCGCCCGGCCGCGCTCCGCCCAATACGACGCCTTCCACGCCGCCCGCGCCCGCACCGGGCTGATTGCCCGGATGTACGCCGCGGCGATGGGGGTGCACTACCCGGCCGAGGTCGCCACCTCCAGCTCCTGCGACTGGCCTCTGCTGGGGCTGATGACCGCACGTCTGGGGATGCGGCCGGGGCAGCTCCTTGTCGACGCCGGCTGCGGCACCGGCGGCATCGGCCTGTGGCTGGCGCGCGCCTTTGCCCTGCGCCTGGAGGGCTTCGACCTCTCCCCTGTCGCCGTCACCCAGGCCACCGACCGCCGCCCCCACTTCCTCGGCGGCGGCACCGACCGCGCCGCCTTCCGCGTCGCCGAGCTGGAGGCCACTGGCCTGCCCGATTCCAGCGCCCACGGCATCGTGTGCGTGGACGCCCTCGGCCGCGCTGCCGACCGGGAGAAGGCAGTACACGAGCTCGGCCGCATCCTGGCTCCGGGCGGCCGACTCGTCATGACCCGGTCGCTACGCCACGGCGCAACACCGGCATGACCGGAGCAGGCCCGCGCTGCCGGGCTCATGGTGGAGCACGTGGACGAGCGCCCCGCAGAGCCCGCGATGCGGGAACGTCTCTACCGGCTGTGGATCACCCGCGCCGATGAGCTCCGGGCCGAGCTGGGCGAGGCTCAGGCGGCGAACATGCTGCACGAGGCGCACCAGATGCTGCCCACACTGCCCGGCCGTCGTGCCGTCCTGCTGACCCTGCGGCGCCCCGCGAACGCCCCGGCGGCACCCGGCGCGGCCGATAGGATGACCGCGCCCCGCCGCCACCCCGGCGACAGGCCCGCGATCAGCGAGAGGACCCCGCAGTGACCCAGCACCGCTCCGCCCGTGCGGCGGTGTTCTCGGCCGGGTCCTGGGGCACCGCGGTAGCCAAGATCCTGGCCGACGCCGGCAGCGACGTTATCGTGCACGCCCGCCGCAGTGAGATCGCCGACGGCATCAACCAGGAGCACCGCAACCCCGGCTACTTCCCGGACATCGCGCTGCCTGCCTCCCTGACGGCCACGACCGATCCGGCCGCCGCGCTGGACGGCGCGGACTACCTCGTGCTCTCCATTCCCGCGCAGTCTCTGCGGACCAGCCTCGCCGCCTGGGCGCCGCACATCGGGCCCGACACGGTGATCGTGTCACTGATGAAGGGGATCGAACTGGGCAGCGGCCTGCGGGCCAGCCAGGTCATCACTGAGGTGACCGGCGTCTCCGAAGACCGCGTCGCAGTGCTGTCGGGCCCGAACCTGGCACGCGAGATCATGGCCGGACAGCCTGCCGCCGCGACCGTCGCCTGCCTCGACGAGGACACCGCACAACGCGTTCAGCGGGCATGCCACACCCCCTACTTCCGGCCCTACACCAGCACCGACGTGACCGGCTGCGAGCTCGGCGGCGCCGTGAAGAACGTCATCGCCCTCGCGGTCGGCATCGCCTCGGGCATGGGCCTGGGCGACAACGCCTCGGCCATGCTCATCACCCGCGGGCTGGCGGAAACCACCCGGCTGGCCACGGCCATGGGCGCCCACCCGGCAACCCTGGCCGGTCTGGCCGGTCTGGGCGACCTGGTGGCCACCTGCTCCTCCCCGCTCTCCCGCAACCGCACCTTCGGTGTTCATCTCGGCCAGGGCCTGAGCGTCGAACAGGCGACGGCCGCCACCCGGCAGACCACCGAAGGCGTCAAAAGCGCGGAGGCAATCCTCGACCTGGCCCGTGGCCACGGCGTCGAAATGCCCATCACCGAAGTGACGTCGGACCTGCTGCACCAGAAGATCAGCCTCGACCAGGCCGCGGCCGCACTGATGCAGCGGCCTGCCAAGCCGGAGCGCTGACCCAGCCGCCCCGTTCACGGGGCCGGCCACTGCACCTTCGCCCTCCCATCACGGAAGTCCCGCCCATGCACGTGTCCGTGCTGTCCGCTGCCCAAATGGCCGCCACCCTCGCCGTGGTGGCATGGATGATCACCGGCTTCACCCGCCTGCCCGGCCGCTGGCTCCGCTGGAAAATGTTCTGCCGGGCCACCTTCACCGTCATCACGCTCACCGGCACCAAAGACGGCCGCACCGAGCCCGTGAACGTCTACGACTACCTGTCCCCGGGCTCGTTCATCCTCGGACCGCCTCAGCTCCAGGCAGTCCTCAACTACCTCACCCGCAGCGGCCGGTACGAACAGGTCGACGGCCACGGCCGCCTCCTGAACGCCCAGGGCGAGCAGCCCATCGAGGTGAAAGACAGCCATGTGGTTCTTTGACGCCCTGACATCCGGCTTCCAGCACCCCACCGACCCCGGACGGCTCCAGCAGTTCCGGATCGTCTTCGGCACCGTCCTTGCCCTGCGGTTCGCCCTCTCCATCGGCCAAGGCGGCTGGGACCGCTTCACCCCCGGCTCGCTCAGCTCCCACCTCGCGAAACAGCGCTTCGGTCCCACCCGGACCCAGCTCCTCGCCCGCGCCTACCGTCCCGCGCTGCTCATCCGTACGGCCGCCGCCGTCACCCTGGCCGCCGGTCTCGCCCCCCGGCTGTCGCTCGTGCTGATCCTCGCCGGAGCGGCCATGGAGCTCCTCTACCTCAAGAGCCCCAACGCCGTCCGGTTCACCCTGCTGACCGGAGCCTGCCTCCTGGCCGCCGGCAACCTCGGCCACGGTCTCCACATCGAGCACAGCCCCAGCACGGCCAACACCTGGGCACAGTGCCTCCTCGTGCTGGTCACCACTGACATCTACTGGAACAGTGCCTGGCAGAAACTCCGCTCCCCCCAATTCCGCACCGGCCTCTACCTCGCCCAGTGGATCCACGTCTACACCCAGGTCAGGGAGCAACTGCCCTACCGGCGCCAGTACGCCGTCCCCGGCTTCGTCCGCCGCCACATGGGCAACCTCACCGACCAGGATGTCCGCCTCTGGCGCCTGATCTCGGCCACCGCCATCGCGACGGAGATCGCACTGCCCCCAGCGCTACTCATCCCGCAGACCATGCCGTATGCCGTGGCCGCTGGCATCGCCATGCACGCCGCTTTCACCTGCCTCAAGCCCCGCCAGCTCATCACCTTCTCCGGCCTCACTGTCGGCACGTACCTGGCCTTCGCCGCCTGACACCCCGGGCCCAACGGCGGCGGCATACCCGCAGGACGCCGCGTGTCTCCATCTCAGCTACGGGCGCTCATGCCGATTGACGATCAGGAGTAGCGGCCCGCGCAACGGCGGGCGCTGCCTTCCGGCTGCGTGAGGTTCCCCCGAGATGCGGAGTGTGGTGACAGAGGGTCAGATGGTTTTCATGAGAGGAACATCGACCATGGCTGCCCCCAGGAAATACTCGCTCGAGTTGCGTGAGCGTGCGGTACGGATGTACCGCACCACCGATCCGAAGCCGCAGATCAAGAAACTGGCCGTCGATCTCGGCGTGCATCCGGAGGCCCTGCGCGGTTGGATCCGGCAGGCCGAGGCCGGCGCCGGCGAGCGCGATGACCGGCTGACCACCGACGAACGCGCCGAGCTCACCGCGCTGCGCAAGGAGAACGCCCAGCTCAAGCGGGCGAACGAGGTCCTGCGGACGGCCTCGGCTTTTTTCGCGGCCCAGCTCGACCCGACCCGGCCCAGGTGACGGCGCTCCTCGACGAGCACCCGCACCTGGGGGTCGAGCCCGTACTCCGGGAACTGTCCGTCCCTTCCTCCACCTACTACCGCTGGCGCCGTGCCGAGCGCGAGCCGTGCGAACGCGTGCGCCGGGACGCGGAACTCACCGAGCAGATCAAGGAGATCCACGCCGACTCGGGCGGGATCTACGGCTCGCCGCGCGTGCATGCCGTGCTCAAGCGTGAGGGCGTCCACGTGGGCCGCAAGCGGGTCGAGCGCCTGATGCGCGAGGCCGACCTCGCTGGGATCAGCCCGCGTCGCAAGGGCTTCACGCGCCGGGACCCCAAGGCCACCCTGGCCCCGGACCTGGTCCAGCGCGACTTCACCGCGAGTGCACCGAACCGGCTGTGGGTCACCGACCTGACGATGATCGCGACCGGCGAGGGCCCGTTGTGGCTGTCCGCGATCCGGGACGC
>NZ_JBICXE010000071.1:0-22458 GCF_043200155.1 Streptomyces sp. NPDC048473
CGTCCTCGCCGCATGGGCCGGGCATGCCAACGCCACCTTCACCAAGCGGGTGTACGTCCACCCGAGCCACGAGGACCTCCGCGTCGCCTCGGACCACCTCACTTCTCTACTCGGTTTCAGTGAGGGCGAAGCAGCCTGATGATCAAGACGTCTAGAGATTGTGAGATATCCGCCCTCAGCGAACAGTCAAAACAGCCTCCGACCTGGGACTTTTAGTGGATCACCAGGATCACGCTCCCATCATAACCTTCTGTACGTCCTGTACATTTTTTACAGACGCTTGTGCGGGCCCCCGTACAGACGCTTGTGCAGGCCCCGCACAGACCCCGGAGGAGAGGCACCGCCAATGCTGTTCCGTCCCACCGCCCGCTATGTACTGCCCGAGTTCACCGAGCGCACGACCAACGGGACCCGCACCCTCGACCCGTACTCCAAGCTGCTCGCTGAACGGATCGTCTTCCTCGGCACCCCGGTCGACGACACCGCGGCCACCGATCTGATCGCGCAGTTCATGTATCTGGAACACGACGCCCCGGACCGGCCCGTGTCGCTCTACATCAACTCCCCCGGCGGCTCGTTCGGAGCCATGTCCGCGATCTACGACACGATGCAGTACCTCACCTGCGAGGTGGAGACCTACTGCCTCGGCCAGGCCGGTTCCTGCGCGTCGGCGCTGCTCGCCGCGGGCGCTCCCGGCCGGCGGCACGCACTGCCCGGTGCCAGGGTCGTCGTGCAGCAGCCCGGGCTCGCCGAGCCGGTTCAGGGCCAGCCGTCCGATCTGGAGATCGAGGCAAAGGAATTGGAACGGGTCCGCGCAGTGCTCACCACACTGTTGGCCCGTCACACGGGCCGCAGCGCCGAGCAGATCGCCACCGACATCGAGCGCGACCTCATTCTCGATGCGGCGGGCGCCAAGGCGTACGGCCTGGTGGACCACATCATGGAGAACCGGAAGTCGTCGCTCCCGCCGCGCAGTGCGAGGTGAACGCCGGATGCAGCCACCGGAGTTGCCGCCGCTGCCCGCACTGACGTGCGCCGAGGGGGAGTTCATCGACTGCTACCTCGAAGTCCTCGACCAGCTGGGCCGGATCAACCCGGCCCGCGGCAGCGACACCTATGGCGCACTGCGCGCCGCACAGGCGCTGGCCTCACGGGCGGCCGCGCTGCGGGACGCTCTTGCGTTGATGCATGAGCGCGGCGAGGCGCAGATCCACGCTGTCACCCTGGCGCGGGCACTGCGCGTGCTGGACGGGGAGCGGCGGGCCGGACGCGTCACCGTACCCCCCGCTCAGGCGAGTTGAGCAGCGCACTTCGTCTCCACTGCTGGCTGAGTACGGTCAACTCCCCCCGCCTTCACCACCGCCGGGATTCGCCCAACAAACTCCGAACCCACCTCCGACGGGCTTCGCCCAACGCCCCTGCACGACACGCCCGGCAGGCACATCAAAATTCCTAGCTCGTTCGGCGTAGGAAATCCCCCTCGCGAGGGACATCTCCACTTGCACTCTTCGCGAGGGCAGCGAACGGAATTCGTCAATCCGATCCTGGTGCGAGACGGGTCCCGAGTGACCGGCACGGCCTCAGAATTCATCCGCTTTACCCGAACGGGTCAAACGTGAGGAGCCTCACATATCGTCGTTTCCCTTCGGAAATCCGGCAGTCGGTGAGTCAAGATCCCTGGGACGACAAGCCCCCGCCACCGCGGCGGGGCGGTCCGGGCGGACGCCGAGTCCTGCCGCCGTCCGGATGCCTGGTCGACAGAAGTGGATCGGCAGGAGTGGAGGACCCGAGCACAACGGGTCGGCCGGAACATCGGTCGACCCTCGGGGTGAAGCCGCCGAGCGCGGCCGGGCAACTTCGCCAGCCCGAACCCGACAGGTCATCCTTCACAGGCGGCTGACGAAGGGTTGCGCATGACTGCGCAGGTTAATGTCCCGTCTCTGCTCGCCCGGGCCGGCACGGCCTCGGTTCTGACACTGGCCGCCGTCGGCGGCACCATGCTCGCCCCGGGCGCCACGGCCCAGGCCCAGGCAGCGACTCTCTCGATGAAGGCACTCAACATCGCCGCGTCGAAGAAGGGTTCGCCGTACAGGTGGGGGGCCACCGGCCCCAACCGCTTCGACTGCTCGGGTCTGACGGCCTACTCGTTCAAGAAGGCGGGCAAAAAGCTCCCGCGCACGGCACAGCAGCAGTACAACAAGACCCGCCATATCTCGGCCTCGCACAGGCGACGCGGCGACCTGGTCTTCTTCCATTACGGCCGCAGCATCTTCCACGTGGGGATCTACGCCGGCAAGGGCAAGATCTGGCACTCGCCGAGGACCGGCTCGGTGGTCCGGCTGGAGAAGATCTGGACGAAGAGCGTCTATTACGGGCGGGTCCGCTGATCTCCGTCCGGCGGATCAGGCCCTCACCCGGGCCGTGATGCGCCGTACAGGCCCAGGTCCGGGCGGCTGATCCGCTCGTCACTCAGTGCAGCAGAGGGCCGGACACCAGCACCAGCCCCAACGCGGTGAGCGCCGCGCCGCTGCCGCCCTCGATGGCGCGGGCGGTACGCGGCCGGCGCAGCCACCGGCCCAGCCGGTCCACCAGAAGCGCCACGGCGGGGAACCAGATCAACGCAAGCAGCACCACGATCGTCGCGAGCAGCAGGGTTCTCGGGAGTGGCGGCTGCCCGTCGGGAACGAACTGCGGCAGCAGGCTCAGAAAGAGCACCGGCGCCTTGGGATTCAGGGCGTTGGTGAGGAAGCCCTGGCGCAGCGCGCGTACGGTTCCCTGCCCTGCGGGTTCGCCCGCGGCCTCACCCGACCCGCCCGTGGTGCGGCGCCGCGCCGCGTACAGGGCAGTGATGCCGAGGTAGAGAACGTATGCTCCGCCGAGCAGCTGGACAGTGCGGAACAGTACGGGCACCGTCACCAGCACCGCGGCAAGCCCGGCGACGGCCAGTCCGGTGTGCACGAGGAGTCCCCCGGCAACGCCCAGCGCGGTCGCCACCCCCGCTGACCGGGAGGTGAGCGCGTTGCGTACGACGACGGTGAAGTCCGCGCCCGGCAGTGCGACCATTCCTGCGGCGACGGCGGTGAAGGCGATCAGTTGTGCGTCCATGGGTCCACCCTGGCCCGGCGAAGCCTTTAGCGTGTACTTGCAATCTTCTGGGTCTGCCAAAAGGAACGCTTAATGTACGACCCGACACGGCTCGCGGCGCTGGTGGCAGTCGCGGAGGCCGGATCGATCACCCGGGCCGCCGCCCGCCTCGGCTACACCGCGCCCGCGCTCTCCCAGCAGATCGCCAAGCTGGAGCGGGAGGCGGGCGCCGCACTGCTGGTGCGACACCACCGAGGGGCCCGTCTCACGGCCGCGGGCGAGCTGCTGGTCGGACGCGCGCGGCGGATCCTCGACGAGATGGACCTGGCCCGCCATGAACTGGCCCGTCTCTCCGGACTCTCCGGCGGACGCCTGCGGGTCGGCACGTTCACCACGGCGGGCATCCATCTGCTGCCGCCGGTGCTGAGCGCCTTCCGCCGTGCCCACCCGGATGTGGAACTGGCGGTCACCGAGTACGAGCCGCCGGACGGGGTCGCGGCGGTGGCCGCGGGCGAAGTCGACCTCGCGCTGACCCATGTGTACGAGCCGGCTGCCGCAGCGGCCTGGCCCTCCGGGGTATTCGCCGAACCGCTGCTGGTCGAGGAGCTGGTCCTGATCACCGCGGTCGGGCAGATGCTGTCCGAAGGCACCGGGAGACTGCCGGTGACGGAGCTTGCGGGGCGGCCGCTGATCAGCAGCGCGCCGACGCATCCGCCGCGTCGTGGGGTGGAACAGGCGTTGGCCGCGGTGGGGGCGACACCCGCCGTGGTCTGCGAATCGCCCGGCTATGCGCTGGTGTGTGCGCTGGTCAGCGCGGGCATCGGAATGGCGGTCGTCCCGGAGATGGTTGCCGCGATGTCGTCGACGCCGCTGTCCGTGCGGCGGCTGGAACCCGATGCGTTCCGGCGGACGATCTCGATGGTGCACCGCGGCGACCGGGCGAGCGCCGCGGCGGCAACGCTCCAGGCGCTGTTGCGCAGTGGGTTCGGGCGGGCGGCCTCGGCGCAGCGGCCGGGCGGCGAGGGCGGGTGACCACGCGGTCGGGAGACCGGGAGGCGGCGGATCGGACGGTCGGTCAGCTCTGCACGGGGATGCTCCACGGGAGCGCGATCCAGACCGTCTTGCCGCCGTCGGCGGTGGGGGTGACGGTGAGCCGGCCCCCGTACTCCTTGGCCAGACAGCGGATGATCACCATGCCGCGCCCGTTGTCCTGCTGAACGGCGGCGGGCAACCGCCGGGGCCGGCGCGGGTGACTGTCCGTCACCCCCAGATGCAGCTGTTCCTCCCGCTCCAGCCTCAGGTCCACGGTGAAGGTGGGCGACTGTCCGAGGGTGTGCTGGACGGCATTGGTCGCCAGTTCCGAGACGATGAGCCGGATGCTGTCGGCGAACTCCGTGTCGGCGGTCAGTCCCCATTCGGTCAGCACCCTGGCCACATAACTCCGGGCCGACGAGACCGAGACCGGCTCGCTCGGCAGAGTGACGCTTGCTTCCTGATGGTCTGCCATGGCGAGCCGTCCCTTTCCCACCCGGACCGACCCGCGACCGGTCCCGGTTGTGCTTCGCGCCAGATTGCCACTGATGCTGCCCTCCGTGACGGCGATCCACCAAGATATGCATATATCTGTCGCTCAATGCGGTGAACCCTGCCGCTCAAGACCGCGTGCGGGCGTCACACTGTCCGCTCGGCAGAAAAGAGAGGGAGGCCGCAGATGCAGCACGGCCCTGCGGTACGACGGCGCAAGCTCGGGGAGGAGCTCCGGAGTCTTCGCCATGCGTCCGGACTGACCAGTCGGGACGCCGCGCGGATGCTCGGCTGGCACCAGTCGAAGGTGAGCCGGGTCGAGACCGGTGTCAGTGGGGTGCAGCCGGCCGATGTGACCCGGCTGCTGGACGCGTACGGCGTGGACGACACGCAGCTGCGGACGCTCCTGGCCGCGCTGGCGGGTTCGGCGGGCGGTGGCGGCACCGGGTGGTGGCATGCCTATCGCGGTCTGATCCCGCCGCAGTACCGCGACTTCATCAGTCTGGAGTCCCAGGCGCGGACCGCGCGGACCCTGGAAACGTCGGTGGTGCCGGGGCTCCTGCAGACGGCCGACTACGCACGTGCGGTGACCCGGGCCTCGCTGGACGGGTTACCCGCCGGCCAGCTGGACTCCCTGGTAGAGGTGCGGCTCGCCCGGCAGGGGGTGCTGCGAACCGATCCGCCGCTGCGGCTGAGTGTGGTACTCGACGAGGCGGTGCTGCGGCGCGAGGTCGGCGGGCGCCGGGTGATGAGAAACCAGCTGCGCCATCTGACTCGTGTGGCTCAACTGCCCCACGTGGAACTTCAGTTGCTGCCGTTCTCGGTCGGTGGCTATGCCGGCCTCACCGGACCTTTCGTTATCTTCTCATTTCCGAACACTTCTGATCTGGACGTGGTAGTTCTCGACCATTTGACGAGTAGCCTCTATCTGGAGCGGAAAGAAGACCTTGAGGCGTACAGCTCGGCCTTCCGCACGATGCAGGCACACGCGCTGTCGCCGCAGCACTCGTTGGACCTCATCACCGCGATCGACCGTGACGGTCGGTGACCCCGGACGGCCCGAGGGGGGCTCATGTCGGATTGCCTCGCACAGCACGAGTTACGGTGGCGGCGCAGCAGCCACAGCACGGGTATGAACAACTGCGTGGAGGCCGCGCCGTTCGGTGACGGGCGGCTGGCCGTGCGGGACTCCAAGGATGTGTCCAGGCCACCGCTGCGGTTCTCCGCGGCGGCCTGGACATCTTTTGTCTCCCGCCTGCACCGGGGTCCGGTCAGCTGACGGGAGCGGTCCGGCGCACGATGGCCACGGCGGTGGCGATCTGCTCCTGGGTCAGATCCGCTCGCGCGGTCAGCCGCAGCCGGGAGACACCGTCCGGCACAGACGGCGGCCGGAAGCATCCCACCGCGATTCCCGCGGTGCGGCAGTCGGCCGCCCAGCGCACCGCAGCGTCCGCCGAGGGCGCCCGCACCGAGACCACGGCCGCGTCGGGGCGTACAGCGGTCAGACCCGCCGCGGTCAGCCGCTCGTACAGAGCGGTGGCGACCGCACCGGCCCTGCCGGCGCGTTCCGGCTCGCGACGGAGCAGCCGCAGGCTCCCCAGAGCGGCGCCCGCCGCGGCCGGCGCGAGACCCGTGTCGAAAATGAACGTCCGGGCCGTGTTGACCAGGTGTTCGATGACCCGGGCCGGACCGAGGACCGCTCCGCCCTGGCTGCCGAGGGACTTGGAGAGGGTGAGCGTGGTGACGATTCCTTCGCCGCCCGCGAGTCCGGCGGCGGCGAGCGCGCCCCGGCCGCCTTCCCCCAGCACGCCGAGGCCGTGCGCGTCGTCGACGAGCAGTGCGGCGCCCTCCGTCCGGCAGGCGTCGGCCAGTTCGGGCAGCGGCGCGGCGTCGCCGTCGACCGAGAAGACCGAGTCGGTCACCGCCAGCGCCCGTCCCCCGTGTGCCTGCAATGCCTTGCGTACCGCATCGGGATCGGCATGCGGCACGACAGCGGTCTCGGCCCGGGAGAGCCGGCAACCGTCCACGATCGAGGCGTGGTTGCCCGCGTCGGAGACGATCAGCGATCCGTGACCGGTGAGCGCGGTGAGGGCGGCGAGATTGGCCGCGTAGCCCGATGACAGCACCAGGGCCGCCTCGAAACCGCAGAAATCGGCCAGTTCGCGTTCGAGTTCGGCGTGCAGTGCGGTGGAGCCGGTGACGAGCCGCGATCCGGTCGCTCCCGCACCCCATCTGCGCGCGGCCTCGGCCGCGGCAGCGGTGATCTCGGGGTGCCGGGTCAGGCCCAGATAGTCGTTGCTCGCAAGGTCCAGAAGTTCTGGTTCGGCGGGCCGGGGGCGCAGCGTGCGGACGAGTCCGGCGTCCGCGCGGCGGCGCGCCTCATCGTGGATCCAGTCGAACGGGGCGAAGGGCATGAGCGGTCCCTTTTGTAGGCAGCTCACAGACCCTAACCGGGGGCGCAGCAGGTCATGGTGTGGCAATACACACACCCTCGACGGGCTCTGTTGTCCGGTTCCTCCTTGGCTGCGGGCCGTCCCGTAGGCCAGGATCAACGCCATGGACCTCCTGAACACGCTGGTGGACAAAGGACTGCGGCGCGAGCTGCCGACCCGCGAAGAAGCACTCGCCGTACTGGCGACCTCGGACGACGATCTGCTTGAGGTGGTGGCCGCGGCCGGAAAGGTGCGCCGTCAGTGGTTCGGGCGGCGCGTGAAGCTGAACTATCTGGTCAACCTCAAGTCCGGACTCTGCCCGGAGGACTGCTCGTACTGCTCGCAGCGGCTCGGTTCGAAGGCCGAGATCCTCAAGTACACCTGGCTGAAACCCGACGAGGCGTCGAAGGCCGCCGCCGCCGGGGTGGCGGGTGGCGCCAAGCGGGTGTGTCTGGTGGCGAGCGGTCGCGGTCCGACGGACCGGGACGTCGACCGGGTGTCGGAGACCATCGAGGCGATCAAGGGCCAGAACGAGGGCGTCGAGGTGTGCGCCTGCCTCGGTCTGCTCTCCGACGGACAGGCCGACCGGCTGCGGTCGGCGGGCGCCGACGCGTACAACCACAACCTCAACACGTCCGAGGGGACGTACGGGGACATCACCACCACCCACACCTATGCGGACCGGGTGGAGACCGTGCAGCAGGCGCAGGCCGCCGGGCTCTCGGCGTGCTCCGGGCTGATCGCCGGGATGGGTGAGAGCGACACCGATCTGGTCGATGTCGTCTTCTCGCTGCGCGAGCTGGACCCGGACTCGGTGCCGGTGAACTTCCTGATCCCGTTCGAGGGAACCCCGCTGGCCAAGGAGTGGAACCTCACCCCGCAGCGGTGTCTGCGCATTCTGGCGATGGTCCGGTTCGTCTGCCCGGATGTGGAGGTGCGGCTCGCCGGCGGACGTGAGGTGCATCTGCGCTCGATGCAGCCGCTCGCCCTGAACCTGGTCAACTCGATCTTCCTGGGCGACTACCTCACCAGTGAGGGGCAGGCGGGGCAGGCGGATCTGGACATGATCGCGGACGCCGGATTCGAGGTGGAGGGAGCGGGGACGACGACGCTGCCTGCGCACCGTGCTCAGGCGGGTGGCGGCTGCGGTTCGCACGACGGCGGGTGCGCCCCCTGTGGCGACGCGCCCGGGGAAACCGCTGCCGAGCCCGGCGAGGTCCCGGCTGCACGCACGGATCTGGTGGCGGTCCGCCGTCGCGGCGCGGGTACGGATCTCGCCCCCAATGCGTGAGGTCCTCTCCCCGGCCGAGCTGCGGTCCCTGGACCGGGCCCACGTCTGGCATCCGTACGGCCCGATGCCAGGACGTCAGGAGCCGCTGGTCGTGGAGTCCGCGTCCGGGGTACGGCTCCGGCTCGCCGAGCCGGCCCATGGGCAGCACGAATTGGTCGACGGCATGTCGTCGTGGTGGTCGGCGGTGCACGGCTACAACCACCCGGTGCTCAACGAGGCGGCACGCGGTCAGCTGGACCGGATGAGTCATGTGATGTTCGGCGGGCTCACCCATGAGCCCGCCGTGCGGCTGGCCACCCGGCTGGTCGAGATCACCCCGGAGCCGCTGCAGCATGTCTTCCTCGCCGACTCCGGGTCGGTGTCGGTCGAGGTCGCGGTGAAGATGTGTCTGCAGTACTGGCGGTCCGTGGGGCGGCCGGCCAAGCAGCGGCTGCTGACCTGGCGCGGCGGCTACCACGGGGACACCTGGCAGCCGATGTCGGTGTGCGACCCCGAGGGTGGCATGCACGAGCTGTGGTCGGGCGTACTGCCCCGGCAGATCTTCGCGGACGAACCGCCGGCCGGTTTCGACGCGGAGCCGGATGGAGCGTACGTACGACACCTGTGGGAACTGATCTCGGAGCACGCCGACCGGCTGGCCGCGGTGATCGTGGAGCCGGTGGTGCAGGGCGCGGGCGGGATGCGGTTCCACTCCCCCGCCTATCTGCGGGTGCTGCGCGAGGCATGCGATGCGCATGACGTGCTGCTGGTGTTCGACGAGATCGCCACGGGTTTCGGCCGTACGGGGAAGCTGTTCGCCGCGGAGCATACGGGGATCTCGCCCGATGTCATGTGCGTGGGCAAGGCGCTGACCGGCGGCTATCTGACGATGGCGGCGACGCTGTGCACCTCACGGGTGGCGGAGGGCATCTCGCGCGGCAAGGTGCCGGTGCTGGCGCACGGGCCTACGTTCATGGGCAATCCGCTCGCCTCCGCGGTGGCGTGCGCCTCCATCGACCTGCTCCTCGGCCAGGACTGGGAGAAGGAGGTCGAGCGGATCGGCAGCGGTCTGCGGGACGGTCTCGCTCCTGCTGCGGAGCTGCCCGGGGTACGGGAGGTGCGGGTGCTGGGCGCGATCGGCGTCGTACAGCTCGATCACGAGGTGGACATGGAGGCCGCGACCGGGGCGGCGGTACGGGAGGGCGTGTGGCTGCGGCCGTTCCGCGACCTCATCTACACGATGCCGCCGTATGTGACCGGTGACGAGGATGTGGCGCGGATCTGCCGCGCCGTGTGCGCGGCTGCGCGGGAGGGCTGAGATGTCGGTTCTGGTGGTGACGGGTACGGGCACGGAGATCGGCAAGACGGTCGTGACCGCGGCCGTGGCGGCGGCGTGCCGGGATCGCAGCGTCGCAGTGCTCAAGCCCGCGCAGACGGGGCTGTCCCCCGGCGAGCCCGGCGATGCCGCCGAGGTGGCAAGGCTTGCGGGCGGCCATGTGACCGCGGTCGAACTTGCCCGGTTCCCCGATCCGTTGGCACCTGCCACGGCTGCCCGCAGGGCCGGTCTCCCGCCGGTACGGCCGTACGAGATCGCCGAGGCGGCCGAGAAGCTGGCGACCGAACACGATCTGGTGCTGATCGAGGGCGCGGGCGGACTGCTCGTACGGTTCGACGACGACGGCGCGACCCTGGCCGACGCGGCCCGGCTGCTGGGCGCACCGGTGCTGGTCGTGGCTCCGGCCGGACTGGGCACGCTCAACAGCACCGCGCTGACCTCGGAGGCCCTGCGGGCCCGGGGGCTGGAGTGCCTCGGTGTGGTGGTGGGCAGCATGCCCGCCGAGCCGGACCTCGCGGCGCGCTGCAATCTGGAGGACCTTCCGGTGGCTGCGGGCGCCCCGCTGCTGGGTGCGGTGCCGGCCGGTGCGGGGGCGCTGGCGCCCGCCGACTTCCGTGCCCGGGCCGGGAGTTGGCTGGCGGCGGAACTGGGCGGGAATCGGCCGGCCGACTGAGCGACTGGGCCGTGCGGGACGGGGGAGAATCGAAGTAGCCGTACCTTTCCGGTCGAGCGCCGTGTCGAGGAGGTCCGTCATGCGTCTGCGCAGCACGAAAATCCCGGAGGACGCGGTGCACCACCCCGTCTTTGCCCGGTTCTACGCCCGGATGAGCGTGGCCGCGGAGACCGGGGCGGGGCTGGCCGCGGTGCGCTCGGAGCTGCTGGCCGGTATGTCCGGCCGGGTCATCGAGATAGGTGCGGGCAATGGCCTGAACTTCGCGCACTACCCGCCCGCGGTGTCGGAGGTGGTGGCCATCGAACCCGAGCGCAGCCTGCGGCAGTTGGCGGTGCGGTCGGCGCTGCGTGCCGGAATTCCGGTGGATGTGGTGCCAGGCGCGGCGGAGGCCCTGCCGGTGAAGAGCGAGGCGTTCGACGGGGCCGTCACATCGCTGGTGCTGTGCACCGTACGGAATGTGGAGCGTTCGCTCGCGGAGATCGTACGGGTGCTGCGGCCCGGCGGTGAGCTGCGCTTCTTCGAGCATGTACGGGCCGATGACCGGGCCATGGCAGCGACCCAGCGGGCGCTGGACCGTACGGTCTGGCCGCTGGTGGCGGGCGGGTGTCACACGGCGCGCGACACCCTGGCCGCCATCGAGAGGGCCGGGTTCACGGTGGAGACCTACCGCAGGGTCAGGATGCCCGACTGGGGAATCCGGCTGCCCACGTCCGCATGTGTGCTGGGCGTGGCGCGGCGGCCGGCCACGGTGGACTGACGCATCGGTGCACCACCGCGTACCGGCGGTGTCACAGACTCCACTGGCGCAGTTCGTCGGCGATGGCCCGGACGTCCGCCTTGCCCTCCTTCACCAGTCGGGCCAGGTCGCGCACCTGCTCGGGCGAGGTGATGACCTTCAGCCCGGAGGCGATGAGATAGCCGTATGCGACGGCCGAGGAGAACATCGCGTTGGAGTGTTCGAGCGCGGGCACATGGAGCAGCAACTGCAGAAGGGCAGCGGCCCTGGAGTGCGGGTCGCTGTAGACGGGGCTGCCGAAGATCTCGGCCTCATGACGGGCCACCGCAGCCACGAGCGCACCCCAGTCGACGACCTGCGGATCACCGGGAGTCTTGTGTTCGGCCACCATGAGCAGCCAGGAAAGGTCGATCTGGAGGTTCAACGCGTGCCTTTGCGCTCCGGGCCGAACTCCTCGGCGAACACCGACTCGTACTGCTTCATGAAGTCGGCCGCGGCTTCGACAAAGGTGTGTCCGACCTCGCCCGCATCCTGCTTCACGAGCTCCTCTATGTAGCGGTTCACGCTCACCCCCCTCTGCAGCGCGCGCTGTCGCGCGGCCTCGGCGGTGGCCTCGTCCACTCTCACGTTCAGCTGAGTCTTGGTCACAGAAACACGCTAGCGCGGGTGTGCTAGCACCGGCAAGAGGAGCCTTACGGTGCCCCGTACACCGGTCGCCCGTGACCGCATGGCGGAATTCGTCCTCCACATCCTCCGTAGGCTCTGCGCGGGCGCCGCCCAGGGCAAGGAGCACGGCACCGCCGGGATGCGGGGTCCCTCGGAAGCCGCTTGCGACAGCCGCGCGCTCCCGCTCGAAAGGCCCCCCCTGGCCTGCCTCGCCTGACGCGCCGTCGACCTTGCGGTGTTACAAAGGGCAATGTGGCCAAACGTTTCGGCCGATTCCGGAACGCACCGGTTCGGTCACTCACGGACAAGCACCCCCAGAGCCTCGCCGGGCAGGTCTTCGCCCTGCAGGTGGCTGTGGTGGTGCTCCTCGTGGCGGCCGCGGTGCTGGCGCTCCTGCTGCAGTCCCAGCACGACACCAACGCGGAGGCGAGACAGCGTTCCGTTGCCGTCGCAGAGACGTTCGCGCACTCACCTGGCGTCGTGGCCGCACTGAATACGCCTGATCCCTCCAAGGTCCTCCAACCGCTCACCGAGGTGGCGCGGAAGGCGGCCGGCGTCGACTTCATCGTCGTGTTGAACACGAAGGGGATCCGGTACACGCATCCCCAGCCGAGCCGGATCGGGAAGAAGTTCGTCGGCACCATCGCGCCATCGCTGGCCGGCCACGTGTACACCGAGAGCGTGAACGGCCCACTCGGCCGCGAGGTGCAGGCGACCGTCCCCATCTACGATCACCGGCACAAGGTCGTGGGCCTGGTGTCTGCCGGCATGAAGGTCAAAAACGTGGCCAGCGTGGTGTCCCGGCAGATTCCGATCATCCTCGGTGCCGGAGCGGCCGCGCTCGCCATGGCCACGGCCGGGACGGCGCTGGTGGCCAGGCGGCTGCAGCGGCAGACCCACCGTCTGGGCCCCGCCGAGATGACTCGCATGTACGAGCATCACGACGCGGTGCTGCACGCCGTACGCGAAGGCGTGCTCATCGTCAGCAACGACGGTCGGCTGCTGCTGGCGAACGACGAGGCCAGACGGCTGCTGGATCTGCCGCACGACGCCGAGGGGCGGCACATCTCGGACCTGCCCAGCCTTGAGCCGGGCACGGTGGAGCTGCTGACCTCGGGCCGCGCGGCCACGGACGAAGTGCACCTTGCGGGGAACCGGCTGCTCGCGGTGAACCAGCGGCCCACGGATCGTCACGGTGGCCCCAAGGGGACGGTCGCGACCTTGCGTGACTCCACAGAGCTGCGGGCGCTGTCCGGCAGGGCGGACAGCGCCCGCGAGCGCCTGAGGCTGCTGCACGACGCCGGGCTCGGCATCGGTACCACCCTCGACGTGGTGCGTACGGCCGAGGAACTGGCGAAGGTCGCGGTCCCCCGGCTCGCCGACTTCGTCACCGTCGATCTGGCCGACCCGGTCCTGCACGGGGACGAGCCGACCAACGCGGGTACGGACATGCGCCGCACCGCCGTCCAGGGCATCCGGGACGACCATCCCCTCTATGAACGCGGCCGTCTGATCGACTTCCTCCCCTCCACGCCGCAGGCAAAGGCCTTCGGCAGCGGCCGGTCGGAGCTGGTGCCCGACCTGTCCGCCGCGCCGGGCTGGCTCGCCCAGGACCCGGAGCGGACACAGAGGGTCGTCGAGTACGGCATCCATTCGCTCATCACCGTGCCCCTCCAGGCACGGGGCGTCATTCTGGGCATGGCCAACTTCTGGCGCTCGGAGAAGCCGCAGCCGTTCGAGGAGGACGACCTGTCCCTGGCCGAGGAACTGGTCGCCCGGGCGGCGGTCAGCATCGACAACGCCCGCCGCTACACCCGTGAGCACGCCCTGGCCGTGACCCTGCAGCGCAGCCTGCTCCCGCGGGCGCTGCCCGAGCAGAGCGCTCTGGAGGTCGCCCATCGTTACCTGCCCGCGGTCTCCGGGGTGAGCGGCGACTGGTTCGATGTGATCCCGCTCCCGGGCAGTCGGGTGGCGCTGGTCGTCGGGGATGTCGTCGGCCACGGCCTGCACGCAGCCGCCACGATGGGACGACTGCGCACGGCCGTGCACAACTTCTCCACCCTCGACCTGCCGCCCGACGAGATCCTCAACCACCTCGACGACCTGGTCGGGCGCATCGACCAGGAGGAGGTGGAGACGGCCGCCGGTGCGGGGATCACGGGCGCCACCTGCCTGTATGCGATCTACGATCCCGTCTCCCGCCACTGCGCCATGGCACGCGCCGGGCATCCCCTGCCCGCACTGGTCCAGCCCGACGGCAGTGTGTCGTTCCCCGATCTCCCGGCCGGGCCGCCCCTGGGCCTGGGCGGTATGCCGTTCGAGACCGAGGAACTGGAGCTGGCGGAGGGCACGCAGCTCGTTCTCTACACCGACGGGCTCATCGAGGACCGCACCCGCGACATCGACGTGGGGATCGAGCTGCTGCGTCAGGCCCTGGCGTCCCATCCCGACCGGTCGCCGGAGGAGAGCTGCCAGGCGGTGCTGGACGAGCTCCTGCCCAACCGGCCGAAGGACGATGTGGCGCTGCTCATCGCCCGCACACGGGCGATCCCGCCCGACCACGTCGCCGACTGGGACGTGCCGTTCGATCCCGCCGCTGTGGCGGGGATGCGTGCCGCCGTGGCCGAGAAGCTCGACGACTGGGGTCTGTCCGAGCTTGAGTTCGCCATGGAGCTGGTGCTGAGTGAGCTGATCACCAACGCCATCCGCTACGGTTCCGCACCGGTCACGATACGACTCCTGCTCGATCGCACCCTGACCTGCGAGGTGGCCGACAGCAGCAGCACCTCGCCCCATCTGCGGTACGCCGCTGCGCTGGACGAAGGAGGCCGCGGCCTGTTCCTCGTCGCCCAGCTGACCGAACGCTGGGGCACCCGCTACACCCCCCAGGGAAAGGTCATCTGGGCGGAGCTCTCGCTGCCCCGAGCCGACGGGAGCGTGGACGGCACGGCGTTCTTGAGCATCCTTGACGCGGAACTCTGACTGCTGGATCGACTGGTCCCCCGGAGGCGCCGCGGAAGGCCACCACCCTTCGCCTGTACGCGTCCGGGACCAAGACTCCGTGCCCCTCGGTTCCTCAGCGAGGAAATCGTTCGCCGAGCGGGCCGTCGCTCTGCTTGGCTCGCCCGATGAGTGATCTCCACATCCGTTGCGCCAACCTCACAGATATCGACGCCGTGTTGCAGTTCTGGCGCGAAGCCGCAGAAGGAACGAGCATCAGCGACGACTACGACGGGGTGGCGCGACTCATCTCAAGAGACCCCGAAGCCCTGCTTCTCGCAGAGCGTGACGATCTTCTCGCGGGAACCGTCATAGCCGGTTTCGACGGTTGGCGATGCTCCGCCTACCGGCTGGCCGTACGCCCGGACTGCCGCCGGCAAGGTATCGCCACCGCCTTGATGGAAGCAGCGGAACAGCGATTCATCGCCCTGGGCGGGCGACGGGTGGACGCCATGGTCCTGGAGGCCAACGAGCGGGCACACCGCACGTGGGCTGCGGGTGGCTACCAACGCGAGGACCGCTGGCGGCGCTGGGTGAAGCCCCTCACGGACTGACGCGATCACCCGAAAGGGCGGACGACTTTGCTGATCCTTTACGATGGGTGGTCTCCTGACCAATCCTTCCGAAAGGTGTGAGCGTCCGCCCATGGGCGAGCCTCCCAGTAGTCGGCACCGCCGACATCGAGCGATCCTCCTGCCCCTGCCCGATCATGGGACGGAGGTGAACCGATGACCGAAGTGCTTCTGCTGCTCGTGGCGGTATTGCTCTCGCTCGCCTGCGGCGCCTTCGTCGCGGCCGAGTTCTCTCTCACGACCGTCGAGCGCGGTCAGCTCGAACGGGCCGTGGAGCAGGGTGAGCGCGGCGCGGCGAGCGCCATGAAGGCCGTACGCAGCCTCACCTTCCAGCTTTCCGGCGCACAGCTCGGCATCACCGTCACCAATCTGGTGGTCGGCATGCTCTCCGAACCGTCCATCGCGAAGCTGATCCGCGGTCCGGTGGAGGCCGTGGGCGTGTCCCCCGGCGTGGCGTCCACCCTGGCTCTCGTCCTGGGAACCGCGCTGTCCACCGTATTCCTGATGGTCGTCGGCGAACTCGTCCCGAAGAACTGGGCGATCTCCTCCCCGCTCGCCATGGCGAAGGCCGTAGCAACCCCGCAGCGGGCCTTCACCGCCATCTTCCGGCCGTTCATCAGCCACCTCAACAACACCGCGAACCGGATCGTGCGCCGCTTCGGTCTGGAACCGGCCGAGGAGCTGGCCTCGGCGCGCAGCCCGCAGGAGCTGGTGGCGCTGGCCCGGCACTCGGCGAAGGCGGGCGCACTGGAGGCGGACACCGCGGAGCTGTTCGTCCGCACCCTCAATCTGGCGGAGCTCACGGCGGAGAACGTCATGACCCCGCGGGTGCAGGTCACCGCCCTGGAGGTGCAGGCGACCGCCGAGGACGTCGCGAACGCCACCCGAGCGACCGGGCTGTCCCGCTTCCCCGTCTACCGCGGCAGCCTGGACACCGTCGTCGGCGTGGCACACATCAAGGACGTGCTGGCCATCCCGGTCGAGCAACGGCCCCGCACACGCGTCTCGGAGATGCTGCGCGAGCCCCTGCTCGTACCGGAGACCCTCACCGTGGACCGGCTCCTGGACCGGCTGTCCGGCAAGCTCGCCATGGCCGTCGTCATCGACGAGTACGGCGGGACGGCCGGCGTCGTGACTCTGGAGGACATCGTCGAGGAGGTGGTCGGCGAGGTGCGCGACGAGCACGACCCGCACGAGACGCCGGACCTGGCACCGGCGGGCGAGGACGCCGACGGACGGACCCTGTGGTCGGCCGACGGCGCCGCCCGCCTGGACCAGCTGAAGAGGATCGGACTGCGGGTGCCGGACGGACCGTACGAAACACTCGCCGGACTTGTCGCCACCGAGGTCGGCCGCATCCCTGCCGTCGGTGATTCGGTCGAGCTGGCCGGCTGGCGGGTCGATGTGGTGGACGCCTCCGGGCGCCGTGCCGCGCGGGCCCTGCTGCATGCGCCGCTGCCGGGCGACGACGAGCAGACAAGGGACGCACGATGATCGCCGTCCAGCTCTTCATCGGACTGATGACCCTGGTCGTCAACGCCTTCTTCGTCGGCGCCGAATTCGCGCTGATCTCCGTACGCCGCAGCCAGATAGAACCGGAGGCCGAGAACGGGAACCGGCGGGCACGAAGCGTCATCTGGGGCCTCGAACACGTATCGGCGCTGCTCGCGGCGGCGCAGCTGGGCATCACCCTCTGCACGCTGGTCCTCGGTATCGTCGCCGAACCGGCCATAGCGCATCTGCTGGAGCCCGTCTTCGACGCGGTGGGTGTGCCGCACGGACTGGTCCATCCGATCTCGTTCGTGATCGCACTGTCCGTGGCGACGTATCTGCACATGCTGCTCGGCGAAATGGTGCCGAAGAACATCGCACTGGCCGAGCCCGTACGGGCCGCGCTGCTGCTCGGACCGCCGCTGGTGACCCTCGCCAGGACGCTGCGCCCGGTGATCTTCGCCGTCAACGCCTTCGCCAACGCGCTGCTGAAACTCCTGCGGGTCGAGACGAAGGACGAGGTGTCCGCCACGTTCTCCGACGACGAACTGGCCCGGCTGGTGAAGGACGCCGGGGACGCCGGGCTGGTCGACGACCGCGCGGCCGAGCGCCTGCACCACGCCCTTGAGCTGGGCCGTCGCCCGGTGCGGGATGTAGTGATGCCCGTGGAGCGGGTGGTGTACGCCAGGATCGGAACGACGCCGGAGCAGTTGGAACAGCTCTCGTACGAGACCGGTTTCTCGCGTTTCCCGGTGATGGACAGCGAGGCGCGGATCCTGGGCTACCTCCATGTGAAGGACGCCCTGGACGCCACACCGCGCGATGTGCCGTTCCCCGTGACGGCGATGCGGCCGATTGCCCGGGTGCGGGCCGACACGCCGCTCGACGACGTACTGACCGCGCTGCGGCGCAGCCGCACACATCTGGCAGCGGTTGTGGACGAGGACGATCGACTGGCCGGAATGGTCACGATGGAGGACGTGCTGCGCGAACTGGTGGGCCGGCCGCAGGCACGCTGACCGGTGGGCGGGGGCTGCTGGAGGCGAGGTGCGGGTTCAACCGGGGCAGGCTGACCGGTGGCCGGCGGGGCGCGGTGCGGGTTCGGCCGCGCCCCCCCTGCGGAGGGGCCCGCCACTTGACTCGGCTAATCTGACAGTCCATGGCAATCAGCACCGCAATATGGTCATTCGCCCTGGTCGTAGGGCTGCTCACCCTCACTCCCGGCCTCGACACGGCCCTCATCCTTCGCACCTCGGCGCTCGGCCGCCGCAAGCGTGCGCTTGGTGTCGTCCTCGGCATCCAGAGCGGCACCCTGGCCTGGGGCGCGCTCACCTCGCTCGGTGTCACGGCACTGCTCACCGCCTCGCACGTCGCGTACGAAGCGCTGCGTTACGCCGGAGCCGCGTATCTGCTCTGGATGGGCGGACGCATGATCATCAACACCTTGCGCGGCCGGGACACCGAGGGGGTGGAGGCCCCGGGGGCCGAGGCTCGTGCCCTGACTTCTCAAGGAACCGACAGCCTCGCTGCCGGGTGGCGGCAGGGCGCACTGACCAATCTGCTCAACCCGAAGATGGGCGTGTTCTACGTTGCCGTCCTGCCCCAGTTCATCCCGGCAGGCGCCCCGCACTTCGCCACAGGCCTCCTGCTGACCGGAGTACACATCGTGCTGGGCCTGCTCTGGTCGGCGCTGCTGGTCGCCTTCGCTCAGGTTCTGCGGGGCTGGCTGCAGCGCCCGCAGGCCCGCCGGCTGCTGGACCGGATCACCGGAACCGTCATCGCCGGGTTCGGCCTTCGGCTGGCCCTGAGCGACTGAGGTCGCGGCCGCGGGCAGCGCACTGCCGCGCCCGGTAGCCGGCCGACGCCTCCGGAAGGGGTCGGACCCCACCGCGATAGGATCGCATCGCCATGGAAATGAATGCCTCCTACACCAGTCTTGTCACGGTCGGCGACTCGTTCACCGAGGGCATGTCGGACCTGCTGCCCGACGGCTCGTACCGGGGCTGGGCCGATGTCCTCGCCGGACGGCTCGCGGTCCGTACTCCGGGATTCCGCTACGCGAATCTCGCCGTACGGGGCAAGCTGATCGGCCAGATCGTCGACGAGCAGGTCGATGTGGCCGCCGCCATGCAGGCGGATGTGATCACGCTCGTCGGCGGTCTCAATGACACGCTGCGGCCCAAGTGCGACATGGTCATGGTCCGCGGACGGCTCGAAGAGGCCGTGGAACGTCTCGCGCCCTCATGCAGGAAGCTTGTGCTCATGCGCAGCCCCGGCCGCAACGGCCCGGTGATGGAACGTTTCCGTCCGCGGATGGAGGAGCTGTTCTCTCTGGTCGACGAGTTGGCGGCCCGCCACGGAGCATCGGTCGTTGATCTGTACGGAGCACCGGCCCTGGGCGATCCCCGCTTGTGGGACGTCGACCGGCTGCATCTCACGGCCGACGGGCACCGCAGGGTGGCAGAGGCGGTCTGGCAGACGCTGGGGCTGCCGCCGGAGAACGACTGGCAGACGCCGCTCCCGGCCGCCGTGCCCCCGAAATGGGCGATACGACGCGTCGACGACCTCCGCTTCGCCCGCCGCCACCTGGTGCCGTGGATCGGCCGCCGTCTCACCGGCCGCTCGTCCGGGGACGGGCGGGCGGGCGCCCAGTACAGCGCCGAGCTGGGGAGGGCGTTCTGGGTCACCCCCGAGGATGCCCGCGACCCCGGCCCGGTGGCGACGTGGCGCCAGGTGGACGTGACTCCGCTCTCGTAGCGACCCATAAACCGGACCGCGGCGCCGGCCTGCACAAACCGCCAGGAGAATCTGGCGCAAGGTATGCATGGCATGGATCCGTCCGCGAGCAGCCGCTACTGCCCGAACAGCATCGTGCAGATCGTCCACCGCGGTCCGTACGACCTGACCTCGTATGCGAACTCGGTAGCCAACCTCCCAAGCCTCGGTTACCGCGGAGACGACACCGATCTGGTGGAGACCCCCGTCGAGGCGGTCAACCAAGTATGTCCCGTTCCCGGCGAGCATGAAGCAGGCCACCGGAAGCGTCAGCCCGACGCTGCCACGGCCGGCCGATGTCATCGAAAAGCTGGGGATGTGGCAACCATGGCCGGATCCGTCTTGGCAGTCATGGCTCACCCCATCTCGACATTGCCGGCCTCCGCCCAGTCGGCCACCGGCGGCACCGCCTGGTGGCCAGGTGCGGTGAGTATGTGTCGCTGACGATCGCGAACAGATGTCGCATCTCCCCGTCCGCAGAGAAGTTCACGCCCACCAGCGAAAACGCAGCGATCACGTGCGGTAGGACCACCGCGCCGTCGCAGAACACGCAGGTTTCGAGAGTGCTACTGCGAGCGATTTGATGGACAACGGGCGCGTTCCGGGGTGCTCGCAGAACTTACCCAGATGACTATTTGTGAGCGTCGACCCTGGTCTCGCGGCTGCCCGCAACGCCGAAGTTCAGGGCTCGCCGGTGCTCAGTCCGTCCAGGGCGAGGTCGAGGAGGCGTTCGGCCTGGTCGCGCTGATCGGGCTTGCCCGCGGCGAGCGCGATGCCGGTGAGCATCGTGAGCATGTCGGTGGCGCTGATGTCGGCTCGGAGGGTGCCGGCTTCGACGCCGGCCTGCCGCAGGGAGGAGAGGGCCTCCGGCATCAGGTCCTGGCTGTGGCCATAGGGGTTGCCGCCCGCGGCGATGGCGGCCCGCAGGGCGTCGGCCATGCCGGGCTTCGCGCCGGCGTAGTCGATGAAATGGCTCATCCAGGCGCGCGGGGCCTCGCGCGGCGGCAGGGTTGCCAGGAGGCCGGGGGCGGCGTCGCAGAGTTCGGCCACCTCGTTGCGGTAGGCGGCCTCGATCAGGCTCTCCCGGGTGGGGAAGTTCCGGTGCAGGGTGCCGCTGCCCACGCCCGCCTCCTTGGCGATGCACTCAAAGTGTGTGTTGAGGCCCTCGGTTGCGGCGATGTCTTCAGTTCTGTCGTCCACTGTGAGACACACGCCTTCCACCTGGGCATCGGGCATTGCGAAGCGCCATCGCTGTCGCACGTCACGCAACCGATGAGGCGCATCCGACAACACGCCTCGCCCCGGGGCGCTCCACCGAAAGGACCACACTCATGCAGTTGAAATCGTTCCGTACGCTGGGCCGCTCCGGCCTGCGGGTCAGCCCGATCACCTTGGGGGGACTGACCTTCGGCGACGCCGACCGGGGCGCCGACGACCAGACGTCCACCGCCCTCCTGGACCGCTACCTCGCTGCCGGCGGCAATTTCATCGACACCGCCAACGTCTACAACGGAGGCCGCTCCGAGGAGACCATCGGCGCGTACTTGGACAAGCACCGGGGACTGCGCGACCGGCTGGTGATCGCGACCAAATTCGCGGGTGGCATGTTCCCCGGCGACCCGAACGGCGGCGGTGCCGGCCGCAAAGCGATCATGCAGCAGGTAGAGGGCTCGCTGCGCCGCCTGGGCACCGACTACATCGACTTGTACTGGCAGCACAACTGGGATCGGCACACCCCGCTGGACGAGACGCTCTCGACCCTGGACGACCTGGTCCGGGCCGGGAAGATCCGTTACATCGGGCTGTCCGACACCCCCGCATGGGCGGTAGCCCGCATGGCGACCATCGGGGAACTGCGGGGCTGGGCGCAGGTGGCCGCCATCCAGGTCGAATACTCCCTGCTGAGCCGCACCGTGGAGGGCGAACAGTTCGGCGTCGCGCGGGAACTCGGGCTCGGCGTCACTCCGTGGAGCCCGCTGGCCAGCGGTGTGCTGACCGGCAAGTACACCCGCGAGAACGCGTCCCCGGCGGGCTCGGGGCGGGCGTGGCAGGCCGCCCGGCACCTGAGCGAGGACACTTTCGCCGCCTTGGACCTGCTCCGCAGGATCAGCGAGGAGCTGGGGGCCTCGATGGCCGCGGTCGCGCTGGCCTGGGTCCGGCAGCAGCCCGAGGTGACCTCGACCATCATCGGGGCCCGCACTGTCGAGCAGCTCGACGCCAACCTCGCCTCGTTGGACGTGGCCATCCCCGACGGGCACCTTGCCGAGCTCGACGAGGCGACCCGGCCGCAGCTGGAGTTCCCAGCCGACCTCCTCACGAACATCGCCCCCTCCTACCAGCAGGCCGGCGCGACCATCAACGGAGTCGAATCCAGCGAATTCCGCAACTGACACCGGTGAAGGCGTCGATACGAACCACCCATGGCGGGTGTGGGGAAACCTTCTGCCCACCCACCCCGCTGCGGATGCGAGCGGACGCCGGGGGCGCCAACGCCTCGTGCCGTGCTGCAGAAGCAGCTGCTTCGGCAACCGTGCCGGCTCTGCGGATTCACTCCGCGCGAGCGTCCTGGTGTCCTGTGAAGCTTCCCCTTTTTGTCCGCGCTCGTGCCCACCGCGCCGCGCGATCTGATCACGCCGAGGTCCGTGCAGACCTGCGCGAACTCGGCGGTGGTGTTCGCGCTCGACGCCACGGCCGGCCGCGACACCGGCGACGCCCCCGTCGTCCGTGTCAGTTGTGTCGGCGCGGACAGCGGGGAGGCGGTGGCCGTGGACGAACTGCGCGCGGCGCCGTCGCGAAGGATCCTACCGATGGTGGGCTGACGCCACGGACGAATCACCGGCCCGCGCAGACCTCGGGAACAGAGCGCACAGCAGCGCCGGACCGTTAGCCGGTCCGGCGC